>CAIODU010000368.1 GCA_903857165.1 uncultured Methylococcaceae bacterium | reverse complement strand
CTCCCAACCGTTTCAGGTAGGCTTCGTCGATCTGTCGCAGGCTGTGGTCGCTCAGTTGCATGGGGGCGAAAATGTTCAGAATGTTGGGATCATTGTGAACCAATTAATCGAAATTTGCGATAGGGGGGTGATTGTTTACGGGCAGTGAAGGATTTGAAGCGGCTGACACATAAATCCAACCGTTCCGCTTGAGCAATAAAATGTAGGTGATTTTCAAGTATCACATAGCCATAGAGTCGAAAGTCATCATGTTCGCGTAGATACAACCAACTGTCGAGCAAGACTTGCACAGTTTCTGGACGGGTAAACACCGGCAACCATTCCATTACCGTGCAGGTAAGAAAGTGGGGTTTGCTCGGTTCGGTGATGACATAACGGCTACGACCCATGGCGGTTATCTTGAATTAATGTTTCAGTATCTTCCATGCGGAAAATTATCGTTCCAGACGCAGAGCGTCTGAGGAGGCATTCCCACGCGGAGCGTGGGAACGATGCAAGTGTGATTTTCTTCAGGCGCATTGGGAATACTTCCTACGCAAATTGTATGTTCAAGTCATTAGACTAAGGGTTGATTGAAGCGACACCCCCGGACGGCAAACCGAATAAAATTAGGAATACTTTGTCACTTTAATTCCTAGTTCTGGTGATATAGTCAACGAATTCACAACAAGCACTTGAATATTCCAAAAAAATCCAATCTTTTTTTCTATATATATTTTTAGGTCTGATGCCATTGGTTTGATTTGGCAATAACGTCTACCGCTTTCAACCCTAAATGACTAATGCTAAAGTAAAAGTTTTCTTTGCTGGGTTCGTCATATTTATAAGCGATCCAATCCTCAGAAAACTCAAAATCTAGCCTAAGTTTGTCTTTTCCTTCGGTTATAATTAACGCCATAGTCAAAATTCCTACAAATTATTAAAAACAGCTTCTTGTTCCTTGTCGTAAAGCTCCATTTCTTCATCCAAAGAGACAATAGTAGTCAATTCATTAAGACGATCACCTCTCTCGATATTTAATACACTCATATCATCTCTGACCAAACTAAAAAATGCAGCAGCGGATTTTTGCTTGGAATTCGCTATCAAATAGTCAAAATATTTCATTAAAAAAAGACTATGTGTCGCAATGATTATTTGTATGTTGTGTTGACTGAGTTCAACCAAAATTTCTGCAAGCCGCTTGATTAGTCTTGGGTTTAGGTTTGCTTCGGGTTCATCCCAAAATAAAATGCTGTTTTCCCTAAGGGAATCATTTGCAATTAAATATGACAATGTCCCTAATTTACGCCACCCTTCAGCCACCATAAATATATTGTATTCGGATTTATCTGATCTCAAATAAAAATGATCCCCTTTAAGAATGATCTTCCCACCAATAATATTTTCAATTCTCTGAATTAAAGACTTGTCGGGTTCTTTCAATAAAGGATTATCTATTGCCTTACAGAGATCATAATATGTCTCATCAAATGAAAGTTCATATTTCTCGTAGAGAGATATGAATTTAGGGAAAAGTGAAAGTACCTCTTTAGCGGGAAAAAACAGAGGCTTATTCAGGATAGGTGCGGTTGGGATCACGCCATTTAAGGTAATCTTATCGCGCATAGACAAATCAAACTCAATGGTTTGCGATTCTTGAGTTTTATGATCGACAAAAAACTCCAAATTAACATAGTGCCTAGCCTCACTCAACAGAGTGTCGAATTTTTTTAATTCAATGAGGTCTTCTACTCTAAATACACGATGAAGTTTTTCAATAAGGCTTTCTCTCCAACCTTCCTTGCCGCATTTATCCCATACAGAAGCAACGCTATATGCCAGTTTTAAAACGTGGCTTTTGCCACTTGAGTTCTCACCGATAATTATGTTTATACCTTTTGAAAAAACGAATTCAGCGTTTTGAAACGTTGTGAAATTTTGTAATGTCAATTTTTTTAGCATTTCGATTATCCTGTACTCAAGCTTATAGGCATTTTTGTACCGAAAATGTGAATACCGTTACCCATCATAATGAAACCGACAGGCAATTATCACCAACTCATCATCAGTGGCTCGATACACAAGGCGGTTGGTGTCGTCAATGCGCCTAGACCAATAACCAGACAGATTGCCGCGCAAAGGTTCGGGTTTTCCTATGCCTTCAAATGGCTCGCGAGCCGCAGCGGTAATCAAGGTATTTATGCGCTTCAGGGTTTTTCTATCTTGCTCATGCCAGTATAAATACGCTTCCCATGCGTCAGGCACAAAGCGAATTGAACGCATGATTAACTTTTATCGACTAGCAACTCATGCGCTTGGGCTAACCCCGCCTTATCTTGGCGGATTGCCCGTGCCAATGCTTCGGCATTAGCTGGTGTGGAAAGCAAATGCAAGGTTTCCATCACGCTGTTGTAATAATCAAGCGACATGACCACGGCATCGCCTTCGGTATCTTGACGGCTGATAATCGTGACATCGGCATCTTGCTGTACGTCATCTAAAATCGACTTAAGCGCGTGTCTCGCATGGGAATAAGTGACAACTTTCATAGTTTCATCCTTTTAATTAAATGGAAGGACTGTTAAGTTTCCTTGTGCAGTCGGCAAGTCACCATTATAGATTTTCGGGCAAACAGCTCCATCGTTTGCCCGAAAATCTATTGCAACTTGGATATATCCGCAATATCCAAAAACAAACCCTCCACAATCGCCAGCAAACCCAGTCGGTTGCGCCGCAACTCCTCGTCTTCGCTCATCACCATCACGCCATCGAAGAAGGCATCCACCGTGTCGCGCAATGCGGCCAGGCGGCATAGGGCGGCGGTGTAGTCGCGTTCCTGCAATAACGGCAGCACGTCTTCCCTGGCGTCGCGGGCGGCTTGCAGCAGGGCTTTCTCTATCGGCTCGACCAAATTATGGTCATCGACGTTGGCGACGATGGTTTCCTCGGCCTTGCGCAGGATGTTGCGGATGCGCTTGTTGGCGGCGGCGAGGCTTTCCGCCTCTGGCAAATTGCGGAAGGCTTTGACCGCTTGCAAACGGGATTGGAAATCCAACAGGCGCGGCGGTTGCACGGCCAGCACGGCATCGAATTCGTCGAAGCTGAAACCACGCTCCAAGCAATAGCCCTTCAGTCGGTCGAGGATGAATTCATGCACGGCCTTGAAGGTGGCATCGCGGTCGAATTCATGCGTAAACGGTTCCAGCGCGAAGCCTAAGAGTCCCGGCAAATCCAAATCCAAGCCGCATTCAATCAGGATGCGAATCACACCCAAAGCGGCGCGGCGCAGCGCGTAGGGGTCTTTATCACCGGTGGGGATTAGCCCGGCGGAGAAAATGCCGGTCAGGGTGTCGAGCTTTTCGGCCAAGGCCAGCATTTGCCCGGTTTTGGTTGTCGGCAAGGCACCGCCGGATTGCTTGGGCAGGTATTGCTCTTCGATGGCGGCGGCGATGTCTGCCGGTTCGCCTTCGGCCAAGGCGTAGTAGCGGCCCATGGTGCCTTGCAGGTTGGTGAATTCGCCGACCATTTCGGTGAGCAAGTCAGCCTTCGCCAACAGCGCGGCGCGTTCGACCCAGGCACTTTCGATTGCCAAGGCATCGGCGATTTGGACGCTTAGGCGTTGGACGCGGTGGGTTTTGTCGAGCAGGGAACCCAAGGTCTTTTGGAAGGTGATGTTGGCCAGATTTGGCACTTGGGTCTCCAAGGTTTTCTTGCGGTCTTGGTTCCAAAAGAATTCGGCATCGGACAGGCGCGGGCGCACGACGCGCTCGTTGCCCTCGCGCACGGACTCGATGCGGCGGCTGGCGATGTTGCTGAAGGTGATAAACCAAGGCATCAGGCTGCCGTCGGCTTTTTGCACCGGGAAATATTTCTGGTTTTCCTGCATGGTGGTGATCAGCACCTCCGCAGGCAATTCAAGGTATCGGGCCTCAAAACCACCTAACACCGGCACGGGCCATTCCACAAGCGCGGCGATTTCTTCCAGCAAGGCCGGCTCGATATGCGCGACGCCATTGACCTCGGTTGCCGTCAACTCGGCCAGGGTGCGAATAATGTCCATGCGTTCGGCATGGCTGGCGATCACTTTGCCTTCGGTGCGCAGCTTCTCCGCATATTCCGCCGGGCTGTCAAGGGTGATTGTCCTCGGGCTATGGAAGCGGTGACCGCGTGTGTTGCAACCCGTGGGCAGATCGAGGATTGTGGTTTCTATGACGGTGTCCCCGAACAACAACAATACCCAATGGGCAGGCCGCACGAACTCGGCAGTCCCTTCGCCCCATCGCATCCGCTTGGCAATGGGCAAGCCGGCCAGGCTTAGCCGGATGATGTCTGGAAGCAGGTCTGCCGTCGCCGCCCCCTTGACTTCCTGCTTGAAGCACAACCATTCGCCCTTGTCGGTTTTAAGCGAAGTGAGTTTGTCGGCGGTGGTTCCGCAACTGCGTACAAAGCCTTCGGCGGCCTTGGATAAGGAGCCGTCTGCGTTATACGCCGCGTTGATCGCAGGCCCGCGTTTTTCCACAAGCTGATCAGGCTGGGCTACATTCAAATCCTTGACTAGGAAAGCCAAGCGCCTTGGGGTGGCGTAGGAGATGAACTCACCATACGCCAAACCCGCCTTTTGCAACCCGGCCTCGACCCCGGTTTGCAGTGCGCGTGACAGCGTGAGCAGGAATTTGGGCGGCAATTCTTCCGTGCCCAATTCAAACAACAAGTCGCGTGTCTCAGCCATGGTTGCTCTCCTTATGTGCCAGCATGGGGAAGCCCAGTTTTTCACGGCGGGCGTAATAGGCAACGGCCACGGATTTGGCCAAGTCACGAACCCGCAGGATAAAGCGCTGGCGTTCGGTCACTGAAATCGCCCGCCGGGCATCCAGCAGGTTGAAGCAATGGGAGGCTTTCAGCACCATTTCGTAGGCAGGCAATGGCAAGTTGAACAAAATCAAATCTCGGCATTCTCGTTCGTAGGTATCAAAACTTTCGAAAAGAAAATCAGGCGGTGCGTATTCAAAGTTATAAGCGGACATTTCCACTTCGTTTTGGTGGAAAACGTCGCCGTAGGTCACGTCGCCCTGCGGCCCGCGCGCCCATACCAAATCAAAGATGCTTTCCTTGTTTTGCAGATACATGGCAAGACGTTCCACGCCATAAGTGATTTCGCCGCTGACCGGGCGGCAGTCCAACCCGCCCACTTGTTGGAAATAGGTGAATTGGGTCACTTCCATGCCATTCAACCAGACTTCCCAGCCCAGTCCCCAGGCACCGAGCGTAGGCGATTCCCAGTTGTCCTCGACGAAGCGGATGTCGTGTTCCAGCAGGTCGAAGCCCAGGAAGCGCAGCGATCCCAGATAAAGCTCTTGGAAATCCGCCGGCGAGGGCTTCATGATGACTTGAAACTGGTAGTAGTGTTGGAGACGGTTGGGGTTCTCGCCATAACGCCCGTCGGTGGGGCGGCGCGAGGGTTGCACATAGGCCGCGTTCCAAGGTTCGGGGCCAATGGAGCGCAGGAAGGTGGCAGGATGGAAGGTGCCTGCGCCGACTTCGAGGTCCAAGGGTTGCAGGATGACGCAGCCCTGCGCACCCCAATATTCCTGTAGCGCCAGGATAAGACACTGGAAGGTGGAAACATCGCGTGAGTGGGTGTTGGTATTGTCCACGGTTCTTACTTGAAGGAGGATGGAAAGGAGCGATTATAGCCCATCATTCGCTTTTTCGAGGGTTGAAACGGACTTGTTTAATGAGGTTGCCTTCCATTTTAGTGATTTCCAGTTGATGATCCACCAGTTTTAGACTGGTTCCGGGTCGCGGGATGGTTTCGAGATATTCGATGATCAATCCGTTGAGGGTTTTTGGCCCCTCCGTAGGCAATGCCCAACCGGTGATTCGGTTGAGTTCCCGCAGAGTAATGCTGGCATCGACCAAATAACTTCCATCCTTCTGTTTTTGGATGTCAAACGAATCGGTGGTGAACTCCCCGACGATTTCCTGAAGCAAATCTTCCAACGTGACCAATCCTAAAACGTCGCCGTATTCGTCAATGACCAAGCCGAAACGCAGGCTTTCACGGCGAAAATTCAGCAACAACTGGTGCAAAGACATGTTCTCCGGGATAAAGTAAATCTTGTCCAGGCTCTTTACGATGGTTTCCTTGCCGAAGTCACTGCGGATCATGCGGATTAAAATCTTGCGCAAGTGCAACATGCCGAAGACCTTGTCGATGCTCTTGCGATAGACCGGCAGCCGGGTGTGGCGGCTGTCCCTGATTTGTCCGACGATTTCTTCCAATGGCAAATCCAAATCAATGGCTGCGATCTCGTTGCGCGGAATCATGATGTCCTCCACCGTCGCCGACTCGAGGTCGAGTACGCTAAGCAGCATATTCTGGTAACGCTCGGGAATCATGGCCCCTGCTTCGGCGACCACGGTGCGCAGCTCTTCTTTGCTGAGGGCGTTGTGGGTCTCGCCCTTAGGGTTAAAGCCCAATAGCCGCAATAACAGGTTGGCAACCATGTTGACCAGCCAAACCACCGGATAAAACAACTTCATCAACGGGACAATGATCAACGATGCGCCAAAGGCAAGCCGTTCCGGATGCATGGCGGCCAAGGTCTTAGGGGCCACTTCGGAGAAAATCAGGACAACCAATGTCAAGACGCCGGCGGTGAGGGCAATGCCTGTGTCGCCAAATAATCGTAGCGAAATCACCGTGGTGAGGGATGATGCCAATATATTGGCGAAGCAATTGCCTAACAGGATCAAGCCGATAAGCCGGTCGGGCCGGCGGAGCAGTTTTTGCGCCCTAATGGCACCGGGATGCCCGGCTTTGACCGAATGCAGCAGGCGGTAGCGATTGAGTGCCATTAACGCGGTTTCAGCCCCGGAAAAAAACGCCGACATGATCAGCAACAGGGCAAGCGAAGCAAACAGCAGGCTTAGTGGAATTTCGTTCAAGATGAGGTTGGACTCCATGGCAAGTTTGGATTTCTAACTTCTAAGGGCAAGGCGGGATAAAGTCAAGCCGAACCTTTCAGGTTCGTCCTCCCGGACGGGGATTTTCGTTCCTCCAAAAGATCTCATTGGTGCTGCCACTCGATTTTTACTTGTTTCAATGCACTCCGTCTAGTAAAATCGACCGTTTGTTAAGCGATGGCTTATTCCAAGCCATCACTCCTTGCCTTATCGCATCCAAGCGACGAGGCTTTTTAATCCGAAAGGAGCATTCATGCGTCATTATGAAATCGTTTTTCTAGTACACCCCGATCAAAGCGCACAAGTTCCCGCAATGATCGAACGTTATCGCACAATCATCGAATCGGCCTCCGGGGCGATCCACCGCCTGGAAGACTGGGGCCGGCGTCAATTGGCCTACCCCATCATTAAGCTTCACAAAGCCCATTATGTGCTGATGAACATTGAGGTCGACCAACCTACCCTTGACGAGTTGGACAGCAGCTTCCGCTTCAACGACGCTGTATTGCGCAGCCTAGTACTGTTGCGCGACGAAGCCGTCACCGAACCCTCTCCCCTCATGCGGGCGGGCCAGGGCGAATCCGAGGTCGAAAAGACCGATGACGATGAAATCGAAAATGAGGATGAAATCATCCTGGTCGAAGAAGAGGCCCTAGTCGTTGACGTCGATACTGCCTTGGTGGACGCATAGCAGGGTCCACGCTCCGAGTGTTCATACAGACGTGAAAAATCTCCAACAATTCAATAGAGGGTCAGAACATGGTTCGCCAATTCAAGCGTAGAAAATTTTGCCGCTTCACCGCCGACAAGGTCAAGGAAATTGACTACAAGGATTTGGACACATTAAGGGAATTCATTTCCGAAACCGGAAAAATCGTCCCTAGCCGCATCACCGGCACCAAGGCGAAATACCAGAGACAGCTTGCAACAGCCATTAAGCGTGCGCGTTTTTTGGCTTTGCTGCCGTTCTGCGATTCACATCCCCAGTAAGAGGCAGGAAGCCAGACACCCGATCTGCGTAATAAGGCTGCGCACATGCGATTTTTCGCGAATTACGCCCTGCGGGGACGGTATCAAGCATTAATTGCGATATGCGGTTTTGCCATTATTGCCTCGCAGCTCCTCCCACCCGTCAGCTTGATTAGTTCAGCTTTGTTTGCCCTTGTGGTTTTACGCAAGGGCGGCATGGAGGGCGGGTGGGTGTTGTTGCCCGCAGTGTTGTCCTTGGGTTTGGTCGGATCTCTGCTAATGGGCAATGCGGCTCAGGGAATGGGTTACGGCTTGCTGCTGTGGTTGCCGATTTTGCCAGTGGCCGTCGTGTTGCGGGAATCGCGCAGTCTGGCATGGGCATTGGAGGTATCCCTTGGCTTGGGGTTGGCAGTCGTGGCGGGTGTTTATGCCCTAGTCGATGACCCAGCCGCCTGGTGGCGGGAAAGGATTCAGGGGTTCGTGCAAGCCATGTCCGAGAATGCCCCGGAGGGCTTTGATCCCGCAACGTTTGCCAAGGCGATGGACGCTTTTTCCCATTACATGACCGGTACGGTTGTGGGTGGTTCGGTATTAAGCCTTATTTTGGGGCTTTCGATTGCACGCTGGCTACAATCGATACTGTTCAACCCAGGTGGGTTTGGGCGTGAATTTGCGGCATTGAGATTCCACCCGCCGGTGGTGTATCTGGGTTTGGTCAGTATTTTGGTGGGATTGGTGTTGGCAGACGGGATGATCGCCGAATTCACTTGGAATATGAACGGCCTGTTTTTGATTTTGTTCACCTTGGGCGGTTTCTCAATCATCCATGCAGTTCTAGGCGGCAAAGGTCTCTGGGTCTTCGCTATCTATTTGGCACTGCTGTTCATCCCGAAATGGTTGATTCCCCCCATCGCCTTGCTTGGCATAAGCGATCTGTGGGTGGACTGGCGCAATTACGCAAAAAGGTCTTGAAAGGTTTTTGCCCGGTCAATGCGCCTGGGCATCGTAACAAACAACATTCTGAATCAAGTAAATAGTGAGGCATTACAGACAATGGAAATTATTCTTCTCGAAAAAGTCGCCAACCTTGGCAACCTTGGCGACAAAGTCGTCGTCAAACCCGGCTATGGACGCAATTTTCTGATACCGAAAGGCAAGGCAGTCCGTGCCTCTGCTGAAAAACTGGCCGAGTTTGAGCAGCGCCGATCTGAATTGGTGCAAAAGGCAACCGCACAATTGGCCGCCGCCCAGGCTCGCGCCGAGGCTTTGGGCAAATTGAAAGTGGTCATTGCCCAAAAGGCAGGCGAAGAAGGGCGCCTCTATGGTTCGGTGGGGGCCAAGGACATAGCCGATGCGGTCACCTCTGCTGGCGTGGCACTGCTCAAAAATGAAGTGCGGCTGCCTGCGGGGCCTATCCGTCATATTGGCGATTATGAAATCAAGCTGCATATCCATGTTGACTTGGAAGCCATGGTGCCGGTGAAAATCGTCGCAGAATAAGTTCGGGCAATTACCCTCCACCCAAACCGCACGGTTCCCGATGACGGAATCATCGGCTTTGGTTAAGCTCCCATTCGATTTTCAGATCAATCGTGAAATATCGGGGCGGGTTCCAAACCCGTCCGGGTTCCAATCCCGTCCTTGTTGCGTTGTAGGTTATTGGGCGGGTTTGGGGCGGGCGGGTTTGGAACCCGCCCCTACATGCAACCTCTGAAATAGAAATTTGGATCAGGAGGAGTGACAGCCCGTGCGGTTTATTTATAGCGGTTTGTTTTATGTGCTGACACCCCTGATCTTGGGGCGCATGGCATGGCGAGGCCGGCACGAGCCTGCTTACCGCCAACGTTGGCGCGAACGTTTTGGTTGTTATCCCGCCACCTCCCCAAGCCAGGGTGTGGTCTGGTTCCATGCCGTTTCCGTTGGCGAGTCCGAGGCTGCGTTCCCGCTGATTCGTGCGATGATCCGTCGCTTTCCAGAAAATCCAATCTTAGTCACCACCACCACGCCCACCGGTTCGGCACGGGTCAAAGCGGTGTTGGGCGACGCAGTGGCGCATGTCTATCTCCCCTACGATCTTCCCGATGCCGTGGCACGCTTCCTGGGCTATTTCCGCCCCCGTTTGGCGGTGATCATGGAAACTGAAATTTGGCCTAACCTATTTCATGCGTGTGCCGACCGTGGCATACCGATCAGCATAGTCAATGCCCGCCTGTCGGAGCGTTCTGCGAAAGGTTATGCGCGTTTGGGCAGTTTCACCCGGAAAACCCTGGCACAAGTCAGCCTGATAGCCGCACAGACCCAAGCCGATGCAGACCGTTTCTTGGCGGTAGGTGCGCGACAGGAAACCGTGGCGGTGACGGGTAACATCAAGTACGATTTGGAATTGCCGGAAGATTATTTTCAGCAAGCGGCAATTTTGCGTGAATCGCTGTTCGGTGAACGTCCTGTCTGGATCGCCGCCAGCACCCACGAAGGCGAAGAGGCAATGGTGTTGTGGGCATTTTCTGAGATTCGAGTCGCCCATCCTGATTTGGTGCTAGTGCTGGTTCCGCGCCACCCGCCCCGTTTTGACAGAGTGGCGAACCTATGCCTGTCCGAGGGTTTCCGGCTGAGTCGCCGTAGTCTGGGCGAAGGCACTGAGAATGCCGATGTGTTTCTGCTGGATACGCTAGGCGAATTGCGCTTGTTTTATGCCGCTTCCGACAGTGCTTTCGTCGGCGGCAGCCTAGTTGCCGTGGGCGGGCATAATGTGCTGGAACCTGCTTTGGCCGGGGTGCCGGTGCTGTTCGGCCCGCATATGTTCAATTTTGAAGAGGCTGGAAGGCTATTGATTGGAGCAGGTGGGGCAGCGCGAGTGGAAGATGGGGAAGCGCTGGCCCGGCGAGTGGGCGATTTACTGCAAGACACCCAAAAGCGTCAGCGGATGGGTGAGAGTGGCAGGGTTTTCGTCGAAGCGGGACGGGGCGCTTTGGCAAGGGTCGAGGAAGCTTTGGCGGGTTTGATGGCAAGCGGGTCGTGTTAAGCTCATATAGGCCACCTTGCAAGCATGCTTATTCATGTGTAAAAATCCCTGAATGAACAGCAAGCAATTCAAGAAATGGCTGCAACAACAAGGCGCCCGTTTCGAACCGGCAAAGGGTGGTCATTTGAAAGTGTTTTTGAACGGTAGGCAGTCAATCTTGCCGATGCATTCCGGTGAACTAAAGACCGGGCTTATCGAGGCTATCAAAAAGCAACTGGGTCTTAAGTGAGGTCAGGCGATGTTTGAATATCCCGTTTTACTTACCCCCGCTGAAGAAGGCGGATTTGTGGTGACTTTTCCCGATGTGCCAGAAGCAATCACTCAAGGCGAAGACAGGGCGGATGCGCTATTACATGCAAGGGATGCGCTGGAGTCCGCCTTGATGTTTTACCTGGACGATTGGCGTTCGCTGCCCAAGCCGTCTGTGCTGCCCGAATTTCCAACTGTTTCCCCGGAAACCCTAGCCTGTGCAAAATTGGCACTGTTTCAGGCCATGCTAGAGGCCAATGTGAGCAAGGCAAATTTGGCCCGTCGTTTGAACATTGACATTACTCTAGTGGAAAGGCTGATGAACCTTGACCATGCCAGCAAAATCGAACAGATTGATGCCGCACTCGCAGCGTTGGGTAAGCGCTTGGCAGTCGGGATGCGCGAAGCGGCTTGATTTTATTTGTATCTTAATGGAATTTGGTCTAAAGTCCCGCTTGCGGGTGGGGAAGGAGCTTCGCCCTAGTCATTGATGAATCATTGCCCCAAAAGCAAGCCACCGTCTGGATCATAGTCGTTCTGTGTGATGAAACGATTTCGGGACGCAAGCGGCCTGATGGGTTTGGGGGGTTGCAAAAAAGAGAGAAACCATGACACTATTTAACCAACTAACCAAAGCTAATTGCGCCTTAGCCGCTCTTCTGCTTATTACGGGATTAGGTTTTGCATCCACAGCCTCGGCTGGTCGGATTGACATTATGGCGATAAACCGGCCCAAACGACCATCGAGAATAATGATGGACAATAAGTTGGTTATCGGCTGATACTTCGGTAGGAGTTTTTATTATGCCTTATATTTTTGTTTTTTGATTGGTTTTATGGTTGACTTATTCCCCTTTTGCATGGGGGGTACGTTATAAATGTGAAACCCGCGATGCAGTATCTTATCAGTCCCGGCCCTGCGAACCAGACCAACAGCAAACCGTGCTGGAAGCCGACGTGGAGGAAGCACCGAACATTAAGGCGTTACGCGAGTCCCATGAAGCGAACATTAAACGGTTGCGCGAATTGGGCAAAGATGATTACATGGAGCAGAAACGCAAAGAATGGGATGAAATGAGAAAGGAGTGTCAACGCAACCGGGAACTCATCAATAAATATTCCGATAATGAGTATATTGTCCACGATGCGGCCATTGCCGTGAATAAGAATTGTCGTTAGGCTGATAATGCCTAAACTATTTCGTTAGATTGACCTGAATACACTCGCCCAAGCGTCCCGCTCTACTCGTGCGCGTGGGTTAGGCTGGTTCCCAAGCTCCTTGCTTGGGAACCTTTTGGTACAAGCTCCTGCTTGCCCAGTCTAAAGGGTTGAGCTTCCAAAACTTTGTTCCCAAGCGAAAGCTTGGGAACAAGCGCAAAAAGAAAGTCTCACGCAACGACGCAAAGGCGCAACGAAGAGCGATTTACGTTGCGACGTTGCGTGAAACCTTTTTTTACTGTTTTGGTGCTGAGATGTCCGAGCTTCCAAGGGTTTACGCCAAACTGAGAATTGCTGCGCAACAATATTCAATCACCCCTGCCCTATCCTTTCGGCTATAATCACTTGATTTTGGCTGGCCGGACATGAGGAGAAGCCGGAGTGGGCCTTTGTCTGGCAACGCTTGGTGGAGTTGGGTTTCGAGGGCGACCGGTCGCGACTGGCCGGGCGGGCATAAAGGCCGGAATGAATACCCGCATGTGTTTCACCAAGTCTTTGGGTATTGGCCCAAACGATAACTAAAAAAAGGCTAATCCAATGCTTGAATCATCCACTTTTTTTCACCGTGACAAAGATATTTTAGGCGGCCAACCCGTTTTTGTTGGCACTCGGGTTCCTGTTCGGATATTGTTTGAATATCTCGAAGCGGGGGACAGCCTCAACTTATTTCTCGATGATTTTCCATCGGTTAGCCGAGAACAAGCGGTGGCGGCCTTGAGTGGCTCGACAGTCGGTATTCGACCATGCGCGTGCTGCTTGACGAATCGATTCCTCGACGATTTGGATTTCTATTGACGGGACATTACGTCCGAACTGTCCAACATTGTGGTTGGTCTGGCTTGAAAAATGGGGAATTACTGCGTGTGGCTCAAGCGGATTTCGACGTTTTAGTAACTGCCGACCAAAACATGCAATATCAACAATTGGTCTTACAGGCTCATGCTTGCTCTGAAAATCTTGAGCATCCAGAGCTACGTTCCCAAGCGGGAGATCTCATCGTTATACACAAGTCCAGCCAATCCAAAAATACTGTCATTCCAGCAGGGATGCTGAAATCCAGTGCCATGGACGGTAACTCGTCATTGCGTAAGTGTTTGATTTACGGTATGTGTCAGTGCGCAGGTTCACATCCCTGTGACTGGATTCCGGCAGTCCATGCCGGAATGACGGGCTTCGACTACTTGCGTATAACGATGGGAGCAAGAACATGGGAACGAGTGCAACATGTACTTTTATTCACCATTCAATAACCGTCTCCCACTCCTTTCGGCTATAATCTCCTGATTTTTTAAGGCTTCCAGGGCTTCGCCGCCTAGCCTCCCGCACTCATTAGGAAATCCCAATGGCCCTACACTGTGGCATCGTCGGCTTGCCGAATGTCGGTAAATCGACTCTATTCAATGCCTTGACCAAAGCGGCCATCGCCGCCGAAAACTATCCCTTCTGCACCATAGACCCCAATGTCGGGGTCGTGCCAGTCCCAGATCCGCGTCTCGATGCCTTGGCGGAAATCGTCAAGCCGCAACGGGTGGTGCCCACCGCGATTGAGTTTGTGGACATTGCCGGCTTGGTGGCGGGCGCGTCGAAGGGGGAAGGTTTGGGCAACCAGTTCCTTGCCCATATTCGCGAGACCGATGCCATCGCCCATGTCGTGCGCTGCTTTGAAAACGACGATGTGGTACATGTGGCGGGGCGGATCGACCCCGGCTCGGACATCGACGTGATCCACACCGAACTCAATTTGGCCGACATGGCCTCGGTGGATAAAGCCATGCAGCGGGTGCTAAAAAGTGCCAAATCCGGCAACAAGGACGATCTGCACAAGAAGGAGATTCTGGAAAGGCTGACGGTTCATCTGGATACCGGCAAACCGGCCCGCTCGCTGGGTCTGGATGCAGACGAAAAAGAACTGATCCGCGACTTGTTCCTGCTGACCATGAAGCCGACCATGTACATTGCCAACGTGCAGGAAGACGGCTTCCACAACAATCCCCTGCTGGATCGCGTCCACGCCATAGCGGCGGAGGAAGGCGCGATGGTGGTGCCAGTGTGTGCCGCCTTGGAGGCGGAAATTGCCCAACTCGAAGAGGCGGACAAAGCCGATTTCCTCGCCGATATGGGCTTGGACGAGCCGGGCCTGAACCGCGTCGTGCGAGCAGGTTATCAGTTGTTAAACCTGTTCACCTACTTCACCGCCGGCGTGAAGGAAGTCCGCGCATGGACCATTCCCGTCGGTGCCACCGCCCCGCAAGCCGCCGGTGTCATCCACACCGATTTTGAAAAGGGCTTCATCCGCGCCGAAGTGATTGCCTATGATGACTTCATCGCCTACAAGGGCGAGCAAGGGGCCAAAGACATTGGCAAATGGCGCTTGGAAGGCAAGGAGTATGTCATGAAGGATGGGGATGTGGTGCATTTTAGGTTTAACGTCTGATATGCTTTTGGCTGGATATGGACGATGTCACGTTTTGGATCTTCCCTATAAAATTATTCCGTTGGAGTTAAAACCATGCCTACTTACGAGTACCAATGCCAATCTTGCAAAAATGAATTCACCGCCCTGCATAAGATAAGCGAGGCTGCCCCGCCTTGCCCCGAATGTGGCGGGGACGTGAAAAAGAAATTATCCGCCCCGGCGGTGCATGGCGGCGCACAAAAATCAGCGCCAAACATGGGCGGTCAGGGTTGCGGCATGGGGGGATGCGGGCATAGGCATTGAAGGCCCCGGCCCGTCAACTCCCCCATCATCGGCTATTCGAGGACTTTACCCCGCAGGGTCTTGGTTTGACCGCGTTGGGATTTGCCTTCCAGCCGACGCTTTTTCGATCCCAGGGTTGGCCTGGTCGGTTTGCGCGGACGGGGTGGACTGGACACGCTTTGCACTAATTCAAGCAGACGGTCAACCGCATCCTGTCGGTTCAGTTCCTGGGTACGGTATTGCTGGGCTTTGATGACGACAACCCCCTCGCCGGTAATGCGCTGATCGTTCAAGGCGAGGAGCCGGTCCTTATGGCCTTCAGTGAGGGATGATGCGCGAATGTCGAAGCGTAAATGCACGGCACTTTCCACCTTGTTGACATTTTGCCCGCCCGATCCTTGGGCGCGCATCGTTGTAATCTCGATTTCGCCGGGTGGGATGTATATTTGACGGCTATTGGTTTGTTTCAACATGGCAAGGCGGTGATTTTAAATAGTTCGCCGGTGGGCTGTCAGTTCGACGGTTTTTACGGTAGCTTATAGCAAGGTCGGCGAAACGAAAACTTCGACCGGCTGTTTTGTTTTTTGCCCTAAAAGTAAGAGGTTTTGAACATGACCCCTCAACAATGTGCCGCAACTGCCTGTATGATGCTGGCCTTTTCTTCATCTGCCGCCTTCGCAGCCCCCCGAGTCAGCCACCACGGAGGGCTTATCTTGAATTGCGAACCGCCCCATTTCTTTGACCAAACCCCCGGCAAAGATGGCAAAGTCGCTTCCATTCAGGATTTTACGCTCACCGCTTCGGACAACACCGACCAGGCCACCATCAAAGCATGGGCAAACAACGAGCCTGTCGAAGTCAAAGTCACCCAAGAGCGTAGCGGGAGTTTCCTAGTTCAAGGGCGTTTGAAGGAACCCGTCACCAAGGGCAAGGTTTGGTTTCGGGTAAACGCGGAATCCAACGATGGCTGCGACGATAACAGCACTTGGAATGTCTACACAGGGAATTGACTGCTTTAGGTGATTTCTGAGAAAGAGCATCCCATGAAGAATCTGATCCGTAGAAAAAAAATAGAGTCCACGAAAGACACGAAAAGCACGAACAAAAGCAAGATTCGTTCGTGCCTTTCGTGTTTTTCGTGGACGATTCTTTTGGT
>CAIODU010000367.1 GCA_903857165.1 uncultured Methylococcaceae bacterium | reverse complement strand
AAATAGTTACTTAAAAATGAATATACGCAACATGTAGGAGCGGGCCATGCCCGCGATAAATAGCCCATTTTTGCTGAATCGGCCCAATCAATCGCGGGCATGGCCCGCTCCTACGGCTTAAATAAAGTAATCAATTGATATAGAAAACGCTGTAATCACCGCAATATTCAGATTTTACCAGAAGTCGGTGGATGGAAAATCGTTGTTGAAGTTTTCACTAAGGTTCACGCTTTAGAAATGAGAAAACTACCGCATCGGAGGGTGGTTTTGTTGATAGATTTTGATGGGCATATAAACCGTTTAGACGAAGTAAGACAACAAATCCCAGAAGAACTAAACAATAGAGTGTTTATTTTGGGTGTTTTGTCTGAGCCTGAGGAGTTAAAGAAAAGCATAGGAAAGAGTTTTGAATATATTGGAAGAGAACTTGCGCACAATTGTGTCAATGGCAAAGACGGGCTATGGGAGCATGATTTGCTCAAGCATAACAACAGTGAATTGGAGCGCATGATTAAATTGGTCAAGCCTTTTTTGTTTGATAAAAGTTAAAGTGACTATAAAACATGCCTAGAGAATTTTTCCGAAGTGACCGCGTCGCGGCCCAGTACCAGCGTGAGTTGGCCGAATTGTTAAGAACCGATTTCAAAGACCCGCAACTGGGGATGGTGACACTCAGCGATGTGGAGGTCACCCGCGACATGTCATTGATCAAGGCTTATGTCAGCTTCCTCGGTGCCATGGAAACGCCCCAGAAGTGCGTGAAGGCCCTTAATCTCCACGCCCCAAAGATACGCCACGCCCTGAGCGGGCGCATCCGCATGCGGATAATGCCGGAACTGCGCTTTATCTATGACGATTCCATCGAGCGTGGCATGAGAATGGAAGAATTGCTTGGCAAACTAGGTTCCCCATCAACGGAGGGGGATGCGGAGGCAAGGGAAGAAACCCCGTGAGCCGGCGCAAAACAGGCAGGGATATCGACGGCATGTTGCTTTTGGACAAAAGCCCCGGCATTACTTCAAACGGTGCGGTGCAGCGGGTCAAGCGTCTGTTCCAAGCCAACAAAGTGGGCCATACCGGCAGCCTTGACCCGATAGCCACGGGCTTGTTGCCGTTGTGCCTAGGCGAGGCCACTAAGCTGTCCGGCTTCCTATTGAACACCGACAAACGCTATTTCGTGCGCGCACGCCTGGGCCGAACCACGACGACCGCAGACATTGAGGGCGAGACGGTGGATGAAAAGCCGGTTCCTAGGCTGGATGTTGCCGTCATTGAAGCGGTATTGGCGCGTTTCCGGGGCGAAATCGACCAGGTTCCGCCGATGTATTCGGCCCTCAAACAGGGGGGGCGGAGGCTTTACGAACTTGCCCGCAAGGGTGTTGAAGTGGTGCGCGAACCGCGCAGGGTCAGTATTTACGAATTGCGCCTGTTGGAATTTGGCTCGGACTTTCTCGATCTGGATGTGCATTGTTCCAAAGGAACCTACATCCGCAGCCTAGCCGAAGACGTGGGCGCGTCACTGGGTTGCGGCGGGCATGTGGAACAATTGCGGCGCACGGCAGTGGGCAAGTTTGGCTTGAACCAAGCGGTGTCCGTTGACAGTCTGGAATCGCTCTCCGATGAGGGCCGTATGGCGCTGTTGCTGCCCTTGTCCGCCATTGCCGATGAATTGCCTCTGCTCAACCTATCCGCCGAATTGGCATTTTTTCTGCGTAAGGGGCAGCCAGTGTTTGCCCCCAACGCCCCCGCCGGCGGGTTGCTTCGGCTTTTCACCCGCGAAGGGGCTTTTCTAGGTGTCGGGGAAGTCACCGAGGATGGCATGATCGCGCCGAAACGTCTGGTGAGGGAGGCTACAATACCCGCCAATCGGCAGGGGGAGCCTTAATTGATCACTGAAAGTCGAATTCGCCTTGTTTCCAAGCCATGTAAACCGTTAGAATACACTGTTTTGATAGACCGATTATTCTGGAGTTAAGAAATGCCCTATACCACTGTTGAAAAACAGGCCGTCTTACTGGATTACCAGCGTGCCCCGAGTGACACGGGTTCCCCCGAAGTCCAAGTTGCCCTGATTACCGCCCGCATCAACCATTTGGCACCGCATTTTGCCTTACACAAAAAGGATCATCATTCCCGCCAAGGTTTGTTGCGCCTAGTTAATCAACGCCGCAAGCTGTTGGATTACTTAAAGCGCAAAGACAACGACCGCTACCGCACACTGATCGAACGCCTCGGTTTGCGGAAATAATCACGTTATCCCTCGTATCCGGCTTGTTTAAAAGGAAAAAAATTGTGAAACCGATTCGGAAAGAATTTAGCTACGGCGACCACCTCGTCACCTTGGAAACCGGCGAGATAGCGCGCCAAGCAGACGCTGCCGTATTGGTGGGAATGGACGGCACGGTAGTGCTCGTCACCGTGGTTGGCCTGAAGGAAGTAAAGAAGGAGGGCGATTTTTTCCCCCTCACCGTCAACTACCAGGAAAAAACCTACGCGGCGGGGAAGATTCCCGGCGGGTTCTTTAAGCGTGAAGGACGTCCCAGCGAAAAAGAAACCCTCACCTCGCGTCTGATTGACCGGCCAATCCGTCCCTTGTTTCCAGAAAGGTTCACTCACGAAGTGCAAGTCGTCGCGACCGTGGTTTCCCTCAACCCCGAGGTCGATCCCGATATTCCTTCCATCATAGGGGCTTCGGCAGCCCTAAGCCTGTCCGGCATGCCTTTCCAAGGGCCAATCGCCGCGGCAAGGGTGGGCTATCGGGATGGCAAGTATTTGCTTAACCCTAGCAAGACCGAAATCAACGAATCGGCGCTGGATCTCGTGGTCGCTGGCACCGAGAAGGCGGTATTAATGGTCGAGTCGGAAGCTAAAATGCTCTCGGAAGAGGTCATGCTCGGCGCAGTGCTTTTCGGCCACGAACAAATGCAAATTGCCATCAAGGCAATTCACGAACTCGTACAAGATGCCGGGGTGAATATTTGGAAATGGACACCTCCCGCAACAGACGAAGCCTTGCGTCAAGCGGTCGCAGGCGCATGCCAAGAAAAAGTTGCCGAAGCTTATCGCATTGCCGACAAGATGGTTCGCCAACAGACCCTGAAGGATATGCGCACCCAAGTTGTGGTGGATTTGACCGCCGAAGGCCAGTTCTTGGAAAAAAATGTGCGTGGCGCACTGGAAACCCTCGAATATGATACTGTGCGCAACAGCATCCTCAACGAGGGCAAACGGATTGATGGTCGTGATGTACGCACTGTCCGCCCCATCAGCATCCGCACCGGGGTCCTGCCGCGCACTCACGGTTCCGCACTGTTCACACGCGGCGAAACCCAGGCTCTCGTGGTCGCCACCTTGGGTACGGGTCGCGACGCCCAGTTGATTGATGCCATTGCCGGGGAATATAAGGACTCCTTCATGCTGCATTATAACTTCCCCCCTTACTGCGTAGGCGAGGTCGGCATGATAGGTTCGCCCAAGCGGCGCGAAATCGGCCATGGCCGGTTGGCCAAGCGGGGCGTGCAGGCGATCATGCCCACTCAGGAGGAGTTTCCCTATGTGGTGCGAGTGGTTTCCGAAATCACCGAGTCCAACGGCTCCAGTTCGATGGCCTCAGTTTGCGGAGCCAGCTTGGCCTTGATGGACGCAGGCGTTCCAACCAAAGCGCCAGTGGCGGGCATCGCCATGGGCTTGATCAAGGAAGGCGATAAGTTCGCAATCCTTTCCGATATTATGGGCGATGAGGATCACCTCGGCGACATGGATTTCAAAGTCGCCGGCACCCTGGATGGGGTGACTGCGTTGCAGATGGACATAAAGATTGATGGCATCACCCCTGAAATCATGCGGGTGGCCTTGGATCAGGCAAAAGAAGGCCGTTTGCATATTCTGGCAAAGATGGCAGAGGCCCTTTCCGCACCGCGTGACGAAATGTCCGACTACGCGCCGCGCATTATTAGCTTTACCATCGACCCCAGCAAGATTCGTGAAGTCATCGGCAAGGGCGGTGCCACCATCCGCGCCATCACCGAAGAAACGGGCGCGAGCATCGACATCACTGACGATGGCTTGGTGAAAGTTGCCTCCGTGGATCGTGCGGCAGGCGCAGAAGCCCGGCGTCGCATTGAGGCTATCACGGCGGAAGTCGAGGTCGGCAAAATCTATGAAGGCAAAGTCGTGCGGCTAATGGATTTTGGGGCCTTTGTCACGGTGTTGCCGGGCAAGGATGGCCTAGTCCATATCTCTCAAATATCCGACGAGCATGTGGAGAAAGTCAGCGACAAGCTGGCCGAGGGCGATGTCGTCCGTGTCAAGGTGTTGGAAATTGACCGTCAGGGCCGTGTCCGCCTGAGCATGAAAGCAGTGGAAGAGGGGGAGTAATAAAAAGGGGCCTTCGGGCCCTTTTTTAAATTATTTGATGTTGAAAACGCTGTATGTGGACAAGCATGAACGGTGGTCTTGCAATTGCCTAGCTAATTTAGCTAAGAGGAATTTGCAATGATTGTCAACATGCATGAGGCCAAAACCCATCTATCAAAATATGTCGAGAAGGCACTTGCGGGCGAGGAAGTGATCCTCGCTCGGGTCGGGGAACCCGTGGCGGCACCGGTTCCCTTGTAATGGCTGTCGGTTGAAAAGCGCAATAATGTAATTCTTGGCATCATGGAGGGTGCATTCGAAGTGCCTGATAATTTTGACGACCCCTTGCCAGATGAAATACTAGATGAATTTTATCCGGCTTCGCTATGAATCTAATTTTATCTGTTTTAAACCAACAAAATACTATCACTATACTTGGCTACAGTCTCGTCATGGGTAATGAGACGGAGAGGTTCTGAAAGTGCTTGTGCAATAATGATCCTATCAAATGGATCAGCATGAATCGAAGCCAAGTTTTCAATAGCAACTACATGTTCATCGGTTATCGCTAATAATAGATAACCCGCCTCGATAAAAAATCGTCGTGCTTCCGAACCTGAACACGGCATATTTCCTCGATTGACGGAATGCTTGATGGCAATCTCCCATATCGTTGCGGCACTCACGAAAACCTCAAAACTTGGTGTTAGGTGATTCCTGAGAAAGAACATCCCAACAAGAATCTGATCCGAAGGCAAAAAATAGAGTCCACGAAAGGCACGAAAACCACGAACAAAAGCATGTCTTGTTCGTGCTTTTCGTGTTTTTCGTGGACGATTCTTTT
>CAIODU010000366.1 GCA_903857165.1 uncultured Methylococcaceae bacterium | reverse complement strand
TTTCCACTGCCTGACCCACCGGATCAGAAACCACCTGGACCCGATCATTGAATACTTGTTTTGGCTTCCAGCCGGTCTTTGGAACTTTAAGATAGCTTTAAGTCATTGAAATTATTTATATTAGCACCGGGAACAACTCTAGTGTTTTTAGAAAGACGTTGCTACTTTGGCAGTCTCATTTGTTGCAGCCTGCCACGAAAGTGCTGTATTTCGCTTTTGTCAGGCAAGGACAAAGTGACCCGCATTGCCAGCATTAAACGCCGGGAAACCAGAAAAGGAGGGGATACAACAAAATTTTGAAAAAGTTCACTTGCAAATTGATTTGTTTACATTCACAATCCGCTTCAAGGCTGACCCTGATTTGTAGGGTTGGAAAGTCGCGTATCCAACTGAACAATGGAAAGCCGGGCTACCGAGTGTGGCATCGTTAAAGTCACGCAAGGGGGTCCGGCTTTTTTTTTGATTCGTGTCCCGACCATCGCAACAGAAGTAACGGCGAACAAACAATCTACTTTAGGGGGCTGTCATGGTGCGTGGAGTTTCTGGTCGTTACCTGCCATCACTTGGCTTGTTGTGCTGGTTTTTTCTGGCCATCCCTTCGGTGGCGCAAGCCAGTCAGGCCGATCAGGCCGAATGCCTATTCAACTGGGCGGAGAAAAACTACGCCTCCCTTTTCGCCCCGTCTGGCACTCCGACGGTCATAGCGCCCAATGACTCCTATCGCCACTACTCGGCCACCAACGCCAATCTTCGCGTTTCCACGGTCGACAATCATGTCTACTACCAAGGGCAGGATGGCGCAGAGCAGGACGTGGGCGCACTCTCCGATTGGTTGCCCAAGGCCGGTTGCGCACTTCCCCCGTCCCTGCCCGAATGCCTGTTCAACTGGGCGGAAAGGGACTATGCCTACCTGTTTTCCCCGGCAGGTTCCCCCACGGCGGTCTGGGACGTTTACACCTACCGGCACTATCCGGCCACCAGCGCCTATCTGGGCGTTTCCTACGTCGATTATCACGCCTACTATCTGGGGCCAGACGGGGCAATGCAAGATGAAGGCCCATTGTCGGACTGGACGGCCAAGGCTTGCCGTTCTCCTTTTGCCAACGCCGGGGCGGACCAGACCGCCCTTGTCGGCGCTACCGTCACTTTGGACGCCAGTGCCTCCACCGACCCGGATGGCAATGCCATCACCTACCAATGGACGCTGATCCAAAAACCCGCCATCAGCCAGGCCAACCTGCTTAACCCGACGGCGCTGCATCCTGCCTTGGCTATCGACAAACCGGGAACCTACGCCATCAGCCTCATCGTCAACGACGGCCAGTTTGACAGCGCCCCGTCCACCGTCACCATCAACACCCAAAACTCCAAGCCGGTGGCGAACGCCGGGCCGGACCAAACCGTCCCGGTTGGCGCAACCGTACAAATCGACGGCAGCGGGTCTACAGACGTGGACGGCGACCCCCTAAATTTCTCCTGGGCGATCATCGGCACCCCGTCCGGCAGTCAGGCTTCGCCAAGCAGTGCCAACCAGCCTAAGATCAGCTTCAAAATCGACAAGCCGGGTGTTTATCGCATTCAACTCGTCGTCAATGACGGTCTCGTCAACAGTGTCGAAGACATTGCCACCGTCAGCACACTGAACACCAAACCCGTCGCCAATGCCGGTGCGAACCTGAGTGCACCCATCGGCAAACCGATTACATTAAACGGCATTGGCTCCACCGATGTGGACGGCGATCCCTTGGCCTACCTGTGGTCGTTGACCGCCAAACCGGCCGACAGCCTGGCCCAGCTTTCCGATTTGAGCATCGTCAATCCGTCTTTGACGCTAGACCAACCCGGCCATTATGTCGCCCAACTAATCGTCAATGACAGCCATGTCGATAGCGAGCCGTCAACCGTCGATATCACCACCGAGAACAGCAAGCCCGTCGCCAATGCCGGGCCGGATCAAACCGCAAAAGTCAACGACACCGTGGCCTTGGACGGTTCCGGTTCCAAGGATGCCGACCATGACGCTTTGACTTTCCTCTGGTCGCTGACCTTCCAACCGATGGGCAGTCTGGCGCAACTGGACAATCCGACCCTCGTCAAGCCCCATCTTGTTTTGGATTTGCCCGGTTCCTACATCGCCCAACTGATCGTCAACGACGGCAAACTGGCGAGCGACCCCGGCACCGTCACTATCACCACCACCAACAGCCAACCGGTGGCGCATGCTGGCATCAATCAAAACGTCAGCCAGCACGACACCGTGCAACTGGACGGCAGTGGCTCCCGTGATGCCGACAAGGACGCGCTGACCTACCGCTGGGCTTTGCTCTCGCGCCCGACCGAAAGCAGTGCAACGCTGTCCGATGCGACTATCCAGAAACCGAGCTTCATCGCAGACCAGCCCGGAACCTATGTGGCGCAGTTGATCGTTAATGACGGGCATGTCGATAGCGTTCCCGCCACGGTCGGCATCGAAGCGGCCAACGTCAACGACCCGCCCAAAATCACCTCGCAGCCAATAACCAAAGGTACGGAAGCCCAGACTTACAGCTATCAAGTCACAGCAACCGATGCCAATAGCGATACCCTCGCCTACAGTTTGCCGACCGCGCCCAGCGGCATGACCATCAACGCCAGCACCGGGTTGATTCAGTGGACGATGCCAGCAAGCGGCGGGCCTTTCGCCGTGACGGTGAATGTCGCCGACGGCAACGGTGGAACGTCAACCCAGTCGTTCCAAGTCGCTCTTAACCACAATCCGCAAATCACCTCGCAGCCGACAACCCTGACTATTGTTGGTCAGGCTTACAGCTATCAAGTGACAGCAACCGACGCCGACGGCAATACCCTCACCTATAGTTTGCCGACCGCGCCAAGCGGCATGACGATCAATGCCAGCACTGGGTTGATTCAATGGCCCCAACCCACGTTGGGCGGGCCATTTAACGTCACAGTGCTTGTCAGCGACGGCAATGGGGGAACGGCAAGCCAACAGTTCACACTGACGGTGGCGATTTCCAACAATCCGCCCATAGCCAATGCCGGTGATGCCCAATCGGTTGGGGTGAATAGTGCTGTGCAACTAAACGGATCGCTGTCTTCCGATCCCGATAACAATCCTTTGACTTACCGCTGGTCTTTCACGCTGAAACCGGATCAAAGCCAAGCCGCCCTAGGTCAAGCCAACAGCGTAACCCCGAGTTTCGTCCCCGATGTGGCTGGCATTTACCAAGTGCAATTGCTGGTCAATGACGGCATGGTGGACAGCGCACCAGCAACGACCTCAGTTTCCGCGATTGCTTCCAAGCCACCCGCTGCGTCGTTTGTATTGTCGGCCCCGCAAGCAAAAGCCGAGGCATTGCCCGGTCAGTCTGTCAGTTTTAGCCTGCAACTGGACAGCACCGATGGTTTCAAGCAATTGGCAGACATCAGCGTTGCAGGTTTGCCAGCCAACGCACAAGCCACGCTCAAGCCGCAAATGCTCGGTGTAGGGCAAACCGGCGTATTGACGGTCGATCTCGACGCGACCACCACGCCGGGGGATTATCCGGTAACGGTCACGGCGCAGGCCGAAGTGAATGGAGTGCAAAGAACCTCGTCCGTCAATCTGACCGCTCAAGTGATGCCGATCACCACCTCATTCGTGGGCCGCACCGTGGTGGACGATAACTTGCAAACCCCCTTGGCAGGTGTCACCGTGCAATTCCTCGGTGTCGATGGCTCAGGCAATTCCACTGGTTGTCATGCGATGACCGTTTCCGATGCCGTCGGCAATTTCACCTTGACCAATCTGCCCGATGCCTGTGCGGGCAAACAACTGATCCGCTACAACGGCCTGACCGCCACTGCCCCGCCGGGTAAATATTCCGGTGTCGATCTTTTCTACGAACTCGCCCTCGGCCAGGCGACGACTTCGCCCGTGTTGATTCACTTGCCAAGGCTGGATGACAAGGAAACGGTGATGGTTCAGCAAGATGCCGACCATGACCAGACGTTTACCTTCAACACCATTCCCAACCTGAAAGTCACCGTCTATGCCGGGACTACTTTCAAGCTGGTAGACGGCACTCAGCCCGACCCGTTCCCGCTGATCGCCATCCAAGTGCCTATCGACCGGCTACCCGACACCATGCCGCCGATGCCGAACGAACTGATGGCCTTCATCGTCGCGTTCCAACCGGCCAACGCCACCGCCAGCCAACCGGTTGCGGTGTTTTTCCCCAACACCTTAAACACGCCACCCGCAACCCATGTCGAACTGTCCACCTTGGACCCGACCAAGGGCGTGATGGTGATGTATGGAACCGGCGTGGTGTCCGATGACGGCACTCAAATCATCCCCGATTTTGACCCGAACTATGCCGGTAGACGCTATGGGCTGGTGCATTTTGATTGGCATGGGCCGGTGACACCACCCAATCCAGTCAATCCATGCCCCAGTGGAACATGCTGTACGTTGGCGGGTAAACCCGTGGATATGTCGTCTGGCATTGAAACGATTCATGAAACCGATATTGCCATCAATGGGCCACGCGGCACCTTGGCGGTCGAGCGTAATTTCCGCACCATGTCCGGCAGTGTGGGCGCGTTTGGGCTGGGCGGCAGCAATAACTTTGAATATCGGCTCAACACCAACGACCTGTCTGGGAATGGTGTGGTGATGAGCCTCATCATGCCAGACGGCAATCAGTTCCAATTCGTCAAACAGAAAAATGGACTTTGGATAAACCCAACCATCGCATCATTGCAAGGGGCCGTGATGAAAGTGAACGGTGGGGCGAAATTGCGCTGGAAAGACGGCACAACTTACACATTCCAGCCGATTTCAGCACGACGCGAATCCCCCTTGGCTTCAATCACCGATGCCAACGGCAACACCATCACACTCAACCGTAACGGTGCGGGTTTCGTCTCAGAGGCCATTGATCCGGTAGGGCGCAAACTGAGCTTTAACTATGATGCCAGCAATCGAATTATCGACATTACTGATCCGATGGGTCGCATAGTTAAATACACCTATAACGCTAAAGGTGTCTTGGAGACGTTTACCAATACCGAAGGTGGGGTGACGCGGTACGAATACGTAAACCACACTAGTGACCTCAAAAGTGTAATCGATCCAAAAGGAGTGGTAATAGCAGAAAATACTTACGGCATTTACGATAGAGTCATCGAACAGAAAAGGCCAGATGGTACTATTCTAAAGTTCCGTTATAAGTTACTTGACTCTTTCCTTCCGGGCTGTGAAAATTTTTTAGATTCAGATTTTCCTAAACCTATAACTGCCAGTAATAGTATTAATCAAAATAACCCACTCTCAAATTGGTTATTAACGACGTTGACGGGTAAGCAGGCGTTGGCGGGAAACCCACCCTCTGGTGGAGGAATGCCTATAGAACAATGTTACCCAACCCCCAACAGCCCTGTCATATTTACCAAGATGATAGATGCTCGCGGCAATACAACCATTTACCGCTTCAACCCGCAAGGCATTTTATTGGATGTCACCGACCCCATGGGCCAAACTCGGATATTTGGGCATGACAGTAAGGGCCAAGTGACCGCGATCAAAGGCAACGGCATGTGCCCAAGCTGCGGCGACCCTGCCAATGGCGACCAGAGTTTCACCTATGATGACTACGGCAACCGCACCAGCATGACGGACGCACTCGGCAAGACCACGACTTACGCCTACACCAGTCCGCTGGATGACGATGGCTTGCCCAAATTCCAGCGTGTCGAAAAAGTCACCGATCCGCTTGGCAACGAAACCCGCTATACCTATGACAGTAAAGGCAACTTGCTCAGCGTCACCGATGCCAATGGTCACAAAACGTCGATGGAGTACAACGAATTCGGCCAGGTGAAATCGGTCATTGACCCGCTCGGACAAACCACGGCGATGAGTTACGACAATTATGGCAATGTCGCCACCACCACCGACCCGCTCGGCAACCAGACCGTGCTGCATTACGACGCTATTTCTAGGCCAGTGGAAACCATTGACGCGCTAGGCCATAGCAGCAAAGTGACCTATGACCGCTTGGGCCGGGTCACCGCCACCACCGACCCGCAAGGCGGCACGACTCAATTTGCCTATGACGCGAATAACAACCTAATGGCGTTGACCGATGCGCTGGGCCGAGTGACGAGCTTCAGCTACGACAGCATGAACCGGCTGACTCGTCGTGACACGCCCTTGGGCAAATTTGACACCCGGCAATACGATGCCAATGGCAACCTGAGCCAATTCACCGACCGGCGCGGACAGACCGCTACGTTTATCTATGACTCGGTGAACATGCTGACCGAAGAACGATACACCGATGCCAAGGTGAAACGGGTTTATGATGCCGCCGGTCGCTTGTCCGAGGTGCGTGACTCGGCCAGTGGCGACTTTGCTTTCGACTACGACGCGGTGGGTCGTCTGCTTCGTGCCGTCAGTCCGACCGGCGTGGTGGATTACACCCATGATGACTTGGGCAGGACACTGACCCGCCAAGTCGCCGGTCAACCAGCGGTGAATTATGCTTACGATCCGCTAGGCAATCTGTCGGCGGCAACCATGCTGACGCATAGCCTGAATTTCAGCTATGACCCGCGCAACCAACCCACCACCGTGCAACGCAGCAATGGAGTGAACTCAAATTACAGCTTTGACCCAGCGGGACGGCTGTTGACCTTGGTTCATCAGAACGGAGCCAACGTGCTGAATACCCAAAATTACCAATACGATGAAATTAGCAACCGCACCCGCTTCGACAACGACATCGCCCAAGCCTTGACCACCCCGCCGGTGAAGAACAGCTTCAACGAGGCCAACCAACTGTTGACCAGTGGCGACAAGACTTACCAATACGACGGCAACGGCAACTTGACCGCCGAAATTTCCCCGGCGGGCCGCACCGACTACCGTTGGGATGCCCGCAACCGGCTGGCTTCCATTAAACAGCCTAGCGGCGAAACCCTGTCCTTCGTCTATGATTACACCGGTATGATGCTGACACAGTTCGACAATTTGGGAACCACAACCACTAGCCGTAGCTATGTGTTGGACGACCTGACCAATGTCACCTATGCGTTTGACCAGACCGGCACGGGGCAGTCCTACCTGACCGGGCGCGGCATCGACCAGCATTTTGCGAGTGTCAGCGCCAATGGCAAAGCCCTCCATGCGTTGACCGATGCAATTAACAGCACCGTGGCGACAGTGGACGAAAACGGTTTGATGAACGGGCAGTTTTATTATGAGCCTTACGGGCAGACGACCGCCAGTGGGGATTATTTGTTCCAATATACCGGGCGAGTGCCGGTTGTTGGCAATCTGTATTATTACCGGGCGAGGTTTTATGATGCGGGAATTGGAAGGTTTTTAAGTGAATATCCAATTGAACAAAATACTTATATAGAATCTCTTTATAAATACGCTAACAACGCTCCTATTATATACATTGATCCAGCAGGGCTATCGCCGAATAAAAATAATTGGCATGGGTTTTATAAGCAATTTTATAAGCCTACATGGGATATCAGTTGTAAAGATAATAATGAAACCTGCGAAACTGCAATTGCGAAAGTGTTGATAAATTTGATGATTTTGATTGGTGAAGTTTCATCAGGTAATTGGCGATTGACGCATGGTTTACAGGCTTTTAATCCAGGACATCAACAGAGAATAGACGAGACCGCAGATCGTTTAGAAACATGCATAGACGAAGCAATTGAAAAATGTAAATGTGAAGGAAAAAGCAACCTTTTAAATAACATGTATCAATCGATTAAAGGTGCTATTACAAATTTTGGTGTAGGCCCATACATACCTACTGGTAAAGTTCCATAATAATTTGTGCTGGTTCCCAAGCTCCAGCTTGGGAACCCCAGCCCTAGAAGCTCCAGCTTCAAGACACTGGGGAAACCAGACCGCTTCGGCCTTCACGGTACAGGCAGCAAGGGGGCGGTATATGTCCTCAAACATGAAAAGCCGTTTGTGCTGGTTCCCAAGCTCCAGCTTGGGAACCCCCAGTCCTCGAAGCTCAAGCTTCTAGGATAGAGGGAAGCGAGAATCGTGGGCGTGGAAATGTGACCGGATGCGTTCAAAAGCAATAACTGCCGTTCCCAAGCTGGAGCTTGGGAACGAGCGAAAACGAGCATCATATTTTATGTATTTTGAGGATGAAACTGATGAAAACCTTACAACTAACCGCCCACGTCGCTGCCGATGGCATGTTGCATATACCCGTCAACGAACCGGATTTTGCCGACTGTGATGTCAATGTATTCGTGATGCTCTCACCGCAACCCACCGAAAACCAAAACACGTTGGTAGGCAAAGACGCGCTGCAACTGGCTCAAGAGATTGGTTTTATCGGCAGCTTGGATGCGGAGCCGGAATTCTCCACGAATTACAAAGACCATTTGGACTGGTCGCATAAACTATGATAATCGCGGATACCGGCTTCTGGGTGGCACTATCCAACCCTAAAGATCAATTTCACGCCTTGGCATTGCGTAAATTTGCCGAACTGAAAGAACCGCTTATTTCAACTTGGCCGGTGATGACGGAAGTGTGCCACTTGCTCTTGAAGCGGCAAGGGATTCATGCGCAACTGGCGTTTATCGAACTTTACCGGCGTGGCGGGTTTCAGGCATTCCAACTGGAACATAAGCTCAGCCCTAGGCTTGTGAAGTTGATGAATGATTATGCAGATTTGCCAATGGATTTGGCAGACGCTTCTTTGGTATTGCTCGCGGAGGAATTAAACCACGGGCAAATTCTCAGTACCGATGGACGCGATTTCCACGCTTACCGCTGGAAAAATACCCGCCCGTTTATGAATTTGTTGTTGTATTGAATGATTTATAATGATGAAAATCCAAGGCGAAAATATGATTAAGAAAGCTATCATCATTGGCTTATGCCTTGGCCTTTTTCTGCGTCTGGCGTTTGCCGCTGCCCCGGTCACTTTCCAATATCACTATGACGAGAAAGGCCAGTTGACCACGGTGGAGGATTCGACTGGCAAGGTCGTCCAATATGTCTATGATCCGGTGGGGAATCTGTTGGAAACCATCGTCGCCACGCAAACTACCAAGCCGACTGTCACTGGCGTAGCTCCCACCACCCTGCGGCAAGGGCAAACGGCAGATGTCACGCTGGCCGGTGCGGCTTTGCTAGGCGCTCGCGTCATTTCGCCCAGTTCCACTCTTACCGTCGATAATGTCCAATCTGGCAAAAATTCCGTGACGTTTAGATTGACCGCCGGGGTTGCCGTCCCTCTGGGGGCGCATAATTTCAATCTGATCACCAATGCCGGTTCGGTTGGGTTTTCGCTGACCGTCAAACCCATTCTGCCCACCATTTTGATTTCGCCCTCGCCGATTGTGTTGGGCAATGACGGCAGCGCCATGTCATTTACCTTGTCCCTCGCCAATATGGATGATGTGGATCACACCATTAACTTAGCGGTGGCCGACCCCACCATAGCGACGGTCGATAAAATCGCAGTGACCATTCCATCGGGCCAAACCAATGCGTCCATCAGTATTGCGGGTTTGGCAATCGGCAACACGGCATTGAATCTTACTTCGCCTGACTTGGTTGCCCGGTCGATACCCGTTTTTGTACCCGCGCCTTATGTTGGTCCCATTGATGGTTACGCGGTGTCGGTGCGGGTGGTCAAGCAAACAGTCTCGAATCCGATAGTGGATCAAAAAGGCCCGTTCATCGCGCCATCCGTCCGCATAGTCAAGCAAGTGGTGCCCGATCCGGCGGTGAACCAGAAAGGCCCGTTCATCGCGCCATCTGTTCGCATAGTCAAGCAAGTAGTACCCGATCCGGCAGTGAATCAGAAAGGACCGTTCGTTGCGCCTACTGTTCGCATAGTAAAGCAAGTGGTGCCTGATCCTGCGGCGGACCAAAGAGGGCCGTTCATAGCGCCCACCGTCCAGGTCATCAAGCAAACGGTTGTCAGCAACCCACCATTAGGACCCTTCGTATCCGGGTCGGTCAGAGTCACCAAGCAAACCGCGACATCAGGCTTGAGTTTAAACCCCTTGCTGGCCCCTTCCGTGGCAGTCCAGAAGGAAACCGCTGCCCCAGTCGCCGCCTCGGTTCTCACGAATGCGCCAAATGTTGCGAACCCGATTTCTGTCAACGCCACGCAAGCAGTGACGGCGAAAAAAACCGTGCGTAATTTAACAACGACAGCGACCAAAAAGCGGAAAAAACGATAAGTATTGCGCTGGTTCCCAAGCTCCGGCTTCAAAGCCATTAACTTAAGGATTTTTCCGTTCGCCCTGAGCCTGTCGAAGGGTGGACGGAAAAATCCAAATCATTGACGTTTAAGCCGTTCATGGTTCGACAGGCTCACCACGAACGGTTTAAGTTAATGGCTTTGAAGCTCCGGCTTGGGAACCCCGGCCTAGAAGCTCCAGCTTCAAGCAACTGAGGGAGGCCGGAGTGCTTCTCCCCCACACAGGACGGGTAGAGGAGGCGGAAAACGTGAAAGGATACGTTCCCAAGCAGGATAAGACGTTCCCAAGCTGGAGCTTCACTGCCATTAAGTTAAGGGGTATCGCATTGATTTATAACAATAAACCGAATAACTGGGGTCGTTTCCATTAAATTGACCGTAACACCTTCAAAAACAATGTTTTCTTTTCCGCTTGTGAAAATCCAACAAAGCCCTGGCAGATGGCTTTTTGCGGGGCGGGTTTCGGTCCTTCCTCTCCAGAGAAGGATTGGTGAGGAACAGCGC
>CAIODU010000365.1 GCA_903857165.1 uncultured Methylococcaceae bacterium | reverse complement strand
CCGACTTTACGCTCCCCGCCTTTGACGGATTGTCAGCCCTCAATATCGTCCAGGAACGCCTGCCCGATCTGCCGGTCATCATGGTCACTGGCGCGGTTGCCGACGAGTTGGCGGTGGGCATGCTTAAAGCCGGTGCCAAAGACTATGTGTTGAAAGACCGGCTGGCCCGCTTGAAGCCGGCCATAGAACGGGTTATGCGTGAACGGCAGACCGAACTGGGCCGCAGTCTGGCCGAAGAAGCGCTACGCGACAGCGAAAACCGTTTCCGCACCATGGCAAACGCCGCCCCGGTGCTGATCTGGGTTGCCGGGACGGACCAAGGCTGCAACTGGTTGAACACGGTGTGGTTGGATTTTACCGGCCGCACGCTGGAAGAGGAGCAAGGCAACGGCTGGGCCAGGGGAATACACCCGGACGATTTGGACCGGTGCCTTGAAATCTACACCACTCATTTCGACCAGCGCACAGAATTCCAGATGGAATATCGGCTGCGCCGCCATGATGGCAAGTATCGCTGGCTGACTGACCAAGGTGTGCCACTGACAGACGGGCAGGGTCGTTTCAGCGGCTACATCGGTTCCTGCATCGACGTTACGCCAGCCAAGGAATTGGCGATTGACTTGGGTGTGCAAACCCTTCGATTGCAGACGATCCTGAAAATGGCCAGCGACGGCATCCATATTCTGGATACAGTGGGTAATATTGTCCAGTTCAGCGATTCATTCGCACTCATGCTGGGCTATACCCATGCGGAAATGAGCCAACTGAATGTGGCCGATTGGGATACGCAAATACCCGAGGCTGAACTGCTTGATGAGCTTAATAGGCTAATCCGGCACCCGGCCAAGTTTACAACCCGGCATCGCCGCAAGGATGGCTCGGTGATTGACGTGGAGATCAATGCCAGAGGTGTGGAACTGGAGGGGGAACACTATTTATACGCTTCGACGCGGGACATCACCGAGCGCAAGGCCCATGAGGCTGCGATTGCCGAATCGCGGAATCTACTCTCAACGATCATTGACACAGCACCGGTACGGGTTTTCTGGAAGGATCGCAACTTGCGCTATCTCGGGTGCAACAGGGCTTTCGCCCAAGATATAGGGTTGGAGTGCCCGGATGATGTGATCGGCAAAGACGACCATCAGATGCCTTGGGCAGACTTGGCGGAGTTGTATCGCACCGATGACCGGGAAATCATAGAGTCGGGCATCGACAAACTTTGTTACGAAGAACCCAAGGCAAATACGAGTGGCCAAGAGATGTGGCTACAAACGTCAAAAGTCCCCCTCAGAAATCAGGGCAATGAAATATTCGGAGTGCTGGGGATTTACGAGGACATCACCGAGCGCAAGAAAGCCCAAGACCGGATCGAACAGTTGACACGCGAACAACACGCGATGCTGGACAACGAACTGGTCGGCATCATGAAACTGCGGAACCAGCACATCCTTTGGAAAAACAAGGCGATGGAACGCATCTTTGGCTTCCGGCCGGGCGAGCTGGAGGGGCAGTCGAGCAGGGTTTTGTTCCCGGACGATGCCACCTGGCAAGCGCAGAGCGAAACCGCCTATGCCCTGCTTGACGCCCATGGCAGCTACCGGACGCAACTGGAGATGGTGCGCAAGGACGGGGAAAAACTCTGGATGGATGTCGGCGGGTCAACCTTGTCAGAGACGGGGGGTGAATCCCTCTGGGTGCTGGCCGACATTACACTCGCAAAGGATTATCAAGACAAAATCGAACACATTGCCTATCACGATGCCTTGACCGGTTTGCCCAACCGACTGCTGATGGCCGACCGCCTGAATCAGGCGCTGGCCCAAGCAGAGCGGTCAGGGCAAATGCTCGCCGTTTGCTACCTGGACTTGGATGGCTTCAAACCCGTCAACGACACCTTCGGCCATGCCGCCGGGGATAAGCTGTTGATCGAGATTGCCCGCCGCCTGCAAGCCTCGATTCGCACCAATGACACGGCAGCACGCTTGGGCGGGGACGAGTTCGCGCTGTTGCTGACCGGCTGGACGAATGCCGGGGAATACCAGTTGGCGCTGCAACGGGTCACCGAGGCCGTCAACCAGCCAGTGGCACTGGATGACGATCAGGATGCCGCCGTCACCACCAGCATTGGCATCGCGCTGTTTCCGCAAGATGCCACCGCCCCGGACACCCTGCTGCGCTATGCCGACCAGGCTTTGTATGTGGCAAAACAGAGCGGCAGGAACCGGTGCCATTTTTTCGACCGCCGCATCGAACAGCGGACGGCCACCCATCATGGGGCGCTCGAACGCATCCGGCAAGGGCTTGCCGCCGGCGAGTTCAGCCTTCATTACCAACCCAAAGTCGATTTCGGCAGCAACGCCGTAGCCGGCATGGAGGCTTTAATCCGTTGGCAACACCCCGTTGATGGCTTGTTGGAACCCGCCGCATTCCTGCCGGCCGTCAAGAACGATGACTTGGAGCTGACCATGGGCGCTTGGGTCATCCGCGAGGCGCTGCGGCAGATGCACATTTGGCGGGGGGAGGGCGTCGATCTGCGCGTCAGCGTCAATGTCTTCGCGCGCCAACTGCACCAGCCAGATTTTGTGGCGAATTTACGCCAGATACTCGGCGAATATCCCGATGCATCCCCCGGCCAGTTGCAACTGGAAATCACCGAATCCGCCAGACTGCCTGGATTGCCAGTGGTCCAGAAGATCATCACGGAGTGCCGACAATTCGGGGTTGGCTTTTCCATTGACGATTTTGGCACGGGTTGCTCCTCACTGGCCTACCTCAGGCACCTGTCGGCAGCGGAGTTAAAGATCGACCAGAGTTTCGTACACGACATGCTGACCAATCCTGAAGACCAGGCCATCATCGAAGGCATCATCGGGCTGGGGCTTGCATTTCATCGCTCGGTCATTGCCGAAGGGGTGGAGACACCGGGGCAAATCCGCCGCCTGCTGGAACTCGGCTGCAAGATCATGCAGGGCAATGGCATTGCCCGCCCCATGCCCGCAGGGCAAATCGCGGCATGGGCCAGGGACTTTCAGCCTGAGCGGTTTTTGTGGGGCGATAGGGGGGGCAAGGGTATAAGCCGTAGGCCGGAATAAGCCCGTCCACGGGCGTTTCCGGCATACCTCCGACAAGTCGCGGAGGCTGGCTTTGCCGGAAACGCCCGCCAAAGCGGGCTTATTCCGGCCTTCTACATTTGGCTTCTTTCGGAAGGTCCCGCTCCGGGTGGGCATTCCGGGCAAAATGCAACTACTGCATTTCCTGCCCCTCAGATGACATTGCCGCGCTTTAAGTTGTATAATTCATGCCTGTTTCACTCCGCCCACCGGACAGCAAAACCGGTACACTGGATGCGCTGCCCACTGCCTGTTTTTTTTCCTTCAACCCGCCACAACATTTTAGGTAACCATGAGCCAACAACCCCCCAACTGGGCATCCGAAGCCCGCTGGAAAAAAATCGCCATATGGGTGACGGCAGGGTCTTTTGTCCTGCTAATCTTCCTGACCTTCGACACGTTGTCGAAAACCTCCGTGGGCGGCGAGCGCGTCCGCGCCTACAGCGTCATCAACCAAGAAATCGACTACCGCTTTGACGCACAGAAAAACCGCTACATGCCCGTCATCGGCAAGGAAGCGCCTTTGTTCGGCAAGGTCGTGACTGAAGCGGAAGCCGAACAACTGGTCACCCTGGGCAAGAAAACCGTACAGTCGAAAAACTGCATGAACTGCCACACCCTGCTGGGCAATGGCGCTTATTACGCACCGGACTTGACCAAAGCCTGGCTGGACCCGAACTGGATCGACGCGGCCAATCGGGAAAACCTGATGCTGACTTTCCTCAAAGACCCGGTTGGCAATGCCCGCGCCAATGGCTCAGGGCGGCGCATGCCTAATCTTGGCATCACCGACGAAGAAGCCCATGGCATCGTCGCTTTCCTGAAATGGATGTCGGCCATCGACACCAACGGCTTCCCGAATAATTTTACGACCATCAACGCCAAGGAGCAGCCATGAGCGCAATACTCTCCACTTTGCCCGGTAAGCTGACTTCCCTGTTTGCCTTCACCGAAAGCCCCCATCTAAATGGTGGGCAAAAGCTCGCCTCGAAATATTTCACCGTGGCGATGGCCTTGTTCGTGGCGCAACTGTTGTTCGGCCTGTTGGCGGCCATCCAGTTCATCTGGCCCAACTTCCTGTTTGGCTGGCTGGACTTTAGCGTCAACCGCATGGTCCACACCAACGCCATGGTGGTTTGGCTGCTGTATGGCTTCATTGGCTCGGTCTATTGGTTTCTGGAAGAGGAAAGCGGCACCGAAATCGTCGGCCTGAAGTTGGGTGTGATTGCCTTCCATGTGCTGACCATCGCGGTCACTGTGGTGGTCTTGGTGTATCTGCTGATCCAAACCGGGCCAGGCAAGGATGCCAGCATCTGGTTCATCAACGAGGGCCGCGAGTACATCGAAGCTCCGCGCTGGGCGGACATCGGCATCGTCTTGGTGATGCTGACCTTCTTCTACAATGTCGCAGCCACCTTCATGAAAGGCCGCTGGTCTGGCGTGTCGGGTGTGCTGACCTTGGATTTGGTGGCCTTGGCCGGCCTGTATTGCGCGGGCATGTTCTACCTGACCAATATCACTGCCGACCAGTATTGGTGGTGGTGGGTGATCCATCTGTGGGTGGAGGCGACTTGGGAAGTGTTGGTCGCCTGCATTATGGCTTGGTCGCTCATGCATCTGCTGGGTGCCAGGCGCAAGATTGTGCAAACCTGGCTTTATATCGAAGTGGCCTTAATGTTCGGTTCCGGCATTTTGGGGCTGGGCCATCATTATTTCTGGATCGGCACGCCGGATTATTGGTTTTCCATTGGTGGGTTTTTCTCCGCGCTGGAACCCATACCGCTGGTCGCCATGGTGGTGCATTCGGTCTATGATGCCGGGGTGCATAAGTTCAAGGCCACCAACCACCCGGCCATGGCGTGGATCATTGCCCACACCTTTGGCAATTTCATCGGCGCGGGCGTGTGGGGTTTCATGCAGACTTTGCCGCAAATTAATTTGTATACGCACGGTACGCAATGGTCGGCCTCCCACGGGCATATTGCCTTTTTCGGCGCGTATGCCACCATCAACATCGCCTTTTTCTATCTCGCCATCCAGAAATGGCGGGGCAATGTGTGGATGGGCGGCGAATTGCCGGATAACGGCTGGAAGTGGAAATGGTCGATTGGCTTGCTCAATTTCGGCGTTCTCGGCATGACGGTCGCCCTGTTGATTGCCGGTTATGAACAAGCCTTCATCGAACGCGCCATGCAAGGCTCCACTTGGAATGCCTACTTTGCCGCCCAAGACCATCCTTGGTTTCGCGAGGCGATGGTGTGGAGGACGCTGTTTGGCTTAGTCACCCTCGGTGGGCTAGGCTTGCTGATCTGGGACTTGACTACCATCGGTAAGGCCGAACCCCGGCCTGCCTTGGTGCTGGCTCCCAGGGATTGAGCCATTATCTTTGGCGGGACGCGCCACGGCGGGCGTCCCGCTACTGATTCTTTGTCGATCCTTGCCGGGGCATCGTCACTATCTCTGGCCGTCCTTGCTCCGGGGTCTGCCTGGGGAAAACACCGGTCCAAGTCCGTGATCTGCCATTGACCATTGGCGGCGAATCCTTGAGCAAGCGCAGCGCCTCCTCGGCGCTCTTGGCCCGCCGTAAGGCTGCCTCGGTTTCCCTTTGCTTTTTATCCACCCGAGTCCTCGCCTCCGCCTTTTGATACTCCTCGTCGCGTAAACGTTTTTTTTCCAATTCCCGCGCCACTTCCTCCGGGTTGGGCTGAACCACTTTGAGTTCGACGGATCGGCAATTTTGGCCTTCCCCGGGAGAGGAGGTAAAGTTAATTTTGTTTCCGTTGATACACTTATAGACGGTTTCCCCCCCGGCAACCGGACAGGCAATAATGGCAATGCCCATGAGCAAACCCGCTTTACCCAAGATTTTGATCGTTGATTTCTTCATCCCGCCCTCTCAACCATTACTAAACGTGACCGAGTTTTGTTGAATCATTCGACTTTCCACCTCCACCAGCCAGTCAACTCCCAACAAGGAAGCCATCACTGCCGAAACCTCTTCCCGCGCCATCTTAGTCAACTTGCTAGGATGGTGCAAATCTTCCCGCCGCAAATGATATTCCACCAAAATAGCCCGGAGAAATTGAGCCGCGTGCATGGTGTGGGTATTCATATCGCTGATTAGGTAATCGAGTTTTGCCGAAAAAACAGAATCGTGCAGATAGGCATCAAAACGCCCCTCCGCAAGCGCCGAGAGCAACAGGCGAAAAAACGCCCGCTGCTGGCGGTGCATTTCAGGATCGTGGAAAAACTTCCATGCATGTTCCAGATCGTGAATCATAAAGGCGAAGGCATTCGGCTTGGACAGCACCGGATTGAGCATTCTAGGCCAAGCCGAAAGCACCGTCACCGGTCTTGTCCCCGCCACTTGCATCCTAAGCACTTCCGTCGATGACGGGATATGCTCGCACAATGTCAGCGGCCAATCCATCCTCAGCCAAGCAGCCAATGCCACAGGCACATTGCCGATGACACCAAAAAACTGATAGCGCTCGAAAACCCCTCGCAAATATTCGCGGGCTTGCCGCTGGTCCAGCGCGGAAGATTCTTCCAACCATAAATCTGCGTCGGGCCGGCGGTCCCCCTTGTAGCGCCTGGACGCAAACCGTTTGCCATGGCTTGAAACCTGCCAATGCAGGAAATAAAGCGCCGCGTAGGAGGGATCATCGACCTCCCCGGTACGCCAACGGGCCATGCAATGGGACAGATTGTTTAATTCCACAAATGTCACCTCATTCAGGAGCCTTGCCAAACAAAATGGTTGGTTTCAATGTCTGCTTGTCCCGGTGTCCAAACGGCTTATAAGCCCAACTCACTCAGGCCGGGATGGTCGTCTGGGCGACGGCCTTGCGGCCAGTGGAACATCGTTTCGGATTCCTTGATCAGCAGGTCGTTGATGCTGGCAAAGCGCTGCCGCATCAGGCCGTTTTCGTCAAACTCCCAGTTTTCGTTGCCGTAGGAACGGAACCAGTTGCCGGCATCATCTTGCCACTCATAGGCAAAACGGACGGCAATCCGATTGCCGTCAAACGCCCACAGCTCCTTAATCAGCCGATAGCCCAGTTCCCGCTCCCATTTGCGGGTCAAAAACCGCACGATCTCCTCGCGCCCATGCTGGAATTCGGCCCGGTTCCGCCACTGGCTGTCGGCGGTGTAGGCCAGCACGACGCGATCCGGGTCTCGACTGTTCCAACCGTCTTCCGCCATGCGGACTTTTTGGGCGGCGGTTTCGCGGGTAAAGGGCGGCAGCGGCGGGCGCGCTTCGTTCGATGTGCTCATGCCAAGTTTCCTCAAGTAGTTGAATCGTGCGTTGTTGGAAGGGGTGTCGGTCGGCAACAGACGACTGAATTCACCCCTCCCATTTTAAAGGATAGGCTTACACCCAACTTGAATCGTCGCCGTCGTCAAAGCTTGGGCTAGAATCGTCATCGTCGGCAAACAAATTGCCCGTATCGTCGGTCTGGGACCCATCGTCATTTCGCGCCGAATCGTTGTCTGGGGGCGTGTCGTAATAATTATTGATAGTCGTCTGTTCTAATGGCTGCCCGCCCGCCGGGTCGCCCCACGGGGAGGAAGGCGATTGATGGTGCCCCATCAGGTTTTCAATCCCTTGAAACAAAAAGCTGCCGGCGACAACCCCTGCCGCTGTCGTTGCCATATTGCCTAAGAAACTGCCGCCCCCGCCGCCCAACCATGAACCCGCAGCCGCCGGGGCGGGGGCGGCATATGCACCGGGGGCGGCACGGGGAATTTGATAACTGCCCGCGCCCGGCACGCCAGCGGAATTCGTCGGGCGGTCCAGGGATTGCGCCCACGGATTTTCACCGCCCAGAAAGCCGCTGTTGCGATTGCCCGTCTGCGCAGCCTGCACTTGGCTTTGCAATTCGGCGATCTGAGCCTTGGCGACGTTGAGCGCATGCTCCACCAGCATGGCGCGTTGCACAAGAAGGTAGGCGGCATCCGCTTGCTTGGCGACAGTCTGGCGGATCAGGCTATCCGCCTCCTCGTCCTTGCCGCCCAAACGGGCCTCGTCGAGTTGTTTGAGAAACCGGGTCAATTGATCGCGCTCTTGTGGGGTCATTTCAGTCTCACTGTTCGTTGGGGTGAATATTCGGGGCCAGCCCATGTTTTTTGGGGTTCGTTCATTAATTACTGATGTTACGCATGGACCTAGGCTGGAGCGTCAAAGCTTGCTTTGACTGGCAAGGCTTGCCCCTGCCTGCCTGTCTGCGACAGGCGGTCAAAGCAAGCTTTGACGCTCCCTGCGTAACATCAGTTAATTATAATTGCCGATTAAATTCAAGTGTGCTTGAATTGGCTTTGATTTGCCATTATAATTCAACAAGGTTTCGGGTCGTTAGCTCAGTCGGTAGAGCACCGCACTTTTAATGCGATGGTCCCGCGTTCGAGCCGCGGACGACCCACCAAATAAATCAAAGCCTTGCATGAAAATGTAGGGCTTTTTTTTTATGACCGTCAAAGCGGAGGTTGCAAAGCTTGCCTTGCAACTCCAAATGGCAGTGGCTTGATCCCCCCCGCCGCGTTATCATCCCCCTTCCCGGAAACCTGACAAAGCCCGACAAAGTCCGGCGCCTCTGCTGCTTGTTGTTCCGGCATGGTATCATCGGTTAGTCGGGGGGAGTTTTTTTCACCGTGAGGGAGAGTGGACCCATGAGCGAACAGCCAAACCAACCGCAACAGGCCGAGCGGGAACTGTGGGCCGGCGAGAGGCGGCAGGCCAGGGAGCGGCTGAATGCCATCTTTCCGGTCAACGCGGCATTTCCGCTGGCCTTGGCGATGCTCGCCGCCTTGGCGTTTTTCGCCCACCGCAACACCGCAGCCTTGATGGAAATCGACGAAAAGGAAAGCCACAGCCATGTCGTCATCCATGAACTCGACCGTTTGCTGTGGGCCTTGGCGGACGCGGAGACCGGCAGGCGCGAATTCCTCATCACCGGGGACGGTAAATACTTGGAACGTTATCGGCAGGCAACCGGGCAGGTGGATGGGCAGATGGCCACCCTAAAAAGCCTCGCGCAAGACAATCCGCTGCAACAAAGACGGCTGCAAGCGATCGACGCACCGATTGCGGAAACCCTGGCCCGCTTGGAACAGACCCTTGTGGCGAGGCATGCGCAAGGGCTCCAGGACGCCCAGGCGGTGGCGATTGCAAACTTGGGGATGGGCATCCAAGATGGCATCCGCGCCCGCGTGGACGAACTCCAGCAGGAAGAGCAGCGAGCGCTGCAAGTGCGCGGGGCAGGGAAAGTCGCCAAGATGCGCGGGGCGATCAATACGGGTGTGTTCGGCTTCTCGCTCTGCTTCGCCGTGCTGATTTTAGTCTTCTACCGCTTGCGCAAGGAAATCGTCGAGCGAATCAACGCCGAGGCCGCAGTGTCCACCCAGCGCAACCGGCTGAAGATGATGGTCGATGCCTTGCCTCACTTCATCTGGACCGCACTGCCGGATGGCCGTCGCGATTACACCAGCCAGCAGTGGATGCATTACTCGGGGGTGGGTGAAGACGAAGTCTTGGGCGATGGTTGGTTGGGCCAAGTCCACCCGGATGACCGCAGACCTGCTTCCACGGCCTGGCAAGACGCGGTCAGGCAGGGCAGCGTTTTGGACGTGGAGTTCCGCATTCGCCGGGCGGACGGAGTGTGCCGCTGGTTTAAGACTCGGGCCATCCCGCAACGCGACAGCGCTGGCAGCATCGTCAAATGGTTCGGCTCCAATACCGACATTGACGATCTGCGCCAGGCCAAACAGGAGCTGAAGTCCCACCGCGACGAATTGGAGACACTGGTCTGTCAGCGGACGGTGGAATTGGAAAAAGAAATCGCCGAACACGCACAGGCGGAGGCAATGGCCCGGAAAAGCGAGGCAAAGTACCGCGAACTCGTCCACGAAGCGAACAGCGCCATCATCCGCTGGCGACAGGATGGCACCATCACCTTCTTCAACGAATACGCCCTGTCCTTCTTCGGTTACCGCGAGCAAGATGTGATCGGCAAGGACGTGCGCATGCTCATCCCCGAAACAGAGTCCGACGGAAGCGACCTGACCTCGCTGTACGACGATATCATCAGCCATCCGGAAAAATATGCCAGCCACACCAACGAAAACGTCCTCAGTGACGGTCGCCTGGTGTGGACGGCTTGGACTAACAAGCCGATTCTGGACGGGTGCGGGCAGTTGGTGGAGATGCTCTCGGTTGGCAGCGACATCACCGAGCGCAAACGCTTCCATGAGTCGCTGCAACGGGAACGGACGTTCCTGCGGCAAGTCTTGGATGCGGTGCCCAGCGTCATTTTTGTGAAAGACCGGGAGGGCCGCTTCCTGTTGGGGAACAAAGCGTTGGCCATCGGCTATGGCATCAGCCCCGATGCCATCCCCGGGATGGGGGACGCGGACTTCAATCCGAATGCCGATGAGGTGGCCGGTTTCCTGCGCGATGACCGCGAGGTTTTGCGCACCGGCATAAGCAAGCATGTCCCCGAGGAGCCGGTCACCCAGGCGGACGGCTCCGTCTGTTGGTTCAGCACGGTGAAGATTCCTCTGTTCGGTGAGTACGGCACGGCCACCAAGCTGCTCGGCGTGGCGACCGACATCACCGAGCGCAAACACGCCGTGGAGGCGCTCCAGGAAGCCGGCCGCCGCAAGGATGAGTTCCTCGCCATGCTTGCCCACGAGCTGCGCAACCCCCTCACCCCGATCATGGTGGCCGCCCAATTGCTGCAAAGGCGCGGGGCCGATGACCCCGCACTGGTGGAATGGGCGGGCAACACCGTCAAGAACCAATGCGACAACCTCATCCAACTGGTGAACCAATTGCTGGACGTGTCCAGGGTCACCAAAGGCAAGATCACGCTGGACAGGTCGCCGATGGACCTGCGGGACTTGCTGGGCAGGGCGGTGGAATCGTGCAGGCTGTCCATCGAGCAGCACCGCCACGAACTCCTCGTCGCCTTGCCGCCCGCACCGGTGCCAGTCGATGCGGATGCCGTCCGGCTCGAACAGGTGGTCGGCAATTTGTTGAACAATGCCGCTAAATACACCCCCGACCAAGGCTGCATTTGGGTCACCCTGGCGTGCGAGGCCGAAACTGCCGTGATCCGTGTGCGGGACAACGGGATCGGCATCACGGCGGCGATGCTGCCGAAGGTCTTCGACCTATTCACCCAAGCCGAGCGCACGCTGGATCGCGCCCAAGGGGGGCTGGGGATTGGCCTGGCATTGGTCAAGAATCTCGTTGAAATGCACGGCGGCAGCGTCAAAGCCAGCAGCGAAGGCATAGGGTCTGGCAGTGAGTTCGAGGTGCGCTTGCCGCTGTTGGCGAAAGCCCCCGCCGCCAAGCCGGTCGATGCGCCCGGACAGGCGCCTGCCGCAGTCCGGCGGCGCATCCTGGTGGTGGACGACAATGACGACGTCCGGGTTTCCATGGCCTTGTTGCTGCGGGCCATCGGGCATGATGTCCATGAAGCCGACTGCGGCCAAAAGGGATTGGAAATCGCCTGCGCGGCCCCCTTGGATGCCGTGCTGCTCGACATCGGCATGCCCGGCATGAATGGCTATGAGGTGGCCAGGCTGCTGCGCCAACAGCCGGCCCTTGCCAAGCTGACTTTAATCGCCATTACCGGCTACAGCCAGGACTATGACCGGCAGGAATCGCAGCGGGCCGGTTTGGACTACCATCTGGTCAAGCCATTGGATCTGTCCGAACTTGCCAGGATACTGGACGGGTTGGACTCCGCCGGCCGAGGAATGAAAAAACAAAACCCAACGATGACTATGCCATGAACACCTTAAGCCAAACTGTTTACATAGTCGATGACGACCCATCCATCACCGATTCATTGCTAAGGTTGCTTGCGGTTGAAAACCTAGAAGCCCTGGCATTTTCCAGCGCGGAGGATTTCATGGGCATCTGCGGCCACACCTTGCGGGGTTGCATTTTACTCGATATTAACATGCCGCAAATGTCCGGCATCGAGCTACAGCGCTGGCTGGTTGACAACGGCATCGACCTCCCGATTATTTTCCTCACCGGCAGCGGCGATATCCCGCTTTCGTCCCAGGCTTTCCGCACTGGGGCCTTGGATTTTCTCGAAAAGCCTTTTGACATCGGTAAATTGCTGGAAAGAATCCAAGAGGCATTGGCCCGTGAAGCCGGGCAATGGCATGGCCGCGTCCGCCAGGACTTGTTGAGACAACGCCATGCGCGCCTGACCCCGCGCGAGAAGGAGATTTTAAAATGGGTTTCCGCAGGGTATTCCTCCAGGGAGATTGCCAATATCGTCGGCATCAGCAGCCGGACCATCGACGTGCATCGCGCGCACATGGCGGAAAAGTTGGAAGTGGAATCATTGGCCGAGCTAGTCCTCGTCGCCTTGGAACTGGATGCGGATTTGGGCATCTGACTTCAAGCCGCTTGCGTTGCCGCATCAAACCACCCGCCGCCCCGTCCCCTCGCCTGAATCACTGATGTTACGCAACGGCCTAGGATTGGAGCGTCAAAGCTTGCTTTGACAGGCGAAGCAAGCTTCGCATTTCCCGCTCTCTTGTCAAAGCAAGCTTTGACGCTCCCGTCATCCCTCTTTCGCGTCCATGCGTAACAT
>CAIODU010000364.1 GCA_903857165.1 uncultured Methylococcaceae bacterium | reverse complement strand
ATGGCTTGCGATCCATTGCCATTCGTTGAGCTTTCGCCTGACCCGGACGACGATTGGCTGCTTGCCGTCGCGCAAGTGTCTAGGGCTGATTATTTAGTCACGGGCGACAAAAGTGATTTGTTGGCTCTGCGGCACTATGGGTTTACGAGAATTCTCACAGCCAGAGAATTCTTGGAGAGGATCATTTGATTGATTGCGCCCATCAATATTTGGCGGGAGACATCGTTCGAGGCATCCACGGCGGCACTTTGCCCGCCCCCGCCGATTTTAAGATCGCCCACGGCCCGAAGAGCGGAACAATCATGCTGCATGTCGCACGGCTCGCCGGGGCGAAAAGCTATGAAGTGCAGATGGCTCCAGTTGACCCAACTAATCAAGACAATTGGAAACCCGCCACCACCTCGGCAACCGGAACCCATATCCTGCTGGAAGGGTTGACCCCCGCCCAAACCTACTGGTTCCGCATCCGTGCCATTGGCAGCGGCGGCGAGGGGGTTTGGACTGATCCGGTGAGTGTGATTGTGACTTGAGAGTGGTATTATTGGGGAAACTGGCAGGGTGCGGTGGCTTGCCCTGAACGTAGTCGAAGGGCATGCGAACCGCACCTTTTCACTCTCAATCACAAATGTCAGCCACGGATAAAATATGAATGCCTTGCACATCGAATTTGATCTACCTAGCTTATTGGCTACTCAAGCCGGATTTAATTCTGAAAATGCAACTTCGGAAGTTCGCCGTATGTTAGCCTTGTTTTTATACGAACATAAACGGCTGTCATTGGGTAAAGCCTTGGAAATAGCCGAGATGGGCTATTGGGAGTTTTCCGAACTCAACCGCCAACTTGGGATACCCATCCCTTATACGCAACAGGAATTAGAAGACGACATGAACCGCTTGGCCCATGTCTAAGGTCGTCATTGCTGATTCATCGTGTTTAATTGGATTAAGCAAGATTAGTCAATTAGACTTGTTGCGACAGTTATTTGGTCAGGTTTTGATTCCAAAGGCTGTGTATCATGAGGTGGTTGTACGCGGGGTAAATCGTCCGGGTGCTAGTGAAGTGGCAGCAGCCGGTTGGATTGAGGTTTGTGAGATAAAAGATCAACTGGCATTGCGGACGCTCAAACTTACTTTGGGAGTTGGCGAATCCGAGGCAATCATATTGGCCTCAGAAAAATCCGCCGATTTCTTGATATTGGATGATTGGAAAGCTAGGCAAATAGCTTTAGGTTTAGATTTACCCGTAGTTGGCACGTTTGCCATTTTGAGTAAGGCTGCCGAAAAGGGATTGCTTGCCGATTTACCTATGGTGTTGGAAAGTTTGAGATTAGCTGGATTTCGGTTTTTATTGAAAAATGATTTTTAATGATTGTTGTGTTTGTGCTTTTCGAGTAGTTTCCTAACCAAACATTCAGTTAAGATATACATTCGGCGCATTACGCTAAATCGCTAATGCGCCCTACGGCCCTACGGCCCTACGGCCCTACGGCCCTACGGCCCTACGGCCCTACGGCCCTACGGCCCTACGGCCCTACGGCCCTAGGCGGACGGCAAGTTCCAACTGCTGCGCCAGAAGCTGCCCTCGCGCAAGCGGCTGTTCGACGACATCAAAGTGCTAACCAGCTACCTGTGCTTTGACAGTTGGGATGCCCTGATGGACTTCATGCTGGAAAGCTTCAAGAAACCGACACCCCCGAAGCTGGAAACTGGGTGAATTCGCCATAATGAGAATTGCTGAATAACACCAACGTAGTTGACATGTATGAGCCTATCGTGCGTGATAAAGATCAAATCGCATACTATGACCCTGGGGTTGGGACATTTAGCATATTCGGCCGCGCCATGGGCAAGAAAATCGGTGTCATATTGGGTCAAGGCTTTGGCTACGGATTGACCGAAAACATCGAAGATGCCTATCTTTACCTGATGGATAGGTACGAACCCGGAGACAAGCTGTTTCTGTTTGGGTTCAGCCGCGGTGCTTTCACCGTTCGCGCTTTGGCCGGCATGCTGCACAAGGTTGGATTGCTACAAAAAGGCAGCAATAACCTGATTCCCTACGCCAGCAGTGTCTACAGCACTCGCGGTAACGGCCCCATTGCGGAGGGCTTCAAAAAAACCTACTGCCATGAGTGCAAGCCTTATTTCATCGGTGTTTGGGATACGGTTGGATCGTTGGGGATGTGGTATGGCAAGCAGTTTTTTGACGACCGCCTAAACCAAGATGTGCCTAACGCCTACCATGCCATCGCCATCGACGAGAAACGCAAGAAGTTTCCAGTGAGTCTGTGGAACGAAACCGATCTCGCGCCTGGCCAGAAAGTTGAACAAGTCTGGTTTGCCGGTGTCCATTCCGATGTCGGCGGCTCATACAAGGAACGTGACTTGTCCAACATTACCCTGATATGGATGCTGGAAAATGCCGAAAAGCATGGTCTGCGCCTGAAAGATGGCTGGCGTGAGCGCTTGGTTGGCGACCCGCTTGGGCCGATACATGAATCTAACACGGGACTCTGGAAAATCTGGCGACCCGTCACTCGGCAAATCCCAGAAGGCGCGAAAATCCACAAGAGCGTGATAGTTCGAATGGAGGGTTTGCCGGAATATTCTCCGGCACTGCCAAACAACTGTGTCGTAGTGGAATAACTTAAATCAAGCCTTCGTTTAACAAACACCTTTATGGCTGTTTGGTTTGTCCGCCCTGCTGCTGGCCGCGTCCACCCTGATTTGGGCCGGAGGGTATTCCGCCGGGGCCGCCCCGGCTTCCAATGCCTCAGTCTACCAAGCCTATTCCGAGGGTAGTGGCTACGCCGCGAAAGTTCCAGGCGAATTGGAGCAGGGTCTAAGCAACGAACTCCGCTTGGAATGGTGGTACACCAGTCAGGATGCCATGACCTATCCCTCAAGGTGGCATGACCTAGCCGTCAGGATGCCATGTCCTTTCCCTTACTTTTTTATAATTACCCAAAGAAAATAATATCCACTTGCATTCGGGAAATAATAGTTTGACAATGGCCTCTGATAATCAAGGCTTTGTTCTACCAAAAGACTAAACAATAAAGCGAGAGAACAATCATGCAACCCAAGCTTGCCATCGCATTTGATTCGCTCAACGAGGCGGATTTCTAGGCTAAGGCCGGACATATCCTCTCCGCCTTGACCAACAACCCTACAATCCCGAGCCTTGGCCGGAGGCAGTCCCGTCCTTGGCCCAACTCAATGAAGCGTTTAAGGTTTATCTGGATGCCTACCATGCCAGCCTGACCCGCGACACTTTGAAGATCAGGCAGCGCGATACCGCACGGCAGACCTTGACCAACTTGCTCAAACATCTTGCCAGCTATCTTGAAGTGATAGCGCATCTCGACACCGACAAACTATCCACCACCGGCTGTAATCTGCGCAAAGACATCGTGCGAGGCATCCACGGCGGCATCTTGCCCGCTTCCGCAGATTTCAAGATTTCCCTCGGCCCGAAAAGTGGTACATTAGTGCTGCATGTCGCCCGACTTGCCAGGGCGAAAAGCATCTTTCGCGGACAGAGTGGTGCGGCTCGTTCCCTTCGACTGCGCTCAGGACAAGCCTCGGCACCTCCTACGGCTCCACATTTGAAAATTTTATGAGTTCTTATGAATCATATACAAGAAATCAATAACCAATGCCAAAGATTGCCGGAAGATTTACAAAAACAGGTGTTGGATTTTGTCTGTTTCTTGGAGTCGCGTTATTTCGCCAAGGGTTCCAAACAAAGTGACAAATCCCTAAGCGATACTGAACTTATACAAGCCTGCGGTATTTTGAAGGCCCCCCGTGGTGTAAGTTTGGAAGAAATGGAAACCGCCATAAAACAACGCGGAGGAAAGTTGTGATTGCGGTTGACACGAATGTCTTGATCCGTTTATTGATTGACGATTCGACCGCCTCTGACCAAATGGAATTGGCTAAAGCTTTGCTTAAAAAATACAGACAGGTATTCGTGCCACAGATCGTTCAGGTTGAATTAGTTTGGGTTTTAGAAAATGCTTATGGATTTGAGAAGAAGGCAATCATTGTGGTATTACAACATTTGCAAAAATCTTCCGCTTATGTCCTTCAACAGCCAACTCAGTTTGATGCAGCACTTGAGAACTTTGTCAACCATCCTGCCGACTTTTCGGATTATCTGATATTGGCAAGCTGTCTGGAAGATAATCACCAAGTTTATACTTTTGACAGGAAGTTCGCTCGGTTGCATTCAGTTAATTTTCTTAAAGTGGATGGTTTATGATTGATAAACCAGTTTTTTACAATTTTTGGCTAGTTGATTTTAATATTGTTGGAAGATTTCATATTCGGCGCATAACGCTAAATCGCTAATGCGCCCTACGCGGGCTGGAAGGGCTAACCCCCGGCCAGACCTCAGCAATTCTCATTATGGCTCCATTGCCGTCATTCCGGCATGGATGCCGGAATCCAGTGCTAGGGACGGTGACATGTCGTGCGTTAAGTGTTTGAAAAAGGCTTGATGGCGACCCCTAGATTCACATCCTTGTGACTGGATTCCGGCATCCTAAGCCGGAATGACGAGTTGTCTATCGGCACTTTGGCTCATAATGAGAATCGCTGGCCAGACCTATCGGTTCCGCATCCGTGCCATCGGCAGCGGCGGCGAGGGGGTTTGGGCTGATCCGGTTAGCGTGATTGTCACTTGAGGGTGTTATCATTGGGGAAAACTGGTAAGGTGCGGTGAGCTTGCGAACCGCACCTTTCACCCTTAAGCGATTAGAGAAAGACGACAATGAGATACGCCGAACTGATTGAAAAACTCCAAGACCTACCGGCTGAAAAGACGGTCAAACAGGCTGTGAAATGCCCCCTAACCCCCCTTTTACCAAGGGGGGGATCGGAAAAAGCAGTATTGGACTTCGCCTTATTCTTCCTCCTCACCCTCTTCACCTTAGCCTTCCCCATCCTCACCCATGCCGCCACCGCCGTCGGCGCGACCCCCGGCAGTTTTAAAGTCAGCGAAACCGGCGCGGCCACTTATAGCATTCCCCTCACCGTCCCGCCGGGGACGGCAGGCATGGCACCGACCCTATCCCTCAATTACAACAGCCAAGGCGGCAACGGCCCGCTCGGGGTGGGTTGGTCTTTGGGCGGATTGTCCGCCATCACCCGCTGCCCCGCGACCATCGTGCAAGACGGCTTCAAAGGTGGCATCAATTACGACGGCAATGACCGTTATTGTTTGGATGGTCAAAGGCTAGTCGCCGTGTCCGGGGCGTATGGCGCAAACGGCACGGAATATCGGACCGAAACCGAAAGCTATACCCGCGTCATCTCCTACGGCTCGGCGGGCAATGGCCCTGCGTGGTTCAAGGCATGGACGAAATCCGGCCAGATCATCGAATATGGCAATACCGCCGACTCGCGGATTGAGGCGCAAGGCAAGCCCACCGTGCGGGTGTGGGGGGTGAATAAAATCAGCGACACCAAAACCAATTACATCGCCGTGGCGTACTCGGAAGACAATGCCAATGGGGAGTTTTATGTTAGCCAGATTGATTACACCGGCAATGATGCGGCGGGGGTTGCGCCTTATGCTTCGGTGCAGTTTAATTATGAGGCTAGAACGGATATTGAAATTGGGAATGAGGCAGGATCTATTATCAAATTAACAAAGCGGGTTACAAATGTCAAAAGCTATATAAATGCAATCCCAGCAAAAGACTATCAACTACTTTATCAAAATAGCATAAGTACTCAACGTTCAAGGCTTAAGACTTTCATAGAATGTAATGGACAAGCGATCTCTATTTGCTTAAATCCAATAGCGTTTAATTGGCAAGAAGGGGGCGATGGTAATTTTACCCATTGGTCGAATTACTCGCCTGCTCGTGGAGCGACGAATAGTTACCAGCATTACTTTGCTGATGTGAATGGAGATGGCAAAGCAGATTGGATTCAAGTAAGGAGAGCTACCAATGATGGTTGGGT
>CAIODU010000363.1 GCA_903857165.1 uncultured Methylococcaceae bacterium | reverse complement strand
TTTCCACTGCCTGACCCACCGGATCAGAAACCACCTGGACCCGATCATTGAATACTTGTTTTGGCTTCCAGCCGGTCTTTGGAACTTTAAGATAGCTTTAAGTCATTGAAATTATTTATATTAGCACCGGGAACAACTCTATTCATTTCGTATTTTTTCAGTTTGTACCACAACGTGCGTTCGCTGATTTCCAAAAGCCGTGCGGCCTTGGTCTTGTTGCCCCCGCAGTATTCTATGGCCCTACCGATTAAGCATCGCTCCACTTTTTCCACTGCCGGATCTAGGGCAAACGCTTCGGCATCCTGAATGTCCCTCTCCGGCTTTGCTCCATCTTCCCGCCCGGCGGTCTGCTTGCTTTGAGGGGCGGAGTAGGCGATTTTGCCTGCGGCGATTTCCTGGGGAAGGTGTCCGATGTCGATCAACTGGCCCCTGCTAAGCACCATGGCCCGCTCCATGACATTTTCCATTTCCCTCACATTGCCGGGCCACCGATAAGCTTTGAACTGCTCCACAACCTCGGCTGCCACGCCCAAAGGCGAACTGATGCCCAGCTTGCCGGCCAATTTGTGGACGAAGTGTTCGGCCAACAAGGGGATGTCTTCCGGCCTTTCGCGCAGGGGCGGCAGGTTGATGGCAAAAACCTGAATACGGTAGTAAAGGTCCTCGCGGAGCTTTTCTTGTCTGATGGCTTCCATCGGATCCTGGTTGGTGGCGGCGATAATGCGCACATCCATGTCGATTGACACATTGCTCCCCAGCCGCTCATACACATTTTCCTGAAGTACGCGGAGTAGTTTGGCCTGAAGCCTGGGACTCATTTCGGTGATTTCGTCCAAGAATAGCGTCCCTCCCTGAGCCATCTCGAATTTCCCCGGCTTGTCCCTGACCGCCCCGGTGAAGGCCCCCCTGGCGTAGCCGAACATTTCGCTTTCCAGCAGGTCGCCGGGAATGGCCGCGCAGTTGACGGGCACGAACAAAGCATTGCGCCGGGGCGATGCCTGATGCACGGCCCGCGCCACCAATTCCTTGCCGGTGCCGGTCTCGCCAATGATCAGCACGTTGGTCTTGCTGTGCGCCACCTGCTGGATCATTTCATAAACCTTTTGCATGGCATGGCTTTGGCCGATGAAGTCGCCCCAGCCTTTTTCCGCCACTTCGCGCAAATAGGCGTTTTCCTGCCTGATCTGCTTTAAGGCAATGGCACGGCTGATGGCCAATTCCACGGAATTGACATCAAAGGGCCGGATTATATAGTCGTTGGCACCGTGTTTCATGGCTTCGACGGCCGTCTCCACCGTGCCGTAGGCAGTGATGATGATGCAGGGGATGTCGGTGTTTAGCTCGCGCAGGGCTTTCAGCAGTTCCAGCCCATTCATCAAAGGCATTTGCAGATCGCTGATAACCAAATCGACCGAATCCTTCTGGATGATGTCCAATGCTTCCCGGCCATTGCCGGCAAGCAATGGGTTGTGGCCCATATGCAAAAGCATGATTTCCAGAATGCGCTGCATTTTGGGTTCGTCATCCACTACCAATATTCGCTTTGAAACCATCTTCAGCTTATTTCCTATGATGTGATCTCGATTCGAGGGAAAATAATATGGAACCTTGTGCCACGCGAACGCCCGCTGGTGCAGACGGTGATCTCCGCTCCGTGGGCGCGGAGGATTTGCTGCACCACGGTCAGCCCAAGCCCGATCCCCCCATCGCGTTGGGTAAAGAAAGGGTCGAACACTTTTTGCCGCACATTCTCGGGAATCCCCGGCCCGTTGTCGTCCACATTAAGCACCAGCCCTTGTCCGGTGGAAAAGGTGCGTAGGGCGACCTCTCCGGCGGGTTCTAGGATTTGTATGGCATTCAACACTAAATTTAACAGAACTTGTAAAATTTGTTCATCGTCACAATACAACTGATCGTTGACAGCTTCAAATTCACAGGCGAGGCGGATGTTTTTCCTGCTTGCCTGGGCACCAAGCAAATCTTGCACTTTCCGGGCAATGCCGTGCAGGCCATGGAGGTTGAAATTAGGCGGGCGTGGGCGGGCGCAGTCGAGCAGCGATGAAATCAGCTTGTTCAGCCGATCATTTTCGCTGAGTATGAAGCCTAGCATTTCCTTGCCGGTTTCGCTGAGCGCGGTTTCCCTTTGTAAGATTTGCGCGGAGGAACGCATGATCCCCAAAGGCGTCCTGACTTCATGGGCCATGGTGGCGGCCATTTCCCCCACCACCGCCAGTTTGCTTGCCCGCACCAAGTTATCGCGGGATTGTTCCAAATCGCGAATCATCTGCTGGAACGACTCGGTCAACTCCCCCACTTCGCCTTGGCCGATGTTTATCGGCTCGGCCAAATGTTGCTTCTGCATGAAGTTGCGGGTCAATTCCTTCAATTGCACGATGGGCCGGGCGATGCGCCGGGCGATAAGTAAAGACAACGCCACGGCTGCCGCACTGGTGAGGACGAGTAATAGCAAAAATGCATATCCCATGCGATGGACGGGTGCAAAGGCAATGGCAGTGGGGTGGTAAACTTGGACTGTCCAGCCAAAGCCTGGAAAGTCTTGGTAGCCATGTCCGATAGCGGAACCCGCCAACAGTTCGCCGTATCCCAACAGATGCTCCTCATTGGTGATGACCGCATCGTTTCCTACCGTTGTCCGCCACGAAGCGAGGGCATTCGAAAGCAATAGTCCGCGCTCACGCAAGGGCTTGGAAGCTGCGATGATGCGGCCCTGTTCGTCAAGCAACACCGCCAAGGAGGCAGGTGATGCGTTGACAGTGGTTTGATTGGGATGGTCAAGCAAGTCGAAAATTTCAGTCCAGTCAAACCAAGCATGGAGCTTTCCCACATTTTCTTTTTTTTGTGGGTCGTGGATGGCCGCTTCCATTTCAATGCTGGCTTTCCCCGATTCCAAATCCAGCTTAAGTGGGGAAAGTCTGGTCTCGCCGTGGGCCAAGGGGGCGGTTAGCCAGACGCCAAGGCCCTCAATCTGTTTTCCAACCAAGCTTGCATCGCTGGCGGCGACGACCATCCCTTGCCGGTTGCTGCAAGTCAGGCTCTTGTATACCCCTTCATAGTGCATGTCAAGGTCGAACAACAAGTGGGACAAACGTTTATCCACGTCGCCCACCCGCACATCCTGCATCAGTTCCAGATGGCTCCAAGTATGCACCTGTAGAACGCGCTCAAACATCATCCGGTCGACCTCTAGCATCAGTGCGGAAGCCTCGTTTCTCAGATTGCGCGTGATTTCCAACTGAAGCGCCTCCCTTGCCTGGTAAAAGGCCAATCCAGTTAGAATGGTCGCTGGCGCCAACCCCATTAACAGGAAAAACAATAAAAGTGTTCGGCGGATGCTCATGTCGGAATAATGTTTGACTAAATGGCCTGCGATAAAACAGGTAGACTGCACCGCTATTTGTAACTCAAACGGCTCGCCTAAACAAACATGCCTATGTTGACGTGGAAAGCCTTTACCTAGATTACCTTTTCACCGAGGCCTTAAAAGTTAGAGGGCGAGGCGTTGCAACTCCATTCGGCTTAATTCAACAGCATTGGGTTGCATGAGCCGTAAGCTGCGCATTGCGCACCCGGCTTCGGCGCAGGGCCAAGCCGCTAAATCGGCAAATGGTCTTTCATTGATCCATGTTCAGTTGTAAGATGATGATTATGAGTATCAAAAATGAATTCCGTCAATGCTTGGCATAGTAAAGCACACGGCGAGATATAGCGATGTCCGCCGACAAAAGTCAGACGGTGCGACCTATACCCCCATGGTTCTTGCTAGTTTTGTTGCTGGGCAAATGCTTCGGGTGGCGAAGCTACCTGAGCGAGGTGGAATCCGCATGCTGGACCCGGCTGTTGGAGACGGCGCACTGTTAAGTGCTTTCATCAAACAATTACCTTCATCGATACAGCAAAGATTGGATGTCGTTGGATACGACACGGACCCGGATGCCATCCGAATTGCTTCACAGCGCCTTCGACATGAATTTCCAGATTTAAGGGTTCAACTGGAACAAAAAAACTTTCTTGAGCACGTTTTGAACCTGCAAGGCCATGGTGATTTGTTTTCCTCCAGTGTAGTGCAGGAACCATTTCATCTGGTAATCGCCAATCCGCCCTACGTCCGAACCCAAATCATGGGAGCCAAGCAAGCGCAGCGCCTCGCACAGGGCTTTGGTTTGACGGGACGAGTGGATATGTATTATCCGTTTTTTGGATGGATAAGCAAGGAGGGATTGTCAATGGCGAGTGTTATTGGCTGAAATGCGAAAACGACAACGAAGAGGATTTGCTTTGGCTTGCACTTGCCGTAGCCAATTCAACTTTTATCGAAGTCTTTTATGACCATCGCTTTAATAACAAATTGTATGCCGGTCGCCGTCGATTTATCACCCAATATGTTGAGCAATTTCCATTACCTGACCCAAATAGGGAAGATGCCAAGGCCATAGTCGATCTGACAAAAGGGATTTACTGCAAGTTACCATCGGCTGAGGCTGATGGTTTAATGCGGGAGCTTGATGAACGTATTTGGCGCGTGTTTGGACTTACTGCCCCACGAATGCGCCTTACTGCGTTACGCCACATCAGCCTTCACAGATTCAACTCAAGCATTTCACCACGCTGAGGTTGATATGAAACATGAAAAATCTCAGAATTTGTTAAGGCACCATACACGACTTGGCCGACAGCGAAAGCAAGATTACATGGAACGGCATTCCCAATTTGAGAATAAACCTTACTCTGCGGTCCAATAAAATTATAGTTTGAGGGAAAACATTGAAGTAATGCAGCTTCGTCAATAGTCAATCGACGAAGTTGCTGAGGTACGTCACCAAACTTCATAGGCTGACCACCAGCCATAAGGTATGCATGGTACTTTTCGACCCATCCCTCTTTATTTTCAAACAAATGGCACTCATCAATAATCGGTGTCCTATTTCCACCCATACTTGCGGGCAGCGTGCTTGACCATCCATCAGGGTTGATAGGTCGCCCTTGCCCGTTAAATAGCATTCCGGCATATGGAGATTTCCTTAATACCGGATTGGTCGCTAGTGTAATTTTTGCGTTGCAAACTCGCGAGTTGGATTTTGACCCAGCTAGACCAAGCGGCGAAATTGCCTGCCTCAAAGAAACTGCTTTTTTCTTATATTGATTGAACATCCCTGCCTTGATAGCGGGATAAGATGACCGAACCCCAATAAAAAAAACACGCTCCCTTGCCTGTGCAGCACCATAATCCTTTGCATTCAAAATTATTACTGTTACTGAATACCCCAAGGTGTGAAATCGACGAAACAGATCTTTCCGAATAGGCTCGAATTTTGACAGAACCCCGAGAGCCTTCACGTTTTCCATCACAAAAGAGGATGGTTTCAAGCTTTCTACGACACTAGCAAATGCAAAAACTAGCTTGCTTCTGGGGTCATCAGCATCCATTTTGCCGGCCACTGAGAAACCTTGGCAAGGTGGACCTCCAAACACCAAATCAACCCCATTATAAATGGCAAGGTCATCTCTCAAAAGATTGATATCGCCACGAAATAGAGCCGCTTCCGGATGGTTGGCTGCGTATGTATTGCAAGCATACGCATCAAGCTCATTAGCCGCAACAACATTAAAACCAGCCTTCTTGAAGCCAACATCCATGCCACCAGCCCCACAAAATAGCGATACAGCAGTCAATTTGCTCATAAATTATTCTGTTTTTGAATAATTTTAATAGTATTGTAATGGCTTCCCTTTTGAAAAATACTGGTTTGCCGTGAAGTATCTTGCCCTCCGCCCTGTATATAACGTGCCAAACATTTTGCAACATACTCGGCTAGGTTTACTGGAACTGCATTGCCTATTACTTGTTCAATATCTGTTTTACAGCCTGGTAAAATAAAATTCTTTGGAAAAGTTTGAATCAGAGCGCGCTCTTGGGTTGTCAGGCTGCGGATATTCTCGCTTGATGGCAACGTATCTCCCGAATGACCAGGATATCCTTTTGGTATGGGGCGATTGACACCACGGATGGTAGGGCTAGGCTCATCAATACTGAATATACCTCGACGTGCATAGGATCGGGGGTGTCGATAGTAGTGTGTTAAGCCAAATTGTTCGCCAAAATAATCTTTTAATATTATTGGCTTGCCTTTTAAATTTAGTAATAAAGAATTCATAAATATATTTCTATATTGGTGAATTCCAAATTACTTGGATAACCCTGCGTTCATTCTTAGTGAATAATAAGCTACTTTCCAATGGATTATTATATAGTTCATGAATTGGGGTTTCTTTGAAGTTTTTAACTATGAATATAAAATACCTATCCCCTAATATCTTGGCTACAGAGTATTCCTTTTGAGTCAGAGATATAGAGCCATGAAGCTCATTGACTCCTTTGACCTCTATCGCAAGGAAGTTTTTTTCTGCCAATGAAGAAAGTTTGAAGTCAAAGCCGCAACCTAGGCTTGTGGTATCCTCCATGGAATACCCAATAAAGGCTTCTATATTTTGAAATTGATTGATGAAATAGTTTTCCGCAGACTGACCGGTGATGAGTCTCTTTGCAAAGGAAGTTTCCATATCAGAATCAACTTCCATAGTCTGTTCTATTAACATATCTATATCTGGATTTTTATACAATGACTTCTTCAAAATTCTTGATAGCGTATCCATGTCAAAATTTTTGTACTTTTCATAAACCAATTTACAATAATCCCTTGTAGTTCTTTTGTGCCATCCAAGTCGGGCATTTGGAAATAATGGGTCAAATTCATCCCTATAGTTCTGTATAGATTTTGGACTCACTCCCAGTGCCAAGCCGATAATATTGAAAGCCTCCTTGAAGCTGTTAAAACCAAGGTAGCTTAACCCATCTAAATCAAATTTTGACAAATAAAGTGCTGCAATAATGGATTTTTCCCGAACTGTCAGAAGGTTTTCGTTCATTATAGTTTTAACCACTTAGTAAATTCGGTATTACCTTTAAAAATAACGCTGTTCAGCCCTATGCGGGTTCAAATAATTCATTAGAAAAAAATATAACTTCATCGAAATCAAGCTTCCGAGTTAAGAATTTATGCCCGCCACCAAGCACAATTTTCTTAATTTCATTCTTGCTAATAGATGGACATCTTAGCCTTTCACAAGTCATGTATCTGGCTAAATCTGCCGCAGAAAAGGCAGTTCCTTTTCCATTTTCGCAATCATGTAGCATACCGCCAAAGATTGGGGCTTGATACACCAGCTTAGTTAACGATGACTGGTAAATAAAACGTGATATCCTAAGCACAACTCCTAATTTGTTTGATATATCCTGATCGCTTAGTGAATTTAAAGCAGAATCAAGAAACAGGTGAGTAAGTGCGAAATCGCTCCAGACAAATATATCCAAGCAATTATCAGTCAAAACAGGTGTCTTGCCTATCGTTTTCCAAATCGGCTGCATCATTAATGGAGTTTGAAGAAATTTGAATTCATTGAGAAATATCTGTAATGATTCAAGCACTCGTGGAGCAAGTTGCAGCATTTCTGGTTTTGAGTCCCAATTGCGCACTTTCGCCATTACAGGTTCAAAAATCTCTCGTACTTGTGGCAGATGTTTTTGTAGGGAGCAAACCATGGATAATGCCATATAGCGAGTAGTGGCTGAACGAATGACTAATTCAGACCCATATTTATCCTCACCCAAAGATTCAGTTGTATTGTCTGGCAAGGTGGTAAGTTTTATTTCCAAGGGTCGAATTTTATGTTCACGGATGCCATCGCAAACTACAAGATCAATAGGTGGAAGTTCATCATGAACATGATTTAAAAACGGATCAAAGCGCGATTCAAAAGCAAAATACAATTCGGAATTGGGTCGGTTGCTACCAAAAAGTTCTGATACCTCTAATTCACCAATGCTTGTTCTTAGTTCATCCCTGTAAGTTACATAGACAAGTGGTATGGAACATGATCTCATGTAACAAGCCAATGCTACTGGAAAAGACGAATTAAACTGATTTTTACCCCAATAGTATGGGTCAGAAAAATCTCGATTGCTGTTGGTAATGCCAAAAAGCGATGGTTTAATTAAGTTTTCCATGTTGTATTTTACCAGACAGATATGTTTTATATAAAGCGATTTAAATGGGAAGCGTAATTTGTAACGTAATTTTCACCCAGTGGCAAGGCTAATTTGACAACAAAAATTCATCTACCCCTGCCCCGCCCCCTCCACACTGAGCAGTATCACTTCAATCTCCTCGGTGATTTCCTCTTGGCGCAATGTTCGTGATTTCCGCGCCAAAATTTCGTTTTTTTCCTCCAAACGCTGGATTGCGCCCTCAAGATGTTGGATGCGGCGTTGGTTTTCCGCCATCAGCGAGGTGTAGAAAATTTCATGCAAAGCGGCGAACAGATAGTGGTGGACCAATTCGGCGAAGAATTGCCCCGGTGCAAGGTTCAACAAGGGCGAGTGGTGGAGTTTGGGGTCGGGGGCAGCGTTTTCGGTAAAGGGCGGCAGCAGTGACTTCCGGGCTATGCTTTCGATGCCGCTGCGGTGGTGCAACACAGTGAGGCCATCGCACTCTTGAGTTTCTTGCAAACGTCCGATGGCAGGAATCAGTTGATTGAGCGTTTTCGGCACGTCTTCGGCCACGGTGGGCCCGTCGAATTGGCCGGCCAGGGCAGGATGCTTTTCCAGCCTAGTGCAGAGTTTGCCGCCTACGCCGAGGATTGGCGAGTCCGGGGAATGATCCGATCCTAGGGCGTTCAGCAATTCCTCGTTGAAATCCCCACAGAACCCCCGTTCCGAACCTATCACCAATAACGCCTGCTTGCCGGAAGGGAGAGCGAGGTGGGGGTTGAATTGCAGAAAATCCGCCGCCGCAGTCTCGATCATTAGCACCGAGTCGTTTTGAATATCAAGAAAACGGGCGAGTTTGCGCGTTTCCATCAGCGCGAGGTTTTTCATGGAGCGCATGATTTCGCCTATTTCGCCGAGCTTGCGCAGACGCTGTTCCAACTCGTGTCGCCGGCTCATGGCTTGCCGATGCTTAAGCTGTTCATGGTTCGCCCTTCGACATGCCCGGGAGGCTCGCTACGAACGGTTTAATTTAGTGGAATCCAGCCATTCCAACACCGACTGGCTCCATTCCTCCCGGTTGTCTTCCAAAGCCAACCCGGATTCGCTGACTCGAAGATATAGCCGTTCCAGCACTGTGCCGACCTTTCCCGGTTCCAGCGTGTCGAGCAGACCATCATTGAAGGCGACCAGCCAGCCCATTTGGCATTCGACGGGCAGGGGTGCCAGACGGTCTTGCTTGAGGATTTCCCGTAACAGCCGGCCCCGGCGCAGGGGCTTTTCCATGGCTGCATCCAGTTTGGTGCCGAAGCGCGTGAACACCTCCAATTCCAAAAATTGCAGATAGTCCAGTTTCATCCTACCGGCTTCGGCCTTGATGGCGGGATGCTGGGCGCGTCCGCCGATGCGGGAGACGGAGCGGGCGATGTCGATGGCCGGGCGGAAGCCGGCGGCGAATAGGTCGGCATCCAGATAAATTTGCCCGTCGGTTATCGAAATCAAGTTGGTGGGAATGTAGCTGGCGATGTCGCCTTGCTGGGTCTCGACGATGGGCAGGGCGGTCATGCTGCCTCCGCCATGGGCGGCGTTGAGGCAAGTGGAACGCTCCAACAAGCCGGCATGGATCGAAAAGATGTCGCCGGGATAGGCTTCGCGCCCTGGGGGGCGGCGTAGCAGCAGGGACAGCTCCCGGTAGGTGCGGGCATGGGTGGACAAGTCGTCGTAGACCACCAGGGTGTCGTGCCCGCGCTCCATCCAATATTCGGCGATGGCGCAACCGGCATAGGGGGCAAGGTGTTTCAGCCCCGGCAGGGCGCTGGCTTCGGCCACCACGACGCAGGTGTATTCCAACGCACCGTGTTCGCGAAGGAGTTGGATGGTGTTGACCACGGTGGATCGCTTTTGGCCAATCAGTGCATAGACGCAGAACACGTTATGGCCGCGTTGGTTGATGACGGCATCTATCCCTAAGGCACTACGCCCCAAGCCTTCGTCGCCAATGATGAGTTGGCGCTGGCCCTTGCCGATGGGAACCAGGGCATCGACGATCTTGATGCCAGTGTACAAGGGACGCTGGACGAAGTCGCGGGCGATGATGGCAGGCGAATCGCCTTCCAGGCGCTGGTGGCCGTTATGGGCCAGTGGCGGTAAGCCGTCCAGAGGCAGGCCCAGCGGATCAACGACACGACCGAGCAATCCTTCGCCCACCGGGATGCTCAACGCCTGTCCGGCCCTGCGCACGATAGTGCCGGAAGTCAGGCGGTCAGTGTCGCGCAACAAAATCGCACCCAACAGTCCTTGGTTAAGGTCGAAAACCATGGCTTGGCTACCGTCATCCAGCACCAGCACCTCGTCCATGGCGGCTGAGGGCAGGCCGGAAATCCACGCGATCCCGTCGCCGACGGACACGACGACACCTTGCTCGGAAACTCGCAGCCCCAAACGGTAGTGTTCAACCCAAGCCGATTGCCGTTCCAGCAGATCGTGCGAAATGGGTGGCTCAATTGGGTTCATGGGCGGCTGCGGCAAAGCTCTTCAACTCTTCTTGCAGGTTGGCGTGAAATATCCAGGGCCCCAAGGTGATGCACAGACCCGCCAAAAGCTGTGAATCCTCGACGAAACGACAGGTCACCGGCATTCCCAGCAAACGCCCTAGTTTTTCCGCAAGCCGTTGTTGATGCTTTGCGTCCAACGGGTAGGCGGTGGCGACCTCGGCTTGCTCAGGGGTTTCCTCACAGGCAAGGCGGATGGCGTTGAGGCGTGCCTCGGGCAGGGAATCCAGTTGCCCAAGGGCTAGGTCAAACAAACGGATTTCCAAATCAGGGCCGGACAATTCAGACAACAGTCGGGCTACGAAACGCGCCCCGAGTTCAAGGCTGGCTTCCTGGTATTTGCGCAGGGCATCCGCCCGCAGTTTCCCGTCCAGCACCCTTGCCTTTTCCCGTTCGCGCTCCAATTCATCCTCCAAGGCCGCCAACTGGCGCTCACGCTCCTCGGCGATTTCCTGGCGCAGGGTCAAACGCGCCGCCTCCCGTTCTTCGTTCCATTGGTTCAGCCGAGTTTCATACTGGCTTTGCATAGCCTCCGCCCCGGTGCGGATGGTTTGGGCGTTGGCCAAGGTTTGTTCGATGCCGGCCCGGCGCTTGGCAATGGTGTCCAGCACCGGCCGGTAGAGGAAACGCTTGAGTATCCACAGCAGGACTAGGAAGTTAAGAATTTCGAGCAGGAAAGTCGACCAGTTAAGCTCCACGATTAAGTCTCCTCGTTATCGGTTGCTTGTAGGTTATATCAAAATGGATTGAATTGTTTAAATCAAGGCGAGCGCCGTCCTCCCAGTAGTCTTGGTCGGAAAACCCCGAACCCAAACCTGCGCCCTGCTGCACCCTGACTTCGTGTCCGGCGTCAACTAGGCGGTGCGCACCGGAGGGGGTCAACGCGACGCGGCCTTCCAGATTTTTGATTTCTTTCGGTATGCCGATCTTCATCTGCTAGGATTCCGTATGTTAAATAATGTTACTAGATGCGGCAAGTGCCAATTGTTTCACTATGTTATACAACCATGGGTGCGTTAGCCAGAAAGGCTTGTTCCTTAAGGCTTAGGTTGATTCTCCATCTACGAATACAATCTGGACTGCTTGACCGCGTAAGGCTTATAGTCCAATCTTTACGGCTTGATGACAACACCAAATTTTTTTCCTATGAAGCCGGGGGTGGGCGTGAACAAAATAATAACAAAGCTTTTCGGGTCTCCGAGTCTTGCGGCAGACGGCAGTCTGGCTATGCAAACCCGCTGGATTACCGGGCAACAGACCGACATCGCCATGACACTGAGTTGGATTCCTTTTTCCCTGATTGCACTGGCCGTGATTGACAACCCGGCATGGCTGAAATTGCTGATGTTTTCGGTATTTTTATTTTCTTTCACCCACCAACCCCTCAGCTTATTTCTGGTCTACGGGGACAGGCAACGGTTCGAACTTCGCCGCAATCTGTTCATCTGGAGTCCACTGGTATTTTGCCTGGTGATTTTCCTTGCGCTTAATTTCAGCCCCTTGGTGCTGGCCATCCTGGCCGGTGCGTGGAATGTCGAGCACACCTTGATGCAACGCTACGGCATCACCCGCATTTACGGACGGATGGTCGGGCAAAAGCAAGGCGGCAGCGAGTTGCCCCTGTTGTTTGCATGGCTGACGCTTGCGGTTCTTTGGTCGGCCTATGACCCCAGCACGATGGAACGTGTCGCAGCGCTAGGCATTCGCGGTGCCAATCTTTCGGCTTTTGCAATGATGACCGGGATGCGTTCCACCGCTGGGTTTTTATTAGTGCCGGCGCTGTTGACGGTGATTTGGTTAACCGGGAAATGGCTTAAAGAGGAATATAACCGACCGCTTAATCAGGCCAAGCATTACTATCTGGCTTCGACTTTGGGTTTGTTCATCGTGATGCTGATCAACCCCATCGTCGGTTTTATCGGTTATGTCGGCTCCCATGCCTTTGAGTATTTCATGATCGTCAACCAATGCTTGGAAAAAAGCTATATCGAACCGAAAAAGACGGACAGCCCGCTCGGTTGGGTTGCCAATTCCCCGTTGGGCAGATACGGGCTACTGGCCTGTTATCTAAGCTTGATTGTGCTGACGGTTTTCGTGTTGGAAAATTACGCTTCGTTTATCGTCTATTCGATGGTCTTCTTCACCCTGGGCGCATTGCATTTCTTCTATGACGGGTTCATTTGGAAGTTGCGCAATCCGGCTGTGGCGCAGAGCGTGGGGGTCAAAACTTAATCTGAAGCGCTTGATTCAGGCGCTTTACAACCCACGGTTCGCTCATTTGCCATCGTTCCCACGCTCCGCGCTCATCGTTATACACAAGTCCCACGGAACGGGAAAACACCGTCATTCCGGCATGGATGCCGGAATCCAGAGCCATGGACGGTAACTTGCCGCTTGCACAAGTGCTTGAATCAGGTAGGTTGCCAGCCCATAGGTTCACA
>CAIODU010000362.1 GCA_903857165.1 uncultured Methylococcaceae bacterium | reverse complement strand
GCGAAGGAACTCAAAACCATCAACGCCACATCGGGAAGCATCAGCAATGTCTGTCATCTCTCGTAAGCCATCAACAGTCGGGTATTGTGCTACGAGAACGATCTCTCTGCCTCAAAAAAAGGCCAAAGTCGAGTTGAAGACCTCAAAGTTGGCGGTGACGGTTTTGGCGGCATCCATCGTCAGTGTGCATGAATTCCCGTAACCACTGCATCCACCGCCCCAACCCGAGAACTGATAACCACTGATAGGGATGGCGGTGAGCTCGACTGGAGTCCAGTTGGCGAAATTCGCACTGCATGTCGCACCGCAATCAATCCCATCCACATCGCTGATCACCCTACCCGTGCCGCTGCCAGTTTTAACGACATCGAGTGTATTGGTAAACGGCCAGCCTTTAACCGCGAAATAGAGCCAGCTAGTGGATGCCAGGCCGCTCCAAGGGGTCAGCCAGCCCAAGGGAGTAGCCCAGTTGTCAGGCGATCCTGGCATGGAGCCATCCGGCTTTTGTTGCAGCATTAGGTTGTCGAGAAAGGCTTTCCCATCCGCACCCCCTGCCGCCACATACTGGGCTGTTCCTTCGTTCCATATACTCACCGGTCCCCTTCCATCCAACCCGCACAATTTATCATCGTCACTCCCGGTGACCAGGGTGCGTCTCACAAAACTTAGGGCGGCCAATCCCCTCGCCGGTTGATTGACGCGGGAGTGGCGGCTGAATGCCGACAGCCAAGTGGCAGCATCCATGGCAATGTTAGGATCATTAAATCCCTGCCACCAATAGTGTAGGTTGGTGTCCCATACTGTATTCAGCAGATAGCCTTGAATGCGATCTGCGTCGGCAAACCTTTTGGTGGCGATCATAGCCCACCAGACATCCACGTTTCCCTCCGTGCTTGGAACCACCTCACCACTAGTAGAGATTTTGGCGGCCAGCCATGCTGCTCCCTTTTGGGCCGAAGTCTTGGCTGCAATATCACCAGATCGTGCGGCATAAGACGAAAGGGCCATCACCCACCAAGCCTGATCGCCTACCCACATATCATTTGATGTCACCACTCCATTCAGAGGATTCCATGTGTTCGGCCAATGACCATCGCTTTGTTGCTGCTGGCTCATGAAGGCAACCAGACTTTGTGCGGCATGGGCGGCATTGTTTATGGGGCTCCCCTGCTGCCAGATGCCTTCGCGGGTCAGGACGAGCAATGTCAAAGCCTGGTCGTACAGGTGCGCTAACGGGGTGGTCTCTTCCTTCCAGGAAATAAACAAACCAGTCGATTGTTGTGCGGACAGTAAGTAATTTACAGCATTTTGCGTCACTTGGGGTGGCACGGAGGCAGCGTGGGTGGTGTCAAACGAAGTTTGCCGAGGCCAGTTTGCCGCCGTGTCATACTGGAGTTGATCTATCCTTAGCTGTCCCGCTCCTGTCCCGGCAGGCTGTTTTATCACCACAAATACCCGGTTTATCCTAGACCAATCAATTACTCCGCCACCCCAAAAATAGTGGAATATCTTTTTAGGTAATGGTAGATTGATCCAGCGATTGATCTGATTGATACCGCTACTACCCTTTATTATATCGTAGCCATAAAACACATTGTTTACGTCAGCAAACATGATAGCCATATTAGTGGCAGTTCCACCTCCATCACCGTGCAAACTGACACCGAAAATATCAGCCACGGAAAGGTCTACAGGTTGAGGGAACGTATACTTGGCTTGCACGTAATCCCCGCTAGAGGCGACATTCCAGTTCAGTTGCACTGCTTGGCCAGACTGCCCCGCAACCAACTGGAGTCCATCCGACGCAGAACCATTTTCTATTGTCCAGTTTTGCAGGGATTCCGTATCAGCCAACACGCTACCCTGCCATCCCGGGGCGCATGCCGGATTCGCCAAAACCCGATGACCGGTAAAAAGAGAGCAGCATACGCTAAAAAAATACATTAAAAGGGTGAAAGATACCCGCACTGATTTGTGTGTTACATCACCATTTATTGGGTTATTCATAAGTATTTATTCTCATTTTAATTCAACAAAGTTAATCACAATATCGTGAGCAAAGACCTCGCCGACATCCTAAGTCTGACCGTATACATATCCCATCGCAAAACGAACTCTCTGCAAATAGCCAAAAAAAGGCTCTTTGGGAATTCGCATGGTAAACGGTTCCTAGGAAGTTGCTACACACTTTTAACTTAGGCCCAATCCGTGGGAGCCGAGCCTCGCGGCGATTGGGTTAAAGCCCGCGTTCCCCCGCCTGTCCCATCGCCGCGGGGGCGCGGCTCCCACAAATCCTTACCCCACTCAATAATCGCCATTGCACCTTACCGCGTTATCTTTTGCGTGTGTTGCCTATACCATTGGGCAAGTTCGGCGCGGGTGACTTTCCCATCAGCCAAATTTAGAAACAGGGTTTCTTGCTCGTTGCCTATTTCAGCATCGAGTTCATACCCGTTTTTTTCGAGGAATGTATCGGCGGCAACGAAGGCAGTTCGCTTGTTTCCATCAACAAAAGGATGATTACACGAAATGCCTTCCGCATAAGTGGCGGCTAAATCAAATAGGTCAGCTTGCTCGTAATAATAGAGGTTTTGTGGTCGAGATAAGGCCGACTCAAGTAAAGTCTCATCCCGCACACCATGGGAGCCGCCAGTTTCGTTTATAACATACTCGTGAGTGGCTAATACAAACTTCTTGATCAACCAAGTGGGCTCTTTCATTTCGCCAGCTTAAGAAGGAGTTTTTTATGCTTTTTAACGGATCTTTTTATAAGTTCCATATCGCTCATTTCTACCTCTTTTTTTAAGGTTTTTTCATCCTTGTTGACGGCTTGACTGGAAGAAACCATTTTTTCTTCGTCGTGCTTTTTCTTTTCAAGAATAACCGCGTTCATCGTGTCCTCCACATGTTAACAAATAGACTCAAAGATATTGTATCCCTTCAAACAGCCTCAAAGCCATTAACTTAACGATTTTTCCGTTCGCCCTGAGCCTGCGAAGGGTGGGCGTAAAAATCCAAATCATTAGTGTTTAAGCCGTTCATGCTTCGACAGGCTCAGCACGAACGGCTTAAGTTAATGGCTTTGTTCAAACAGCCCAGCGTCAGCCGCGCCGCCAAGTATGGTAACGCCCCACCCAACGCAGCAGTTTCTCCGGCGCATGGGCGCGTTTCCAAGCACCGGCGGCGTATTTGTTGGCTTCCGACCAAGTCGGGTAGGTGTGGAGGGTGGCGAGTATTTTATTGAGTCCCAAGCCGTGCCGCATCGCCAGCACGAATTCTGCCAACAGGTCGCCGGCATGTTCGCTGACAATGGTCACACCGAGTATCTTGTCCTTGCCCGGTGCGGTCAGCACTTTGACGAAACCATGAGCCGCTTCGTCGGCAATGGCGCGGTCGAGTTCGTCCAAGTTATACCGCACCACCTCATAGGCAATGCCTAGTGCCCCAACCGCTTTAAATTGACAGACCGAGGGGATTGGGTTGTCATACCGGCTTTGCCTCTTGTCTGGAGACCAAAGCCATGCCCCGTTACATAGTCCGCCTGACGGAAACCGAGCGCCAACAATTGGAGCAGATGCTTGCCAAGGGACGCCATGCGGCGTCCACGGCGGCG
>CAIODU010000361.1 GCA_903857165.1 uncultured Methylococcaceae bacterium | reverse complement strand
ACCAAAAGAATCGTCCACGAAAAACACGAAAGGCACGAACGAATCTTGCTTTTGTTCGTGCTTTTCGTGTCTTTCGTGGACTCTATTTTTTTTCTACGGATCAGATTCTTCATGGGATGCTCTTTCTCAGAAATCACCTAACCCGTCGGCGTCAGGGATTGGCTCTCTTGCCGTTGCCGGCGTAAGGGGGTGAACGCTTACAGTTGTCCAAGGTATTGACGAAACACGCACCTTTGAAATCCTTCCATGAACCGGTCGCATCGTAAAAGCTTTGCTCGACATTCAAACATGGGTGAAAATCAGCTTGTGTTCCGCGCCTTCGGCTTTCAACAATGAGGCGAAGGCTTGCGACACCGTGCCTTCATTCTCGGCTCCGGCGACGCGGCGATAGTCGTCCAATTCACGGCGGTAGGTTTGGATGTGGCTCATATTGATTAAGGGGCATAGTCCGTCAGTGGCGTTAGTTTATCCTAAATGCATGTTGTTGATCCGTCATTTTGGCAGGGATGCCAAAACCGCAGAGGGACACTATTGATCCTACTCTGTCCTGTTTGGGAAGGGCAAGAAATCAAAAAAGCACGGTTTGCCATTTCCTCTCCGACGGTTTATATTTATCCGGCCGATCACAATAATCCAAAGCATTATCAAAAGGTTAAATGAAATGACAACCCATCGGAATATTATTCCCAAGTTTACGATTTTATTGTTTGTGTCATTGTCAATTTCGGCTTGCGCCCATAAAAAGGCACACACCGGGTTGCGTCCTGCTGCGGCACCTTCGCCCTATAGTTCATACAGTGTTGATGAACTGCTGATCCAGCATGAGGGCTTGCAACTGAGACCCTACATGGATGCCAGCAACAAACTGACCATAGGGGTGGGCAGGAACCTTGACGACACGGGGATCACCAAAGACGAAGCTTTGTTGCTTTTGCACAATGACATTGACAGGGTAAGCAAACAGCTTGATGTGAGTTTGCCTTGGTGGAGAAGCCTCTCAGTTGCCAGGCAGAATGTGCTAATTTCAATGGCTTTCAATCTGGGGGTGCAGGGGCTGCTTGGGTTCACCCGCATGCTATCGTATTTGCAGGATGGCGACTATTCCAGTGCGGCAGAGGAGATGCTCTCAAGCAAATGGGCCACGCAGGTTGGCAACAGGGCGGTTGAACTGGCTGGCATGATGGAAAACGGTTAAAGTCAATGGGTTCCTGCCACCGTGGAACTGACTGGATTCGCAAGGGAGCCAAGCAAAACCGTTGGCGCTTTTATTCACTGATGTTACGCACAAGTCGGCAAAGGGTTGCCGACCTACGGCGGTTATGGCCATTCCAGCCCCTAGACCGTAGCACAAGTCGGCAAAGGGTTGCCGACCTACGGCGGTTATGGCCATTCCAGCCCCTAGACCGTAGGGCGGCAACCCTTTGCCGCCAACGGTTTTGGTGGCTGTGCGTAACATCACTTATTCAGCTAGGCCGGAATAAGCTTGCGCCAGCAAGTGTTTCCGGCAAAAATACTGTCAAGACAAACAGGCCAACCCGAATGACACGCAAAAAACCGAAGCCCGGCCATAGGCAATCACCCGTCAAATTCAACAAGGGGGGCGAACAGTATCGTCTCATCAACTATGAAATAACCTACGACCCAATAAAAAGACTGAATTTGCCAAAACCTGTCGAGGATCGTTTGCCGGATCTTTTAGACATGGTTAAAAACAATCCAAAACAAGCAATCAAAGAACTTCTTGTTTTAAAAGAAAACTATCCAGATGTTCCGGTGTTGTACAACTATTTATCTTCCGCCTACGCATCCATTGGCAACCATACTGCATCGCGGGAAATAGCCATTGAGAACTATCAAAAACACCCGGATTATCTATTCGCCAAGATCAACTACGCCCAAATCTGCTTGTTGGAAGGCGAACCAGACAAAATACCCGAAATCTTCGACGGCAATCTTGATTTGTCGCTGCTGTACCCAAACCGCAGGCGTTATCATGTGTCAGAGTTTGCCGGATTCACAGGAGTGATGTGCGCCTATTTTGCCGCCACTGGCAAACTGGAGCCTGCGCGATTGTCGTATAAGTGTTTGCTCGAATTGGCACCGGATGAGGGTATAACTGGTTTCGCCAAGGCGTTTTTGTATCCTTCCTTGTTAGGTAGGCTTGCAAGATGGTTGAGGCGATGAAAGGCGCCCGGTACACTTCAGACGAGAAACCCAGTAGACTTTTCCCGTGCTTTCAGCCCAAGTTGATTCAAAGGCATCCCACTATTTCCCCATGAGCGTATTCACCGATCCCAAAGACAATCCAGACCAGAATCGGGCGGCACAAACGCTGTTGGATTTTCTGTTGAAACTGTTCGGCCAAGATAAATCACCTCGTGTGGCGCCTAGCCGCGTTGCCAGGACGTATCCACAAAACCGCTTGGATTGGCTGGCCGCAACGGGAAAGGAATGCGGCTTGCGGATTGACCGGGTGGCACTGAAGCCAAGTATTGCGGCTGAAACCATCGGTGCGCAGTCACCGCTGGTTGGCTTGCTGAATGATGGAACCGGTTGGTTGGTGCTGCTTGGCTTCCGCTCTGGCCGGGTCAAGGCGGTGGTGGTGCGGGGCGAGTTGATCGAAGAGCACCTGCTCAAACCTTCGGCAGTGGCGGAAATGCTCGGTTCGCCCGAAGATCAGCCGACAGATTGGGTCTCGGTTCAACCGCAAGCACCCTTTGCGGATGCGGTCAGCACCGACGGCCAGCACATGCCGCCGATGCGCCGCTTGATTGAGATGATGCGGCCCGAAAGCGCCGATCTAGGGTTGCTGCTGGGGTTGGCGGTGGGCTCTGGCCTGCTTGCCCTAGCCCCGCCAGTGGCGGTGCAGGCTTTGGTCAACACTGTGGCGATAGGCGGCATGGGCCAGCCGCTTGCGGTGTTGTCCATCATCCTGTTCATCTTCCTAGTGTTTTCCGGTGCCGTTTATGTGCTGGAATCGTATCTGGTGGAACTCGTGCAACGCCGCATTTTTGTGCGCCTCGCCGCCGACATGGCCTACCGACTGCCTAAGGCGCGGTGCGAAGTCTACGACAGCCAGCATGGTACCGAATTGGTCAACCGTTTCTTCGATGTGCTGACCGTGCAAAAGGCCGGTTCCTCCTTGCTGCTGGATGGTCTCACGCTGCTGATGCAGGCGGTTGTGGGGCTGATTTTGCTGGCGTTTTACCATCCTTTTTTGCTCGCCTTCGACATCGTGCTGCTGGTTTCGATTGGCTTGATCATGTTCGTGCTGGGGCGCGGGGCAGTGGCCTCCGCCATTGAAGAATCCGTGTCAAAATATGCGCTGGTCGCCTGGCTGGAAATTATCGCCCGCAACCTGTGGACGTTCAAATCCGACGGCGGGCCACAATGGGCGGTTGATCGCACCGACACGCTCGCCCATGCCTATCTGGCAACAAAACGCGCACATTACCGGGTGTTGCTGCGGCAGATTATCGGTTCGGTGTCCCTGTATGCAGTGGCCACTACGGCCTTGCTGGCAATTGGCGGATATTTAGTCATCAATCGCCAGCTTACCCTAGGCCAATTGGTGGCCGCCGAGTTGATCGTGTCCACGGTTCTGGCTTCCTTGATTAAATTCGGCAAACAATTGGAAAGTTTCTATGACCTGATGGCCGGTGTACACAAGATCGGCCATTTGCTCGATTTGCCGCTGGAGCGGGGACACGGCGCGACACCCGACATGCCTGGTCCGGCGACGCTGGCGGTGCGCGGCTTGTCTTTTGGTTACGGCTCGAAACGGCCAGTGCTTGCCGGGTTGGACTTCGCCATTCAGGCCGGTGAGCGGGTCGCGGTGCTGGGCGGGCATGGCAGCGGTAAAAGCACTTTGGCACAACTCTTATGCGGGCTGCGCCAGCCTGTGGAGGGACACATCGAATTCGACGGCATCGATATTGGCCATCTCAGGCTAGATGCCCTGCGCACTCGCATTGCCGTGGTCGGCACTGCCGAAATCATTGAGGACAGCCTGTTTGAAAACGTGCGGCTGGGCCGTCCAGGCATTGACATTGATGAGGTGGAGCGGGCGTTGGCGATGGTTGGCCTAGCGGATGAGTGGGCAAGCTTGCCTGGATTGAACGTGGATACGGTTGTCGGCCCGAATGGATCGCCCTTGTCCGCTGCCCAGGCCCGTTTGCTGACGCTCGCCCGTGCGATTGCCGGACGGCCCGCGCTACTGCTGCTGGATGGTGTGCTTGACGAGATGGACGAAAACACCCGTCGGCATATCGGCAAAGCGTTGTTTGCCGCCAATGCGCCTTGGACCTTGCTGGTGCTGACCCGTAGTCCGTCGGTTGCCGCCCTGTGCGGGCGGGTGGTGGAACTGCCAACTAGCGGACGGGTTATCGGCGCTGCCAGGTCTGCGAACGAACCCAATGGAGGGTATCCGCGCCATGGCTGACATGACCGCCAGACTCTCGGCGCTCAGTGCCGCACGGACCCCTCGCCGGGTCAGCACTTTGGCGCGTGCGTTCGTGTGGTTGTTTCTGCTAACGCCGCCCGCCTTGTTGTTGGCACCCTGGCAACAGAACATCGTCGGCACGGGCAAGGTTTCGGCTTTCGCCCCGGTCGAGCGTCAACAAACCATTGAATCGCCGGTGGCCGGGCGCATCGTAAAATGGCATGCCCGCGAGGGCATCAAGGTCAAGGCGGGCGATGTATTGGTGGAAGTTGCCGATGTCGATCCTGAATTGCTTGGTCGCTTGCGCCAGCAGCGTGAAGCCAGCGCCGCCAAATTGACCGCCAAGGAAGCAGAACTGCACGCCTACCGCTTGCAAATCGACGATTTTGTCGCCACGCGGGAATTGCAAGCCGCCGCCGCACAATACCGGCTGGAAGTGGCCCGCCAACGGGCGCGTTCGGCAAACGAAGCCTTGGCTTCCGCCCGGGCGACCGTTGATGCGGCTAACACGCAGACCGAGAGGCTAAGCCGCTTGCTTAACGACGGGCTGGTGTCCCGGCGCGATTTTGAGGTTGCCGAACGCGACGGCATTGTCGCCCGGCGCAGTCTAGGCAGCGCCCAGGCAGGGTTGGACGCGGCACTGGCCGAGCAGCATGCGACAGAGGTGGAAATTGGCCGCATCCGCGCCGACGCGCAAGCCCGCATCGACTCGTCCACGGCATCGGCCAACAAGACTCAAGGGGAACTGGAAGAAAGCAAGACCAGTCTGTTGAAAAGCGAGGTCGATGTCTCGCGCCAGCAAGCGCAGACTATCAAAGCCCCCCGCGATGGCAGCGTGCTCCGCCTACTGGTCAATCCTCAAGCTGACATCATACGCCAAGGCGAGCCATTGATGATCCTGGTGCCAGATGTCGATGTGCGTGCCGTGGAGCTTTGGGTGGACGGCAACGATGCCGCGCTCATCACTCCAGGCCGTGGCGCAAGGTTGCAGTTCGAGGGCTGGCCGGCCTTGCAGTTTGTCGGCTGGCCGGCATTGGCCGTGGGGACTTTTGCCGGCACCGTCGCTTTTGTCGATGCCGCCGACGATGGCAAGGGGAAATTCCGGCTGCTGGTAGTGCCAGATGAAACCGAATACCCCTGGCCGGCCGCGCGCTTTTTGCGTCAAGGGGTGCGCGTCAAGGGCTGGATATTGCTGAACCAAGTCACCATGGCCTATGAGTTGTGGCGGCAACTGAATGCGTTTCCCCCGTTGTTGACTCCAGAAACCCCGGCAACCGATTTGGCCCGGCAGAAGATAAAATGACCCGCCAACAAACTCTGGCCAGATTTACCATACAGGTGGAAAAATGAAAACCAAACAGTCAAGTGCAATACATTGTCTTGTCCGCTAAAGAAATGGCAGGGTATGTTTGCGACTCTTAGGATGAAAACATTTTGCTTCCTCCGCCGCGCTGCCTTGCTGGCCTTGCCTTGCCTAGCCGGCTGCGCCGCTTATTTCGACACCGCGCCCAACCCGGCGGTCGCGCACAAGGTCGAGGCCAGATTGAAGACCGAAGAAGGGCTTCCGATTGACAAACTCGTAAAGTCCGCCCCGGAAAGCGTGGAGCAGGCATTGCCCAAGTTCAACGAACGCAGGGAAAAAGCCGGGGGTGGATTGCCGCCGGGAAAGCCAGACAGCCCACTCGTAAGGAAAACGCCTCCAGAAGCCAGCAAACAGTTGACCATTGCCGAGGCCCGCGCACTGGCATTGGAAAACAACCTCGACTTGAAGATAGCCCTGATCGATCCCAAAATTGCGGCCACCTCGATTAGCGAGGAAGAGGCCAAGTTCGACGACCTGATTTTTGCCAAGGCAAAATATGCCAATAAATATACCCCGGCACTCAATCAAGATGTGGTCAGGTTTACTACGCCAGACCCGGATTCGCCGCTGAATGGCCAAGAGGCCAAACTCACCGCCATACCCCAACGCACCGACCTCCTGGAACTGGACGCAGGCGTGGTCATTCCGCTGCGCACTGGCGGCAAGATCACCCTCAGTGCGCCGTTTGATGAAAAAAAGCAATTAAAGGGTGTCCCCTCCGACCAGTATCTCAGTGCGCTGCGCTTCTCCATCAGCCAGCCACTGCTGCGCGATGCCGGGATCGACAATAATGTCGCCGGCATCCGCATCGCCCGCTATGAGCAGCAGGTGGTGGACGTGAAGACCCGGCTACAGGCGATTCGGGTGCTGGCCGCCATCGACCGTGCCTACTGGGCGCTGTATGTGGTCTGGGGTGAATTGGATGTGCGCCGACAGCAATACGAGAATGCGGCGGACAATTTGGCCATGGTGCGCAAACGCGTCGCCGAGGGGCTTACTGCGGCAGTGGAGATCAACCGCGCCGAAATCGGCGTGGCCGAGCGCGTGGAGGGTTTGATTATTGCCGAGACCAGCCTGAAACTGCGCCAGCGCCAACTCAAGCTAATGCTCAACGACCCCAGATTAGGGATGGACACGCCCACCGTGTTGATCCCGCAGACACCGCCGACCTTGGTCAGTTTTGACTTCGACCGCGAACAACTGGTCAACCGTGCGCTGGACGGTCGCCTGGAATTGCTGGAACTCGAACTGAAACTGGCCGCCGACTTGACCAAGGTGGATTACCTGCGCAACCAAACCTTGCCGATGTTCATGCTCGACTATAGCTACGCATCGTTGGGGCGGGACACCACCTCCTTCGGCGGCGCGTTCAGCCAAGCCATCAACGGGGATTATTCCGACTGGTCGGTGGGCGTTCGGATGGAGTATCCGGTCAGCAATGAACTGCGCCGTTCCAAACTGGAACGGGCAGTGCAGGAACGCTTGCAGCGGCTTACCACCAAGCAGTTGCGGGAACTGAGCGTAAAGCGGGAAATTTATGACGCCCTGGACCAACTGGGGCAGAACTGGCAACGGATACTCGCGGCCAGGCAGAACGTCCTTCTCGCCGGCCTCAACTACGATGCCGAGTTGAAACAATTCCGCGAGGGCATGCGCACCATGACCGAGGTGCTGGAAACGCTCACCCGCCTGGGTGAGGCGCAATTGCGCGAAGTGCGCGCCATCGGCGATTACCAAGCGTCCCTGATCGACCTTGCCTTTGCCACCGGTACCCTGCTCGGTCACAGCCGGGTGGCGATGAATATGCCAACCAGTGCCGGCAAACCCGCCCCGGCGGATAACGATATCCTCTTGCCAGCGCCTTAGGGGATTTACGAAAACGCTTTTCCCGTAGAGTGGCCTTCATGCCGGCATATCCTCAAGAGTTCGTTTTGAACATTGGCCCTGGCCCGGCTGCAAAGCCCACCGTCACTTGCCGGATCGTGCCGGTGAACAGGCTGTCTTTCGCTGTGTGGTCTTGCCGATTTGGCGCATCATCTCTGGCGGAGAAACCAAACTAGCTTGACTTTAGATGAACTTACATCTGATTTCAGCATCACTTGCCTTATTTTAAATCAGTCATCATGGATGTTGCACAAAACATCCAGCCAGATAGTTTTAACAACATACTCGTGCGAGATTCATACGGCAATTTTAGCTTTTTTGATATCGGGTTATTAGAATGGCTGGTGGCAAAACGGATTGCAGAAGGGTTGATGACTGAACAATCAAAGGTGTAAAGCCTTCATCACTAGGAGGCAGTCCATGATGCTTGGACATATTCCAATGCAACGTCAATAATTAACTTGGTTTACCACATAAAGAGCCACTCCATGCAAGACCAGACAAACACTATCGACTCTTTTTTTCCAACCGGCTCCTCGGCGGTTGAAGTTTGGCTGACCCGATCAGATCGAAGCGCCTTATTCCAAAAGCAGGAGGAAAATCTCAGATTTGTTGATGCCAGAAGTGACGCTTTCATAATACAAGTGGATGCGACACAGGCTTTTCAAACCATGGATGGATTTGGTTTTGCCCTGACTGGTGGGAGCGCCTTGCTCATCAGCCGTCTGCCTACTTTAATAAGAAATGCTTTGCTACGGGAACTGTTCTCCACTGAAGGGAATGGCATCGGGGTGAGTTTTTTGCGCCTAAGCATAGGCGCATCGGATTTAAGCGAACGTTCTTTTTCCTATGACGATATGCCAGAGGGATATTTCGATCCGGATCTAGTGAATTTTAATATCGAAGCAGGGGACCGGGAGGTGCCCCCCTTGCTGAAGGAGATTCTGGCGATAAATCCGTCCATTAAAATCATAGGTTCCCCTTGGACCGCTCCTCCTTGGATGAAGACTAACCAGAGTTTTATCGGCGGTAAACTGAGGACAGAACATTATCGAATTTATGCAAATTATTTAATCAAGTATATCAAGGCAATGAATGGGCAGGGAATACCTATTCATGCATTGACCATTCAGAACGAACCATTGAACGGAGAAAACGAACCTAGCATGTTAATGGAGGCTTGGGAGCAGGCTGATTTCGTCAAGAACCATTTAGGCCCTAGTTTGCGTGAAGCAGGTTTAGGTGGAATCGAACTGTTTTGCTGGGATCACAATTGCGATGAAAAAGAATATCCTCTCGCTATATTCGGGGATGCCGAGGCCAGGCAATTTCTGGCTGGAGCGGCATGGCATTTGTATGCCGGAGACATAGCCGCTTTGTCTGAAGTCCACATGGCCCATCCTGATATGAAGATGTATTTTACCGAACAGTGGGTTGGAGCCGATGATCCAGCAGCCACGAATGGGAAAGAGCGGTTGGATGCTGGCTTCAAGGCAGATTTGGGCTGGCACATGAGAAATGTCATTGTTGGGGCCACCCGAAACTGGTGCCGGGCTGTACTGGAATGGAACCTAGCCTCCGATTCCCTGTGCGGCCCCCATACTCCGGGGGGTTGCCCAAATTGTTTGGGGGCATTGACCATCGGGGATGATATGACACCTATCCCCAATGTTTCATATTATGTGATTGCCCACATCGCAAAGTTTGTACGCCCCGGTTCCATCAGAATTTTCTCGGATGATGTTGATATTTTGCCCAATGTGGCTTTCGTCACGCCAAATGGATATATTGTGCTAATCGTTTTTAATGCGAGCGAGGATGCTCAAACCTTCAATATCCAATTCAGCGGCAAAATGGCCAAAGCCGTTATGGATGCTGGCTCTGTGGCAACGTACATTTGGCATAAATAAATCATGAACAATCCCCCCCCAAGCCAGAATCGCCTGTGGTTACTCCCTGTTTTGTCAGGCGTGCTGATCGGAACCAGCTACATCCCGTTTCCTCCGTGGGCTTCGCTGTTCTGCTTCGTGCCGCTATGGATCTTCTGGCAACGGCAAACCCGCTTGAAGAACGTTTTTTTCGGCGGACTCCTCACATCCTTTATTTTCACTTTGATTGGGTTCAACTGGGTCACCTACCTATTGCATGAATTTGCTGGTTTGGATTGGCCTGTGGCGGTGCTAGGCATGGTGGCATTTGGCTTGCTGGCCCACTTGTTCGTTCCCGTGGCCGGTGTGTTGTGGTTCTTGGGCCAACGCCACTTTCAATGGCCGGAACGGCTTTCGCTCGGTTTGATGGCGTTGATCACCACCTTATGTGAAGCCTACTCGCTGACCCTGTTCGACTGGAATTTTGGTTATTCCTGGTACAGCGTCAACTTGCCCATTTACCATTGGGCGGAAGTGGTCGGCTTTCGCGGACTCAGCGCGGCGACCCTACTGGCCAATCTGCCCTTGTATTTTGCTTGGCGGAACCGCAAACAGGGCAGCGGCCCGAAACTGCTGGCGGCAGTCGCGTCCGGCTTTCTGCTCTTGAACCTCGGTGGAATCTGGCTCAAGAATCGCCTTCCCCCGCCTGATGCCCAAGTCACAGCCCTGTTGGTTCAGGGCAACATCGGCAGTTCCGATAAACTGGCGACCGAGTTGGGCAAAGGCTATCCGAAGGCAATCATCAAGACCTATGCCGATTTGACGGATAAGGCACTCGCAGCCACCAAAGCCAAGGCCGATTTTGCCTTGTGGCCGGAGACTGCCTTCCCTGCGCTCTTGGGCGAAGGCTTCCAGTCCAAAGACTACCCCGTGGCCTTGAGCGAATACCTGAAGAGCCGTCAGCTTGCCCTAATCACCGGGGCGTACAGCATCGACCGTCCCTCGCGCATGATCACCAACTCGCTCTTTGTGCTTGACCGGAATGGCGAGATTGTCCCGCCCCACTATAGCAAAACCATTCTGCTCGCATTCGGCGAATACATCCCGGGCGAAACGATATTTCCGCAGATACGCGACTGGTTGCCTCCGACGGGTCAATTTGCACGGGGCGCTGGCCCCACCAAATTGTTGAAGTTGAATGGCTACGCAATGGGGGCGCAAATCTGCTACGAGAGCCTGTTCCCGGAATTCACCCGTTCGCTGGCCGAACTGGGTGCCCAATTCATCGTCAATGCCACCAACGACTCTTGGTATGGTGTGTGGCAGGAGCCGTATCAACACCTGCTTATGACACTTGCTCGCGGCGTGGAATTTCGCAGGCCGGTGTTGAGGGCCACCAACACCGGCATTTCGGCGGTGTCACTGGCATCAGGGGAGATATTGGAACGCTCGCCGTTGCATGAAGAGTGGGCCAGCGTTTATGAGATTCCCTATCTGAAAAATCCACCGGCAACCTTCTATCAGAGATGGTTCTGGCTGGTTCCCTCCTTGCTTTGGGGAACGCTTGCCCTGCTGATCGGAATAGGGCGCAACTCGGCGCGAAAGACAGGCAAGGCGTGAGCCCAATGCCGTTAACTGATGTTACGCACGGAGTGTCAAAGCTTGCTTTGAACGCCTGTCGCAGACAGGCAGGGGCAAGGCACGCTCCAGCGTCACTGCCATTAAGTTAACAAAACATCGTCGTTCCGGCATGGACTGCCGGAATCCAGAGCCTAAGGACGGTAACTTGCCGCTTGCACAAGTGCTTGATTCAGGTAAGTTGCCAGCCCCTAGGTTCACATCCTTGTGACTGGATTCCGGCAGTCCATGCCGGAATGACGGGCCTCTTACACTTGT
>CAIODU010000360.1 GCA_903857165.1 uncultured Methylococcaceae bacterium | reverse complement strand
CTAAATCCGGCAGTTGAACATAAAACGTCAAAACAATTATGAACATGCGAGTTTTTGTAGGGGCGAATTCATTCGCCTGTAATACATTGATTTGGCGAATGAATTCGCCCCTACAGCTATTCCAACTGCCGAATTTAGGATGATAGAACTCACCGGACTTTCCATCACCAATCCACAGGCTGTGATGGCCTCTTTCGGGCTGCTGCGGGTGCTGGCGCAAAACGGTCAGCCGCAAGCCCGCTTGGAATGGCGGGAGCCAGACCGTGTCGCGGTTATCCATGGCATCGACTGGGATGTTTTGCTAGAAACGCTTAATGCCGCCATCCAACAGCGCGAACAGGCGCCAGAACTGAACTGGGCTGATAGCATCAAGGAGTACCCCCGCAAGCAATACCGCGAGCAGATGCAAACTTGCCCGCCCGAACAACGGCAATGGCTGGAGGCGTTTTGGTTCGAGCAACACCAGAAAGGCAAAACCGAAAAAGGCAAAACCGAACTGACCGAGACAAAATTTAAAATGACGGCTGCAAAGCAGGGGCTATTTTCCGCAGTCCGCAAACTCATCCCAAAATTACGGAAGCATTTCAAGGAAAAGATGGGCGAGGCTTTGCTTGGCCCATGGCTCAATGAAGATAATGCGGTAACGCTTGGATGGGACCCCGGCGCGATGAAAGCCGGCGCGACCTATGCTGGTGAAAAGTCCCCATCCGACGCCAAGCATATCACCGTCATTGGCGCGATGTGGTTGGCCTTCGAGGCTTTGCCGTTGTTTCCTGCCCGCTGGCTGGCGGAAACCGGGCACTATGGCGAAATCGAATGGGTTGTGCCGCATTGCCCTGTTGGTTTGGCTGGCTTGCGCCAGATGTTGTTGGCGGGTTGCAAGCTCGCCGCCAGCGAACTTGAAGCGCAGGGGTGGTCGCGCTGGTCGGTTGCCATTTCCCACAATGGCAGTTTTGGTTGTCTGCAACCGGCGATTGAATCCAGCCAGCGTAGCCCGGATGGAGCCGTTCTGCGGCGCAATCCGGTATGGACATGACCCGGAACCCATCCGATACCGCTGTCTTGTCCGTGGGGCATGACTTTGGCTCTCGTTCCCAAGCTCCAGCTTGGGAATTCGGCCTTAGAAGCTCCGCCTTCACGCCGATTCAGCATAAAATTGAAGTACAATGTTGACTTTAATATTCAGGTAACTGATTTGTGTACACGGAGCGTCAAAGCTTGCTTTGACAGGCAAAGCCCGCTTTGCTTTTCCAATCTCCAGTCAAAGCAAGCTTTGACGCTCCAAACTTGACGGTCCCAATTTTGGTCAAAACAAACTTTGACGATCCGTCTATAACCGAATTGTCCGTCATTTTTTGCAGGAGCCAGTCCTTATGCCAAATCCAAATACCCCCCTGGAACACACTGATGCCAAGTTGCTTGATGTCATTTTCAGCTATGCCTTCCGGCCCTTTTTTCTATTGGTGGGCGCATATGCCCTGCTCATGTTATTGGCATGGGCCTTCTATCTGAGTGGTGTCATTGTTTGGCCCGACGGATTGCCGCCTAGGGTAAGGCACGGCCACGAAATGATCTTCGGTTTTGCCGGGGGGGCGATGGCCGGTTTTTTGTTGACGGCGGTTGCCACTTGGACCAATCGCCCGCCAGTGTCCGGGACGCCCCTGATGGCGATGTGCGCCGTTTGGGGATTGGCCCGCCTGGGAGGATTTCTTCCTGGCCAAGCGGGTTGGCTGATTTGGGGTCTGGCAAGCCTGATGTTCTGGGGCGGGCTATTGGCCTTGATGGGCAGGGAAGTGCTTGCCGCCAAGAATGAGCGCAATTACAAAGCCCTCGTTTTATTGTCGGCTTTCTTGGCCACGGAGGCGGTTTTCTTCATCAATGCCGGCGGCAATGTCGAATTGCAGGACAAATGCCTGCGTACTGGACTGTTCCTCGTGTTGGCAATGATCGTCTTGGTCGGCGGTCGCATCATCCCGGCCTTCACCCAAAACTGGCTGCGCCAAAACCGCCCGGACATCCCGGTTAAATTGCCCGTTTTTGACCGGATCGACATGGGTACGATTGCGCTGACTGCTCTGTTTGGGGTTGGCTTTGTGTTGTGGCCGAAGCACACATTGACCGGGTTGCTGGGTTTGCTGGCGGCCTTGGCGCAAGCATACCGCCTTGTGCGCTGGCAAGGCTGGTTGGCGGGCCGGGAACCCCTGCTTTGGGTGCTGCACCTGGGGTATGGCTGGATTTCGGTTGGGTTTTTATTATTGGGGGCCGCGATTCTTGGGAAACCCAGCCTATGGGAAAGTGGAATCCACGCCTTGACCTATGGTGCCGTGGGTACGATGATTCTCGGCGTTGCCGCCCGCGTGGCGCTCGGCCACACCGGCCGGCCCTTGCAAAGCTTCCCGTTGATGACCTTGGCCTTCTGTTTAATCACCCTAGGCACACTGTGCAGGATCATTGCGCAACCGGGCATCAGCCCATGGATGACCCTGTCGGTGGCATTGTGGATGGGAGCCTACGGGTTGTTTCTAACCCAATATGTGCCGATTTTGTTAGCGCCTAGGCTTAAGTCATAGCAAACTTTCCCCACTCATAACAAGCCACTCCTCAAAATTCCATTTTCCCAAGCAATGCGTCTTCATGGTTCAAAGCTGGTTCATTGCACCCATTAATCACCCATCGCTTCAGGTTGATTATTCCAAGATACTATTAAATATAGATATTATTCATGGCATGTATTCTGCCCGTTACAAAGTAAAACTTCCTCCGGGCATTCCACAGCTTGCGAGTGTTTATTTAGGGTGTGCCAGTTTGGGCTTGCTTGCCCAACAATCCCCTGCCAGCAAAAAAGTCAGGGTCACAGCTAAAGCTTAGGAGCTTCGATGGCATTGTTTTTTGCTTACCTCTCAGTGGTCGCAGCGCTGGCCTCTGGATTGGCGGCCTTGGCTGTCGATAAGAGTCCGGGCCTTGGTCGTTTTGCGCATTGGCTGTTGCGGCGTTGGCCAAAGTTGCAAGTTCGGGCGGCGGGCGTTTTTTCTGAAGCGCATTATGCCGAATTTCACCGCAACAGCCTGTTTGTCCTGCTTGGCATCTCTGGTGTGAGTGCCGTTTTGGCGGGCGGGGGGGCTTTGTTCGGCGGTGCCGTGACCACCGATACCTTGCCGCTGGGTTTGCCTTGGTTGAATTGGCACATCCGTTTCGACGCCCTCTCCGGCTTTTTTTATCTGCTGATTGGTTTGGTTCTGATCGCCGTCAGCCTGTATGGGCCGGGTTATGTGCGGGAGTTCGAACACGGCAGGCATCCATTGTCCGTGCTGGGCTTGTTCACCGGCCTATTCGTGGCTGGAATGGAACTGGTTCTGCTGGCCGACGACACTTTTTTCTTCGTCATTGCTTGGGAGTTGATGTCGGTCTCCAGCTATTTCCTAGTGGCTTTTCAGCATGAACACGCCAGCAATCGCCGCGCCGCCTTTCTTTACCTGCTCATGGCGGTCATTGGGGCCATGGCGATCATCCTTGCTTTTGGCGTGTTGGCGGGTTTCAGCGGCGGACTGACGTTCGATCATTTCAGAACAGTCAAACTGACTCCGGTCTGGGCCAGTGTCGCATTCGTGTTGGCGCTGTTTGGTTTTGGGATGAAGGCGGGTTTGGTGCCATTGCACGCTTGGCTGCCGGAAGCCCATCCGGTGGCACCCTCCCACATCTCCGCGCTAATGAGCGGGGTCATGCTCAAAGTCGCCGTTTATGGCTTCATCCGCTTCACCTTCGACCTTCTGGATCAAGTGTTGTGGCAATGGGGCGGGCTGGTGCTGGTGATCGGGGCTGCCTCGACCCTTCTGGGTGTGCTTTACGCGATGATGCAGCATGACATCAAGCGGTTGCTCGCCTACCATTCAGTGGAAAATATCGGCATCATTTTCATCGGCCTGGGGTTGTCGCTGATTTATATTAGCGAGGGGCAACAACAGCTCGGTGCGCTTGCCCTGGTGGCGGCCCTGCTGCACAGTTTGAACCATGCGCTTTTCAAAAGCCTTCTGTTCCTCGGGGCGGGTACGATTATCCACCAAACCCACGAGCAAAATATTGAACACTTGGGTGGCCTAATCCACCGGATGCCGAAGTTGGCTGTGGTGTTCCTGATTGGCACGCTGAGCATCGCCGCCTTGCCGCCCTTCAACGGTTTTGTCTCGGAATGGCTGACTTTCCAAGCAGCGCTGCAGGCCAGTGGCATTGGCGGCGGCGTATTGCGCAGCATGGTCCCCACCAGTGCTTCGGTGCTGGCCTTGGCGGGTGCCTTGACGGCAACCTGCTTCGTCAAGTTGTATGGAGTGGTTTTCTTGGGGCTGCCGCGCACACGCCGTGCCGCCACCTGTCATGAATCCGTCCATCGCGGTATGTTGGCCGGCCCTGCTTGGCTCGCCGGACTCTGTGTCCTATTGGGCGTTTTCCCAACGCCCATGATTGAAAGTTTGAACGTCGTCACCGGACAGCTACTGGGTGTCACGCTGCCGGGCGCATCCGCCCTAGGCTGGTTGTGGCTAACGCCGGTGGCCCCGGAAGTGGCATCCTACTCCGCGTCCCTCGTGTTGGTGGGTATCCTGCTAACCGGCTGGGTCTGCTATCAACTACTCTACCGGCGTGGCGGCCTGGAAGCGCGGCGAGCCGACCCCTGGGATTGCGGCTTTGGTGGGTTGAATGCCCGCATGCAATATACCGCCACGGCATTTAGCATGCCGATCCGCCGCATATTCGAACCGGTCTTCGACGTTGAGGAGACCATTGAGGAAAAAAAATCAGGTCCTGGCAATTTTCAGAACACTGGCCTGCATTACCAATTGCGCGTTTCGGACCTCGCCTGGCCTTACCTCTATGCACCGGTGGCGCGAGTGGTCACTTGGCTATCCCGCTGGGTGAGCCGGATACAAACCGGCAATATCCGCACTTACATAGCCTATTCGTTCTTTACTTTGTTGATATTGCTATGGGGGATCAGCTGATGGCCTGGTTGCTAGCACTCCTGCAAACCCTGTTGTTCATCGCCAGTGCGCCGTTATTGGCCGGGTGGCTAAAAAAGGTCAAATGCCGCCTGCAAAACCGCCGTGCGCCTTCATTGTTTCAGCCGTACCGTGATTTGCGCAAGTTGTGGCGAAAAGAACCCATCGTGGCCCATCCCGCCTCATGGATATTCAAGGCCGCGCCCTACATTGTGCTTTCCACGACAGTGTTGGCGGCATCGATTGTCCCACTCATCGCGGTCAACCTGCCCACGGCGAAAATCGCCGACGTGGTGGTGCTGATCGGTTTTTTTGCGCTGGGCCGGTTTTTTCTGGCGCTGGCGGGCATGGACATCGGCACGGCCTTCGGTGGCATGGGCTCGTCGCGGGAGATGACCGTTTCCGCTTTGGCTGAGCCGGCGATGCTGATGGCAGTGTTCACCCTGGCGATGAGCGCATCCACCACCAACCTGTCGGTGGCGATGAATTACGTGCTCCACACTGGGTTGGTGTTGCGCCCTTCCTTCGTGTTTGCCATGCTTGGCATGATGCTGGTGGCGGTGGCGGAAACCGGGCGGATTCCGGTGGACAATCCGACCACCCACCTCGAACTGACGATGATCCACGAAGCCATGATCTTGGAATACAGCGGGCGTTATCTCGGCATGATCGAATGGGCCAGTCAGATCAAGCTCATGCTCTATGGCGTCCTCATCGTCAACATCTTCTTTCCCTGGGGCATCGCGCAGAATTTCAGCCCGGAGGCATTGGGTTTTGGAGCCTTGGCGCTGACCTTGAAGTTGGCCGCTCTGACCGTCGTGTTGGGCCTATCGGAGGTGTTGTTCGCCAAGATGCGCATATTTAGGGTGCAGGAATTCCTTAGCTTCGCTTATCTGTTGAGCCTGTTGGGCATGTTGAGCCACATCATTTTAGAGGTACGGCACTGATGGCGATTACCGAACTGAGCCATTACCAGCAGGCGATTTTGCTTCTAGCCTCGCTGATCGTGCTGACTTCTTTCTTGATGCTGGGACAGTCGCGATTGTTGCGATTGGTGTTCATCTTCGCCGTGCAGGGTATATTGTTGGCAATCACCACCGCGCTGGCGGCCGATGTGCTGGATTCCCCGCACCTTTACATTTCGGCCTTGCTGACGCTGACGCTCAAAGGCATCTTCATTCCCATCATGTTGCAACGATTAGTATTGAACATGGGCCTGCATCGGGACATGGAAACCCTTCCCAACCCCGCCCGAGTGATGATGGGCGGGACGGGCTTGGTGGTGTTCAGCTATTATGTCTGCCTCCCCATCGTCAAACTGTCACCATTGATTACCCTGAACACCATCGCCATCAGCATGGCGGTAGTGTTGCTGGGCATGCTGTTGATGATCACACGCCGGCAGGCCGTGGCCCATGTGGTGGGTTTCATGTCAATCGAGAACGGGCTGTTCTTCGCGGCGGTGGTGTCCACCTACGGCATGCCGATGGTGGTTGAACTCGGCATCGCCTTTGACGTGCTGGTGGCCGCCGTATTGTTCGGGGTGTTCTTTTTCCATATCCGTTCCAGCATCGATTCCCTGGACGTTGACCAACTGAATCGCCTGAACGAGGTGGAGAAATGATCGCCGTTTACCTTCTGCTATTGATCCCTTTGGCCGGGATGTTGTTCTTGTCGCGGGTAAGGGATAGCCACCAAGCGGGCCGAATCAACATACGGTTCAACTCGCTTTCCTTGGTGGCCTCGCTTTGGCTGGCTGTCGATGTATTGTTGGAAGGGCCGATCTTGTCCCACAGCCAAATGCTCTACATTGATTCGTTCAATGTATACCTGATCGCCCTGACCGCTTTCGTGGGGCTGACCACCTCCATTTTTTCGGGGCCTTACATGGCCCACGAACAGGAATTGGGCAAAGTTGGTAAAAAGCGCCTGCGCCTTTATTACACCATGTACCAAGGCTTCATGCTGGCCATGTATCTGGTGTTGACCACCAACAACATGGGCGTGATGTGGGTGGCAATGGAAGGCGCAACCCTCGCCACTGTGCTGCTGGTCAGTCTTTACCGCACCCCGGAATCGGTCGAAGCGGCCTGGAAATATTTTATCTTGTGCGGTGTCGGCATTGCCCAAGCTTTGTTTGGCACGGTGCTGCTGTACTTTGCCGCCGAGCAAGTGCATGGAATACAAGAAACTGCGCTGCTGTGGACGGTTTTGCATGAACATGCCAGCTCACTCAATCCCGGTGTCATGAGTATCGCTTTTGTGTTTTTGCTGGTTGGCTATGGCACCAAGATTGGCCTAGTCCCTCTGCACAATTGGCTACCGGATGCCCATTCCGAGGGCCCCACTCCCATGTCGGCCATTCTCTCGGGGCTTTTGCTCAACGACGCCCTCTATGCGGTGGTGCGCTGCAAGATGTTGGTGGACGGTTCGCTGGGAAACCATCAGGCCGGCAATCTGATGATGGGCTTCGGGCTGCTGTCTTTCCTGGTGGCTGCACTGTTCTTGCACAGGCAGACGGACATCAAGCGGCTTTTCAGTTATTCCTCCATCGAACACATGGGGCTGATGACCTTTGCCTTTGGCATAGGTAGCCCGTGGGCCACGTTCGCCGCGCTATTCCACATGACTACCCATTCACTGACCAAGTCGGCGATTTTTGTCACCGTGGGCTATGCTTCCCAGTTGGCAAAAACCCAGCGGATTGAAAAAATCCGCGGGCTTATCCGAACTCAACCCTCCATCGGTTGGGGATTGCTGATCGGCACCATTGCCATTGCCGGTTTCCCCCCCTTCGGCGTGTTTGCGAGCGAATTCCTAGTGCTTGTCGCGACCATGAACGACTACCCCTGGCTGACACCCCTGCTGCTGATCGGCATCGGCATCGCCTTCGCCGGATTGTTCCGCCACATCCAGCCGATCGTATATGGGGATGTTCCCGAAGGCCAAACGGCTATCCGCGCCAATATGTTGCCAGTGATGATTCATCTAGGAATCGTGCTATTCCTTGGACTCGCCATCCCTGCCTTTTTGGGGAACTGGTTTAACCAGGCAACACTACTCATTTCGGGAAAATTGCCGTTATGAACGACCAAAATGAACTGGACAGGGAAGTGCCGGAACAGTTTGACCCCGCACGGCGGTTCCTCTTGGAACTGGCTGACCGTGGCGTGGAGGCCCAAGCCATAAGCCCCAGCCCATTGCCACCCGCGCAATTGCTGGAGATAGTCGAACCCACCGATTGGGGCAAGGCTGCTGCGGTGGCGCAAAGCCAAGCTTGGCGCTGGGTGGCCGGCTGGGCCGAGGACGGACAGGCGCTACTGTCCGTCAGCGTTTGCCTGGAATTGCAAGGAATTTATATGGTGTTGAGAACCCGGATCGATACCCGTCAGCCCTGCCTTCCCTCGCATGCGCCTTATTTTTTTGCGGCGAACCGGCCGGAACGGCATATGCGCGATCTTTTTGGCATTGAGTTCACCGACCATCCCGACCCCCGTCGCTGGACCCGCCATCAAGCCTGGGACAGCGAAACCGCCCCCTTGCGCAAGTCCTTTCCAAAGGAAGGTTTGCCGCCGGGGCAGACGCCCCCGGACATGAATTATCCATTTTTCAGGGCGGAGGGCCATGGCGTTTACGAAATCCCGGTTGGGCCGGTGCATGCCGGCATCATCGAGCCGGGGCATTTCCGTTTCCATGCGGTGGGCGAAACCCTGCTGCACTTGGAGGAAAGGCTGGGCTATGTCCACAAAGGCGTTGAAAAAATAGCCGAGGGCCGGACACCGGAAAGTTTGGCGCGTCTGGCCGGGCGGGTTTCCGGTGATACCACGGTGGGACATGCCTTCGCCGCCTGTCTGGCGATGGAACGCGCCGCCAACTTGGAAGCACCACCGCGTGCGGCTTTCATTCGCGGCATTTTGGCCGAGCGGGAGCGAATCGCCAATCATTTGTGGGACATGGCGGCGATTTGCAACGATGTCGGCTTCGGTTTCGCCTATTACCAACTTGGGCGTCTGCGGGAAGTGTGGCTGCGCGACAATCAAGCCATGTTCGGGCATAGGCTATTGATGGATAGGATCATCCCCGGCGGGGTCAGTGTCGATGTCGCGAATGGGGCAGGGGAGCGCATGAGGGCATCCAGCAAAGTCTTGCGGCTGGAACTGGACGATCTTTTAACTATCATCGATGCCAATTCCTCGCTTGAAGACCGCATCGTCACCACCGGTTATTTAACACTGGAAGACGCGCAGACGCTCGGTGCCCTTGGGTTCGTCGGGCGGGCCAGCGGGCAGGTTTTTGATGTGCGCCACGATGCGCCCTATTCGCCCTATGATCAAGTGGAGGTGAAAGTGCCTTTGGAGGAGCAGGGCGATGTGGCATCACGTTTCTGGGTCCGTTACAAGGAAATGCGGGTGGCATTGAAGCTGATTGAGTCCTTGCTCGACAAGATGCCTGACGGTGACATTGCAGCCCCTTGGATCACCCCTCAACCGGATGCCGAAGGCTTAGGGTTGGTGGAAGGCTGGCGCGGGGAAATCCTCTGTTTTGTGCGTTTTGGCGAGAATGGCTGCATCAGCCGCTATTACCCGCGCGATCCCAGCATCGTCAACTGGCCGGCCTTGGAAAAAATCGCCTTGGGCAATATCGTCCCCGATTTTCCTGTCTGCAACAAATCGGTGAATGGCTCTTACTCGGGCAACGACTTGTAAAGGAAACGCGATGTTAAGCCTCTATCGAAAAATATTCACGACTGGCGTGTTGACTGAAAAGTTCGCCAAGAACAAATTGGGCCAGCAACAAACCGCCCGCGAACTTGGACTTGATGAACTCGGCGAGAAATTGAAAGCCACCGTTGATAAGCGTTTTGCCGGCAGCCTGCACATTCGGCAGGTGGATGCCGGCTCCTGCAACGGTTGCGAGTTGGAAATCCACGCCCTCAATAATGTCTATTACGACATCGAGCGCTTCGGCGTGCATTTCGTCGCCTCGCCCCGCCATGCCGATGTGTTGTTGGTGACCGGGCCGGTTTCCCGGAACATGGAAGCGGCGTTGCGGCGCACTTACGAAGCGACCGCCAATCCAAAATGGGTGATCGCGGTGGGCGACTGCGGTGCCTGTGGCGGCGAGTTCGGCGTTTCCTATGCCAGTTGCGGCGCGGTTGCCAACGTCATCCCCGTCGATGCCGTGATCCCCGGCTGTCCGCCGACCCCGCTCGAGCTTATGCGGGGCATCTTGAATTTATTCTCAGCCTGATTATTTTGATGCCCGGTTGTCGGATCGTTTGAAGCGTCAGCGAGAAGATGCCTGGATCAATGGCTGCAAGGGATTTTCCACGGGAATCGATACTGGGTCAAAGATTGACATCCATTGAATATACTTCGATGACCTTCAGGGCAATGATCACTTGAGTTTGTGAGTCCCTAAGCTATTTTTATTATCTCAAGGAAAAACAGTCAATTAACCGGGAGCAGCTTGCCGCTGTATTGCTGTTCCTAGCCCTTTGAATAGCTTGGCAGTATTTGATTCGCCCAAAAAAAAATCGATGCCGTGCCGATACCCTGGAGCATTTGACTCTAGTCTTATAGCCGATTTAGACGTATTCTAGCTGAGTCTGTCACCCGATAATGCGCTAAGTCGGCATCGACAATCGTTTCAATGTATGCGCCCTAAGGTTCTTGTCGGCTTCCCTGCCATTAACTATGAACGTGGCCTTTGGGCACTTAAATATCCAACCTTCGAAAAAATGTGATTTTAGGCTGCACTCTATCTTTTGACTATAACTCCTCGCACTGAGAATGTGCATTCAATTTGACACTGCATCAAACGCGCGCCACTTTTTTTCCCAAACCAAAGCTTAACTTTATGGAGAAACGCAATGATCAGTCCCAAGCCCAGCGATAAGACACGTCCTGCGGATTTGGTACAACACGGCAAGGGAACCGGCCCTGTCCGTACACAACGCCCGGTCTATCAGGATTTACTTCCTCCTTGCAATAACGCCTGCCCGGCGGGTGAAAACATCCAGGCATGGCTTTCCCTCGCCCAAGTGGGCCAATTTGAACGCGCTTGGCAGACGCTGATGAAGGACAACCCATTGCCCGCCGTGCATGGACGCGTTTGCTACCATCCCTGCGAAAGTAGTTGCAACCGCAAAGAGGTTGACAGTCCGGTCAGCATCCATGCCGTGGAGCGCTTCTTGGGTGACCAGGCTTTGCTGGAAGGCTGGAAGGTCAAGCTTGACGCGCCTCCCAGCGGAAAGAGGATTTTGGTGGTGGGTGCCGGGCCTAGCGGCCTATCCGCCGCCTATCATTTGGCCCGCCTTGGCCATACTGTCGAAATTCACGAGGCCGGGCCCATGGCAGGCGGAATGATGCATTTTGGCATCCCGGCTTACCGCTTGCCGCGCCAAGAATTGGAACAGGAGATTAATCGCATCGAAGCAATGGGCGTAAAAATCCTGCTTAATCGCAAAGTTGAGGATGTATTGGCGGAAAAGGAAACCGGGCAATTCGATGCCGTGTTCGTTGCCATCGGCGCACACATCAGCAAGCGGGTCGATATTCCGGCCCGGGATGCCGGCAAGATTTTGGACGCGGTCAGTTTTCTGCGCCAAGCGGCGTCGGGGGATGCCCCCCCCTTGCTTGGCCGCAGGGTCGCCATCTATGGCGGCGGCAATACCGCAATGGATGCGGCACGCACCGCCAAGCGCCTGGGGGCGGAGGAAGCCTTGATTATTTACCGGCGTGACCGGGAACATATGCCGGCCCATTCTTTTGAAGCCGACGAGGCAATGGAGGAGGGTGTCAAGATCAATTGGCTGCGCACCATCAAAGAAATCGACCAGACCCATATCCAAGTCGAGGTCATGAAAATCAACGCAGAAGGCTATCCTGAGCCGACCGGCCAATTAGAGACCTTGGAGGCCGATGCTTTGATTTTGGCCCTAGGCCAAGACACCGACACGGGGTTCCTGAAAAACGTGCTGGGCATTGAGTTCAAGCGCGACGGAACGGTGCTGGTGGATGCCAATATGATGACCGGGCATCCCGGCATTTTTGCCGGTGGTGACATGGTCCCCAGTGAACGGACAGTGACCATTGCCGTGGGGCATGGTAAAAAAGCCGCCCGTCATATCGATGCTTTCCTAGGCGGGAAGCAGTATGTCGCAGCGGCCAAGCACCCTATTGTCGGTTTTGAAAAGCTGCATATTTGGTATGACACAGAGGCCAAGCAACGGCATCAAGATTCGCTCGAATTGGACAAGCGGGCCTTTGGCTTTGATGAAGTCGTCCATGGACTGGGCGAAGCCGAAGCCTTGTATGAGGCAAGGCGTTGCTTTTCATGTGGCAACTGTTTTGAGTGCGACGGTTGTTATGGCGCATGCCCCGAGCAGGCCATCACCAAACTGGGTCCGGGCAAGCGCTATCGATATGAATATGACCGCTGCACGGGCTGTGCCGTCTGTTTCGAGCAGTGTCCTTGCCATGCCATAGAAATGAATCCCGAACTAGGAGTGTAATCCATGAAACCGTCACAGGTTACGACGCTTGAAGGCAATGAGGCCGTGGCGTACATCGCCTATCGCGTCAATGAAGTATGTGCCATCTATCCGATCACGCCTTCCTCGACCATGGCCGAATTGGCCGATCAATGGGCATCCGAGGGGAAAACCAACATCTGGGGCAATATCCCCCTAGTCGTCGAAATGCAGAGCGAAGGAGGGGCGGCCGGCACCGTGCATGGCGCCTTGCAGACAGGTGCCATGACGACGACGTTCACGGCTTCGCAAGGGCTGTTGTTGATGATCCCCAACATGTACAAAATGGCGGGGGAACTGACTTCGGCGGTGCTGCATGTGGCCGCACGGTCGTTAGCCGCCCAAGGTTTGTCGATTTTCGGCGACCATTCGGATGTTGCCGCCGTAAGGCAAACGGGCTTCGCCCAACTGGCCTCCAGCACGGTGCAGGAAGGCCACGACATGGCCTTGCTGGCCCAAGCCGCCAGCCTGGAAGGGCGCATACCGTTCATCCATTTCTTCGACGGCTTCCGCACTTCCCATGAAGTCAACAAGCTGACGCTGATTCCGGATGATGATATCCGTGCGATGATCGACGCCGAGCATGTTCGCGCCCACCGCAGAAGGGGATTAAGCCCGGACAATCCATTCATCCGTGGCACGGCGCAAAACCCGGATGTTTATTTTCAGGCGCGTGAAACGGTCAACCCGTTTTATGCCCGCCTGCCATCCATCCTCCAGCAAAAGATGGATGCGTTTGCCGAACTGACAGGTAGAAAGTATCAACTGTTTGATTATTACGGTCACCCCGAAGCGGAGCGGATAGCGGTCATCATTGGCTCGGGCGCACAAACCTTGATCGAAACCGTCGATTACCTGCAAAAACAGGGCGAAAAGGTCGGAGTCATTAATGTTCGCCTGTGTTTGCCGTTCTCAGCAGAACATTTCATCAAGGTCATACCGGCCACGGTGAAGGCGATCACGGTGCTTGACCGCATCAAGTCCCCAGGTTCCACCGGCGAACCGCTATACGGCGATGTGGTCACGGTGTTGGCGGAAGCCTACGCCAACGGAACACTGCCCACTGCGGCCATACCGCGCATTACCGGTGGTCGTTACGGTTTGTCGTCCAAGGAGTTTACCCCGGCGATGGCGAAGGCCGTGCTGGACGAACTCAGCAAGGCACAGCCGAAAAACCATTTCACCGTCGGCATCAATGACGATATTTCAAACTCCAGCCTGGATTACGATGCTTCTTTCGACATCGAGCCGGCTGAAGTGGTTCGCGCCCTGTTCATCGGCTTGGGTGCCGACGGCACTGTCGGTGCCAATAAGAACAGCATCAAAATCATTGGCGAATCGACACCCTTGCATGCTCAGGGTTATTTTGTCTACGACTCGAAAAAATCGGGTTCGCGCACGGTTTCGCATGTGCGCTTTGGACCCAACCCGATCAACTCGCCTTATCTGATCCATTCGGCCAGCTTTATCGGCTGCCACCAGTTCGTTTTCGCAGAAAAGATTGACGTGCTGGAAAATGCCCGCCAAGGCGCAACCTTCCTGCTGAATAGCCCCTATGGGCCAGATGAAGTCTGGGACAAACTGCCCCGAAGCTTGCAGCAAAGCATTATCGACAAGGCTATCCAATTTTATGTGATTGATGCGTCCAAGGTGGCTTTTGAAACCGGCATGGGCAATCGCACCAATACCATCATGCAAACCTGCTTCTTTGCGATTTCTGGGGTTTTGCCACGGGAGGAGGCCATCGGAAAAATCAAGGAGTCGATCAAAAAAACCTATGGCAAGAAAGGCGAGGATGTCGTCAAGAAAAACTATGTCGCGGTGGATCAAACCCTAGCCCGGCTGTACAAAATAGACGTGCCGAAAGAAGCCAATGGCACGATGGAAATACCGCCGATAGTACCCAGTAAAGCGCCTGAGTTCGTGCAAAAAGTGACGGCGATGATGATGGCGGGCAAAGGCGACCAGTTGCCGGTATCCATGCTCCCCATAGACGGAACTTATCCCAGCGGCACGACCCAATGGGAAAAGCGCAACATTTCCTCGTTCATTCCGGTCTGGGAGCCTGATATTTGCATCCAGTGCGGGAATTGCAGCTTCGTTTGCCCGCACGGTGTCATCCGTTCCAAGTTCTATCCTGAATCACGTCTGAAGAATGCCCCGGAAGGTTTCAAATCTGGACAGATCAATGCGCGGGGTTTTCCCGACATCCGTTACACCTTGCAAGTCTATGCCGAGGATTGCACCGGTTGCAGTTTGTGCGTCGAAGTATGCCCGGCCAAGAGCCTGCAACAAAGCGGTGTCAAGGCGATCAACATGAAACCCAAAGACCCCATCTTGCAACAGGAACGCACCAATATCGGGTTCTTTGAAAGCATTCCCTTTAATGATCGCTCCAAGGTGGATTTTTCCTCGGTCCGCGGCGCCCAGTTCCTGGAGCCTTTGTTTGAATTCTCCGGCGCTTGCGCAGGTTGTGGCGAAACGCCTTATGTCCGCCTGTTGTCGCAATTGTTCGGCGACCGCCTCATCATGGCCAACGCCACGGGTTGTTCTTCCATTTATGGCGGTAATCTGCCGACCACGCCTTGGACCAAGAATGCTGAAGGGCGCGGCCCCGCGTGGTCGAATTCACTGTTCGAGGACAATGCGGAGTTTGGCCTAGGGTTCCGCCTGACTGCCGACAAACATCAGGAACTGGCCACCCAACTGGCTTTGGAACTCAAGGGTGAGATCAACCCGTCACTGGTCGATGATATCCTTGATGCATCGCAAATCACCGAGTCGCAGATTCGCCAGCAGCGCATACGGGTTGCCGAATTGAAGACCGCCTTGATCAAGTTGGACACCGAGAAAGCCAAGGATTTGCTTTCCGTGGCCGACCATCTGGTCCAGCGTAGCATCTGGATTATGGGCGGCGACGGCTGGGCCTATGACATCGGCTCCTCGGGTGTGGATCATGTGCTGGCCAGTGGCAGAAACGTCAACATTTTGGTGCTGGATACGGAGGTTTACTCCAACACCGGCGGGCAGATGTCCAAATCCACTCCGATGGGCGCAGTCGCCAAGTTTGCCGCCGGCGGCAAGCCACTCGCCAAGAAAGACCTTGCCTTGCAGGCCATTTCCTACGGCAGTGTTTATGTGGCTAGAATTGCCATGGGTGCCAATCCACAGCAAACCTTGCTCGCTTTGCGCGAAGCCGAAGCCTATCCAGGGCCGTCCCTGGTTCTCGCCTACAGCCATTGCATCGCCCATGGCATCAACATGGAGCATGGTTTAAAGCAGCAGGACTTGGCAGTGGCTTGCGGCCATTGGCCTTTGATCCGCTATAACCCGGCGCTGCGCGATTCCGAAAAGAATCCATTTGTCCTCGACTCGCCACGCCCAACCATCAAGCTTAAGGATTACGCCTTCAACGAGCTGCGATACAAAATGCTGTCGCGCAGCCATCCCGTCGAAAGTGAGCAACTGATGCAATTGGCACAAAAGGTGATCAACCAGAAATGGGAAATCTACGAGGAAATGGCGAGCGGGAGCGGTGCCCATTTTCATCCTGACGCAAGCGTCAAACAAAAATCGAAAAAATAGAGGAGTCAGTTATGGACTTGACAACAACCTACATGGGGCTGGAACTGCAACATCCCATCGTCGCATCGGCATCGCCGTTATCGGGAACATTGGACGGCATTAAACGCCTGGAGGACGGCGGCGCGGCGGCGGTGGTGATGTTTTCATTGTTTGAAGAACAGATTCGGTACGAAAACGAGGCTTTCTCCCACTTGATGGAGTCGGGTACGCAAAGTTTCGCCGAGTCACTCAGTTATTTCCCCGAAGTCGATGAGTATCAGGTTGGCCCGGAAAGCTATCTGGAGCTTTTGCATCAAGCCTCGGAAGCAGCCGATGTGCCGATCATTGCCAGTCTCAACTGCGTCACCGGAGATGGCTGGATCGACTATGCCAAGCAGATGCAGCAAGCCGGTGCCAGCGGGCTGGAATTGAACATCTATTCGGTCGAACCCAATCTTGATGCCACGAGTGACGAGATTGAACAGCGCTATCTGGACATTCTGTCCGCAGTCAAATCGACCGTCAGCATACCGGTGGCACTGAAACTCAGCCCCTTCTTCAGCGCGATGGGACACATGGCGAAACGCCTGGATGAGGCGGGTGCCGATGCCTTGGTGCTTTTCAACCGGTTCTATCAGCCGGACATTGACATTCAAGAGCTTGAAGTCACGCCTTCCTTGGGCTTAAGTTCCGCCGGCGAGATTCGCCTGCCGCTGCTCTGGATCGCGATACTGCACGGCAAACTCAATGCTTCGCTTGCCGCAACCCGAGGCGTGGAAAACCCGGATGAAGTCATCAAGTATCTGCTGGCGGGTGCCGACGCGGTGATGACCACCTCCTCGCTATTACGCCATGGCCCTGCCTACACCAACACATTGCTGGAAGGTCTGAAGGCGTGGATGGAGGCGCGGAAATTCTCCTCCGTCAAGCAAATCAGGGGCAGCATGAGCCGTGGCAAAGTCGCCAACCCAGGGGCTTTTGAACGTGCCAACTACATCCGGGTGTTGGAAAGCTATCAGAGTGCTTACATTTAATTCCTGCGGAATTAAATGTCACTGTCGTACCGAGTAGGCCGGAATAAGGTCGCACAGCGACCGTTTCCGGCATTCGGCCTGTTTTAGAGGCTAGTGATATGAAGTTGAAAGTCATCATTCATCCTGCCGAGGAAGGTGGGTATTGGGCGGAGGTGCCGGCAATTTTAGGCTGTGCCACCCAAGGCGACACCATGGAAGAACTGGTGACAAACCTGTACGAGGCCATCGAAGCTTGCCTTTCAGTGGATTTGGAGACAATCGAAATTTCCGAAAACGACAGAGTTTTCGAGCTTGCAGTGTGAAATCCATTGCTGGAAAACACTTCGTCCGACTCCTTGAAATCAGAGAACGAATTAATTATCTTTTATTGACACTAATCGCTCTTTTGCCTTTGACTGCCAACGCAGACAATGAATTGCAAGTTCATGTCTATTTGGATAAAACAAGTTCCGGTTGGGCGACAAAACGCTTTGACTACGCCTTGGTAGCAGAAAGCAACGGTTGCCGCATTCAATGGAACGCAGTGGAAGATAATACCGGGGATCGGTTTTTGTCAGTGAGGCGAAACTGCAATATCGGGTTTTCCAGCCAACAGCCTTTGCACTCGGCTATTCTGAAGGAAATGGATAAACGCTGGGGTCTAAAAAGTTTTAAATCAATAGACTGGGGGTCTTTGTCTCGACTTTGGCCTTTTTAAGCCACCGCCGCGAGTTGATCCAGCAAGGCATCCCAGTCACGGCAAGATAATTCCAACCGGTCGCTGCCGGTTTTGGAGTTGACGAAATACTTGCCAGCCCAGATGGCGCGGCGGACG
>CAIODU010000359.1 GCA_903857165.1 uncultured Methylococcaceae bacterium | reverse complement strand
ATGTTACGCATGGACGCGAAAGAGGGATGACGGGAGCGTCAAAGCTTGCTTTGACAAGAGAGCGGGAAATGCGAAGCTTGCTTCGCCTGTCAAAGCAAGCTTTGACGCTCCAATCCTAGGCCGTTGCGTAACATCAGTTAAAAGGTGGTTGGCATCGAAAGGCTGCACCTTCGAGACCAAAAAAAGCGGTTCAGGTCACGTTATCGTAAGGCTCGGTGACAAAAAGTCTGAAATTCCTATGCATGGAGCAGCCAAGGAATTGAAAAAAGGATTGGTTGAAGGTGTAAAAAAACAACTAGGCTTGAAGTGAGGTGAAACTATGTTGATCTATCCGGTTATGCTTGATCCTGCCGAGGAGGGCGGCTTCGTGGTGACGTTTCCCGACGTACCCGAAGCGATAACTCAAGGGGATAATAAAAAAGATGCGTTGATGATGGCCCAAGATGCCTTAGTCACGATGTTTGATGCTTACATGCAAGACCGGCAAACGATACCGGAAGCTTCCCCTGTTTATGGGCAAACTTGCGTTGCTTTTCCCGTCATACTGGCTGGAAAGATTGCATTGTATAACGCGATGCTGGCTGTGAACATGAGTCCCGATGATTTGGCGCAGCGTTTGAACATTACCCCGATCATGGCTGAACGCTTGCTTTCCCTAAGGCACAAAAGCCGCATCGAACAAATTGAAAATGCCTTGGCTATTTTTGGCAAGCGTCTGGTGGTGGATGTGCGGGAGGCGGCTTGAAGGCTGCGTTCCCAATCTGGAGATTGGGAACGGGCAATACGCCGTCATACCGGCAGGGATTGCCGGTATCCAGATTGCAGGGACGCCCCCAAGCCGCGCCATCCTTGGAATCTGGGTTCCGGCGGTCCATGCCGGAACGACGAGGTTTTTCTTAACTTATGCTCCAGCAAATGAAAAAGGCCGTGGTTTATATGTCATTGATTTTGTTATATAAAAAAAGTTTTTCCGATTTAAAGAAGGGGATGGTGAATGGGTGCTTGAATGCCGATCCAAAACTGTGATAAAGTTTTGCGTAGCCTGTCCATGTGGTGACGATTTCCGAGTTGTGAGAACCTTCTGTCTTACTCGCTTTGGACAGATTGCCTCATCCTTAGGCCTTCAGTGCCAATGGTTCAGCTTGCTTTAATCAATTTTGCAAGTTCTTCTGAGGGTTAGGTTTTTTTTCATAACATTTTAAAGGGGTAAACCAATGACAAGCAGCTTAAAAAAATCAGCAGTGATGGTCAGTCTGGCACTTGGAATCGGCATGTTTGCCGCAAATGCCAATGCCGCACCCGTTGGCATAAATGGCACCTCCGCTATCGGAACGGGTGGAGTAACCAATCAGGGCGGGACGGATCTTTCCAATTTCACCACTTTAACTATCGCTTCGCCTTTTATAGGTTCGGTTAAATCAGGCGACTATACTAACGTACCCGACTTTAACATTTTTACGATGGGACTTCAGCCTGTTAGTGTCACTAACCCGGGCCTTCAAACAACCAGGGATACATGGAATATCACGGCTGGTTTTGGCACTTATGTGGTAGATCAATTGACTGTCGTGTCTCGCAGCGCCAACTTTATGGACGTTTACACGAAAGGCATGTTAACGCCAGTGAGTGACCCTATAGGCACACAACTATTAGGCTGCGCCACCGGTAGCAATACCTGTCAAGCAACCGAGACTTCCTTACGCTGGAGCTTTACGTTTTCGGGCGGAACCTCTTACTCGGCTAGTGGAACTTTGAGTTCGCCTTTTGCGACCCTCAATATTCCAGAGCCGGATTCGATTGCCCTGTTTGGCATCGGCTTGCTGGCTTTGGCTGCGGGCCGTCGTGGCCGTCTCGCCCAGAAGTCGCTGTAGCGGCACTCCGCGTATATTACGCCGGATGTGGAAATTGAAACATCCGGCGGAATCCGCTAAACCGCCACTCCGCCTTTAGTTTCGGACTCAGGCAGTACGAATTCTGAGTTTGTTATCATCAACAATCCACAATTGACCTATTAACTTTTCGGCTTGGAAAAGAGGAAGGATACGGGACAAGGTTCGTAACACGGAAGGCCGACTCTGGTCAGTCAATCGAAGCACCACCAACCCTGAGTATTGGTTTGGTGGATAGCGGCGCATATCAGCAAAATCAAGATCAAGCGTTACGAGTACCCTTTTTTCATATTGGCATACTTGGGCAATCACGTTATCAGCCTGACCACTAAGACCTTGCTCACCAACGGTCATGGCATCAAATCCTTGTTGGCGCAGAAATTCCGCCGTATCACTATGCAAATTTTCATCAATCTTGAACCGCATCAAGCAGCTTCCCTAGGCAAGTTAATCACCCTATCCTTCGCAAGCTCTGCGGCGTAAAGCAGGGTCGCTTGAATGTCTGCCATTTCGATTGAATAACCACGTTTGATTTCTTCCACGCTTTCACCAGCGGCAAGATTATCAAGGATCACTGAAAGCATGACTCGGGTTCCTTTGATGCAAGGCTTGCCATGGCAAATCTCCGGCTCGTGGCTAATACGGTCTTTCCAACTCATGATTTGTTGCTCCTGTAAGGATTGGGATTGATACACAAGTCTTCACCATCAACAAGCAAGCCTTCTACCCGGCAGCCATAAACCCCCACTCTATCGCCAAACCCGGCAAGACGGCCACCTCGGTAAAACCAGCGGTTTCTTCAATCAGGGCCGGGCCGAATGCATTGCCTTCCAATAGATAGCGGGTCAGGAGTTGGTCAGTGGGGTGGACTAGCCAATATTCGCGGACACCGTGGCGTTCATAGAGGGATTTCTTGCGCACATGGTCCTTGCTGGCGGTGGAGGGCGACAACACTTCGATGACCCAATCCGGTGCGCCCCGGCAACCTTTTTCATCCAATTTCGATGCATCGCACACCACCACAAGGTCAGGCTGCACGACGGTTTCTATTGCATCATCCGCTTCATTCCTTTCGGGTAGGCGCACATCGAATGGGGCAATGTAAACTTGGCAGGGTTTGTCTTCCAAGAAATTTGCGATTTGACGGAAAATTTCCCCCAAAATCATTTGATGGGTGCGCGTAGGTGCCGGGCTCATCGCATAGGCTTCGCCGGCTATGAGTTCCCAGCGTTCGCCTTCCGGCCATTGTCGGTAATCTCCGTAAGTGAAGCCTGGTTGGGTTTGTTTGGCGGGTTTCATGGGTTTCCTCTCAGAAGGGTGAACGGTTTGTCATGGGAATAATGCTTGATTCTGAATCTGGCAAGGGTCGCATTAAATAAACAACGCCCCCACCAGTTGCTTTAGCAATTCCTTGACCGGAATTTCAATGGCAAATACGGGTATCAAAGGCAACAAAGCAGCCCCAGCAAGCTGGACGATGGCTTTCTTGCGCAAAGGCACGGTGCGGATGCCCTCCACCACGCCGAAAAGGCTGACGACATCGGCAACGGGGCCAATTTCGGGTGCGCACAGCAATTCGCCGTTCTCCACGCTTTCCCCTTTGATCCAGCGACGGTCAACCATCTGCGCGTGTTTCGCCAGCAATGCGCCATAGGCGAATTTGGAGTGCCTTCTGAATTTCTTCAGCTTGGATCTGAAGGCCAGCCAGGGCGACAGATAAATACCCAAGACCAAAAGCAAATATAGGATTGCCAACGGTTTCAATGAGGCCACATGCACGTCATGGTACAGCACGTTATGCGCCCAGTTCGAGGCCAGCACGACGGATGAGGCCAGCACGACCGGCACGAAAATAATCACCGCTTCTTCCAGAAAACCCAAGCCGCCCACCTTGTCGGGATGGGTCGGCGCGAGGTCGAGGTCGAGCTTGGAAACTGAACGGAAAAATATGAACAGGCAGGCCACGCGCCATAACCAAACGCCCATCAGAATGTTAAAGACCGGTCTGGAAACCAAGATAAACCACCAACCCGCCATGCCCAAGGAAGCCAAATCTTGGCCTTGGCCCATGGCCCAAGCCGTCTCATGGACTTCGCGAATGTGGGTGACGGCAAAGATCACACTCAGTAACGCCGCCCCGGCAATAACCAGGAATGCAAGGGTGGAGTTGAGCAGGCGTTTGGCATCGTCTATTGCTTGCCGGTAGGCGGGAATGTGTTCCTCGCGCACCAAACCCGATTTGACGAATTCGCCTACAATCAACGGCATGAACGTTTGCGCCAGACCTTCGGCGACAATCAGGAGCGGAATGGCAATCAGGCAACGGCTGTGTACGCCGAAATGCCGCAGCAACGGGTCGGCATGATCAAAAAGCTGTCCTTGCAGCAGGGCAAAAACCATGATGGGCACCCAAGTGATCAGAATCGCAAAGAGTATGCGTCGGCCGATGCTGAGTTCATGGTCTGACTGGATTAGCCGAAAACGCCGCTGATAGTGAAACATCGGGCCTTGGCGGACTAGGTTGAGGTCGAATGATTCGTCATTGGTCTGATGCATGGGTTTTCCTATGGCTTGATTTGAATAACTGATGTTACGCATGGGCCTATGGCTGGAGCGTCAAAGCTTGCTTTGACATCAAGGCGAAGCCTTGACGGATACGTTGCCAAAGCAAGCTTTGGCGCTCCCTGCGTAACATCAGTGAATAATGCCCCCTTAGGGCTTGCCGGTTTGGTTAATCTGGGTAAAACGTAAAGGCTTTTCCAATCCCTTCGAGTGGATCAACAGATAAGGGCCGTCCATGACAATCTTTTCAGCCCCTTCAAGCGCTTTCAAATAGCTTGCCTCCTGATTCGAGACCGCTTCACTCGCGCAAGCCATACGGGTGGAAGCCAAAGCGTCGAACTTAATCGATTCGCCGCTGATTTTGACCCCGCCGAAAAATCGGTTGCACGAACCCTGGCCGGCGACTTCGTTGGGGCTGGGAAAGGCCAAGGTCGCCTGGACACGGTCCAGCACCCCCTTGCCGGCCAAATCCTCCAGCAGCCATTCTGTTTTAAGCAAATCAGGCGGGGCCTTCTGTTGCTGCCCGCTCGCGCAGGAAGCCAAGAAAACACCCAACACCAAGGCGGCAAACTTTTGTTTCGGCATCATAAGTAGTCTCTCAAAAAATGGGCGGGACAAGGCTCAAGGAAAATCGCATGCCCCACCATGATAACTGATGTTACGCAGCAAGTGGCGGTGGGGTGGCCTTCATGCCGCTTCGGCAGGCGAGCGCCCGCTGGCAGCCTTGAAGGCCGCCCTACAGGTGGGAAGCCCCGCCCTTTAAATCGAGTGCGTTGCCCGAACTTCACTGCCCCATTACCAGAGGGAAAGCTCGGTCGTAAAATCCGTGGCATTCAAACCACGGCATTTTTCGTCTGGCCGACATTGGCGCGTGTGACAGTCGAACGGATGGCCATCAGGTTGCCCCGCTGGCCTGCCTTTTCGACAGTGCAGGTGACAGAAAGCGTAGGTGGCGCAAGACTGGGTACGACCTTGGCCTGGTATACGAAGGTGTAGACCCCCCAGATGCCGGCGGCAAGTAGGGCGATTGTTTGTACGACATTGTTCAACGCCTCGGCGTTGAACCCCCCTCCCTCCGCTCGACCAGGTTTCTTCGGCTGGGGCACTATTTTACACCTTGTGATGATTGCGCGGATTCCCAAGCTACAACTTGAGGGCCATGGCTGTCAAGTGCTTCCGGCCTAATAATTTGATTTGAACATCCCATAAACAAGTAGGCGACTACCTGTTCATGGGTTGAAATGGCAAAAAATTTGGGTTACGCTTACACGGGTGGCAAAGCTTGCTTCGCCTGTCAAGGCGAGCCATGACAGCCCAGCAATTCTCATTATGAGCCAAAGTGCTTGTAGACGACTCGTCATTCCGGCATGGATGCCGGAATCCAGTCACAAGGATGTGAGTCTAGGGGTCGCCATCAAGCCTTTTTCAAACACTTACGCAACCGACATGTCACCGTCCATGGCACTGGATTCCGGCATCCATGCCGGAATGACGGAAATGGGGCCATAATGAGAATTGCTGATGACACCCCGGCCTTTGATCAGCAGATATATTTTTTCGTGGACAGCATTCCCCCGCCGCTTTTATGAACGAAAAATCGTACCGTCGGTATCTCAATGCCCTGATTGCCGGGGATCAACGTCAGTGCCAAGAGATTTTCGAGGCTTGGTTTGCGGCCAATCCGGACTTGTGTCACTTATACGACGGGCTTGTCCAGCGCTCGCTTTACGAGGTGGGCGTGCTGTGGGAGCGGAATCAGATATCGGTGGCCACGGAGCATCTGGCAACGGCGATTTCCGAGGGTCTCATGAACTTGATCTACCCCCGCCTGTTTAAGCTGCCGCGCGTCGGCAAGTCGGCGGTGGTCGCCTGTTCGGCCAACGAATACCACCAGATCGGCGGCAAAATGGTGGCAGACATTTTCGAAGCAAACGGCTGGCGGGGCTACTTTCTCGGTGCCAGCACATCACCGCAGGAATTGCTTGGACTCATCCAAGGCAAGTGTCCGGATGTGGTGGCTTTGTCGGTTGCGGTCCATGCCAACCTGGATGCCGTGCTTAGTTTGGCGGAGACGGTCCGTGGCGCATTTGCCGATTTGCCCATCCTAGTCGGCGGGCAAGCCTTTCTGTTAGGCGGACGTGAACGCGCAGAACAGATCGCAGGGGTGCATTACCTGGCCTCGCTGGCCGAACTGGAGGCGTGGGTCATACGCCATGCAGGCTGACGCGGCCGAGGCCGCGCTGGCCTATGTGATGGAAACGGCACCCGTGCTGGCCCTCACCCTTGATGCCCAGTTACACGTTGTCGCCGTCAATGAGATGGCGCGGAGTGTGTTGCCCGAGGGGACTGAGGGAAGCTTGCTGGCCGAACTGGTGGTTGATTTCAGTAATTCAATGGATTTCACCTGGCTCACAGCACAGCGTGGCAGTTCCCATCGGTTGACGATCAAAACCGCCTCCGGGTTGCCGGAGACGTATCACTTCAGGTTCTTCCCGCTTGCCGGGGGGACGCTGGCCTTGGGCGGCATGGATTTCCAGGAGCAGGCATTGATGCACAGCGAGGTCCTCGGATTGAACCGCGAACTGAACAACCTCGCCCGGTCTTTGCACCAGGCCAACGCGGAACTGCTCGAACTCAACCAACTCAAGAACCAGTTCCTCGGCATGGCGGCGCACGACTTGCGCAACCCCCTCGGGATCATCATGATTTACGACGGATTCGTCCTCGACGGTGCCGGCGACACACTGTCAGCGGAACATCGGTGCTATTTGGAAAAAATCCAGACTGCCGCACGCAGAATGCAACAAATCATCGACGATTTTTTGGATGTGTCCATGATCGAGTCGGGGAACCTGCGGCTGGAACTGGTGCCTGCCAGCGTGGTGGAAATCGTCGGTGACATCCTGCCGATTTGCCAGTTGGCGGCTGAAAAGAAGAAGGTCGCCCTGCTGGTGGATGCCACCAACGACCGGCGCCGTTTGCCCGTGGACGCGCCAAAATTGCAGCAAGTCCTGCTAAACCTAGTGCGCAATGCCGTGGAATACTCATTGGCGGGCCAGCGTGTCTGGCTGTCCTCACAGTGGGACGACCGAAGCTTGGTCTTTGCGGTGCGCGACGAAGGGCCGGGCATCGCCCAAGAAGAACAAGGCCGGCTGTTTGCGGCATTCGGGCGGGCGAACACCCGGAAAACCGCCAAAGAACGTAGCGTGGGCCTGGGGCTTGCCATCGCGCAGAAGATCGTCAAAGCCCATGGCGGCCGCCTTTGGGTGGAAAGCACGCCCGGTGCCGGCGCGGCATTTTTTGCCGCCCTGCCGTCCAAGAAACTAGACGAAATGCTGGAAGGAAAATGTCAATGAAACCAGAAACCCCCGGGCAGCCGACCTTGATGGAAGAACTCAAGGCATCGACGCTTGCGTGCCATGCGCGTTTGCAAGAAGCCCCTTTCTTTCAAGCCCTAGCCGCCGGCCAACTGCCGATTGAGTCTTATGTGGGGCAACTGCGGGCCTTGTCCGTCATCCATGGGGCGCTTGAGCATGAGATCGAAGGCTCCCCGGACGAAACTGTCGCCTCCGTCTGGGACAGTGGCATGCGGAAATTGCCTGCGCTGCAGAAAGATTTGCGCTATTTCGAACCGCGAGCCGTGGCAGACATCAAAGAGTCGGTCGAGGAGGCGCTGCAAATCGCCGGGGACATCCGCCTTCGGTCACTGCGCCAACCTTTGGCGCTGCTGGGCTATGTCTATGTCTTGGAAGGGTCGATGCTAGGCGCACGGGTCTTGCGGCCCCAAATGGCCCGTGCCTTTCAATTGGAAGGCAATGATGGCCTGTCCTATCTGAACCATTACGGGGCCGATGTCGATGCCCATTGGTCACAGTACCGCCAGCGCATGGACGCCCTCCAGTTGGGGCCGGACGGGCGCGAGCAAGTGGTCCATGCGGCCTGCCGGTTCTTCACACAGGTCAAGTTTGTCTTTGACGCGCTGTATCCTTTTAAACCGGAGTCCAAGGCTTATCTGGCGGTTTCCATCAATCCCGAGGCCGGCCGGCATCCTGTGCCCGCCGACATGCGCGAGATCCAGGCATCCCTTAGGGCGGCCGATTCATGCTGGCAGCGGTTTCCCTATTTTGAATCCCGCTATGGCGAGCGCGGCCAGCGTTTTGCCAAAAGCGACGGCGCATGGCTTGCCACCCTTTGCCAATTCGACCAACCGAGGATGGACCAGCAGGTGCGGTGGCTGGGCCGCGTCCTTGCGGCCCGTGGCATGCCGACCCTGCTGTTGCAGGCCCACTTGGAAATCCTTGCTGACGAACTCACCGCCGCCGTCCCCGAGAAAAAACCGCTGTACGAAAAATTGCAGATTGCGGCCGTGGCGCTACGCGAGTGGCGCGGTCAACAGATTGACGATGGTTATCTCCAAATCCTCGACGATGAGTTTCATCGGGCTGTAGGCCCTAGTTGGAATGGAAGGAATGAACATGCCGGTCTTTTGTTGGCTGCGGCCGTGGCCGATGAGATGAATGGGAACGTGGGCGCAATCGACGGTGTCAAGCAGTGGATGACGGATGCCTCCCGTTTCCATGCCGAATGGATCGCCGCCGCAGAAGATACAATCACCAAGGCCCAAGCCTATGCGTTTCTTCGCGCCGGTCAAGGCGGGCAGGGGTTGGAGATGCCCCAGATGCCGGTGATCCCTGCCGGAATGACGGGCTTTTTTGGAGCGTCAAGCTTGGGCTGACAGCCCACCGGATGCCGGAAACGCCGCTAACGCGGCTTATTCCGACATGGGACAATTGTTTATGATTCACCCCAGGCCGCTTGATCCACCAGCCAAATCAATTCCCCGTCGTTCAATTGCACGGTTCCCGCCGGTAAGGTTTCTTTTGAAGCTTTACGAATACTGGACAAGGCTTCAGCCTTGTCGTGGCCGGTGACGAGAAAAAACACATGCCGGGACTGGTTGATGATTTCCAAGCTCAAGGAAAGTCGGGTCGGCGGGGGCTTGGGGGAGTTGTGGACGGGCAATACCCAAGGGCCTTTTGGGTGAATGTGACTCGGGAATAGCGATGCGGTGTGGCCGTCAGGACCCATGCCCAGCACAATAAGATCGAAGCGGGGTGGGGATTCGCCAAAAAAGCCTTTCAGCCCGGCTTCGTAGCGGATGGCACTGTCTTCGACCGTTCCGTCGGTTGGCATGGGGTGGATGTTGCAAGCGGGGAGCTTGACTACCCCGCGCCCTTCCGCCGCAAGCGGGTCAATCAACGTTTCCCGAATCATGCGGAAATTACTGTCGGGGTGGCCGGACGGCAAAAAGCGTTCGTCAGCAAGGAAGACGTGCAGACTGCCCCAGTCGATTTGTTCCCGCCAAGGCGATGCGGTCAACAGCCGGTAAAAACGTTGCGGGGTGGAGCCACCCGATAGCGCCAAGCTGAACCGCCCGCCCGCCCGCTCCGCCATGGCACTGACGAAACGCCGGGCGGCTTCCTCGGCCACGGCGGCGGGGTCGGCAAAAACGAGCGTTTGGCCGTCCATGGCTTAGCGCAGGAATTTGTAGTAATTGAGCAGTCCGTTGGTGGATGAGTCGTGGGCCGTCACCGTCTCGTCGTCCGTCATGTCTTTCAACACTTTCTTGGCGAGTTGCTTGCCCAATTCCACACCCATCTGGTCAAACGAATTGATGTTCCAAATGGCCCCCTGCACAAAGACTTTGTGTTCGTAAAGGGCGATCAACGCACCCAAGGTCTCGGGATTGAGGCTTTGGTAAAGGAACGAATTGGAGGGCTTGTTGCCGGGGAAGGTCTTGGCCATGGCAAGCTTGTCAAGCCGTTCTTCCTGCACGCCTTCCTCAATCAATTCCGCCCTTGCTTCTTCTGTGGTTTTGCCCCGCATCAGGGCCTCGGTTTGGGCAATGAAGTTGGAGAGCAAGGCTTCGTGATGACCGGAGAGTTTGTGATGGCTGTGCGCGGCGGCGAGGAAATCACAGGGGACCAGTTTGCTGCCTTGGTGGATCAATTGATAGAAGGCGTGTTGGCCGTTCGTCCCGGCCTGACCGAAGATCACCGGGCCGGTGTCGTAATCGAGCCGTTTGCCGTCAATGTCCACACTCTTGCCATTGCTTTCCATGTCCGCCTGCTGAAGATGGTCCGCAAGAAAATCAAGATATTGGTCATAGGGCAGAATGGCTTGGGTTTGCGCACCAAAGAAGTTGTTGTACCAGATGCCTAGCAAGCCCATGATCACCGGAATATTGCCCTCCAACGGCTCGGTGCGGAAATGCTCGTCAACCTTGTGGGCACCGGCCAATAGCCGTTCGAAATTGTCCATGCCGACGGCCACGGCAATCGGCAGGCCAATGGCGGACCATAGGGAATAGCGTCCACCCACCCAATCCCAGAATTCGAACATGTTTTTCGTGTCTATCCCAAAGGCTTCCACTTTTTCGGCATTGGAGGAGACGGCCACGAAATGCTTGGCGATGGCCTCCTTGTCTTTCACCCCGGCCATGAACCAGTCGCGGGCGGACAGGGCATTGGTCATGGTCTCTTGGGTGGTGAAGGTTTTCGATGCGACGATGAACAGCGTGGTTTCGCGATCCAAGTTTTTGATCGCCTCCACCAAATCGGCCTCGTCCACATTGGAGACGAAATCCACCGTCAACTCGGGCCGGCAGTAAGGTGTCAATGCCTTCACCACCATCTTTGGCCCCAAGTCGGAACCACCGATGCCAATGTGGATGACGTTGCTGATGGGCTTGCCGGTATAGCCGCGCCATTCTTGGGAGCGTATCGCATCGCTGAACTGGCGCATCTGTTTTAACACACGGTTGACACCCGGCATGACATCCACCCCATCGACCAAGACGGGCCGATTGGAACGGTTGCGCAAGGCGGTGTGCAAGACGGCACGTTTTTCGGTGACATTGATCTTGTCGCCCCGAAACATGGCCTCGACCTTTTCAGGCAAGCCGGCCTGGCGGGCCAGATCGAACAAAAACCCAAGGGTCTCGTCGGTGATGCGGTTTTTGGAATAGTCGAAGAGCATGTCATCCAGCCGCACCGAATAGCGTTCGAAACGTTGAGTGCCGGCAGAAAACAAGTCCCGCATGTGTAGGCGGGCAATTTCCCATTGATGTTCTTGCAAGACTTGCCATGCTGGAAGTTGGGTACACCGAGCCATATTTGATTCCTATATTCGCCGTTGATGTTGCAGCCGGCATACCCGGCCGTATTTTTATGCTGCCAATGCTACTACAGGCGCAATTTTGAATAAACGCCAATGCTGGTTTGGTGGTCTATTTTTCTTCCCTGATTCAAATTATTCTAATAAAATCATGGTGTGACGGGCATGAATCAAAACGGGGATGCAGACTGGATTCGATGTGCCCCACCCCGTGGCTTGTTTGCCGTCCATGGGTCAACTGGGGGATTGTAGACTATCTAAGGGGGTGCGGCCTTGAAACCGGCGCGGGACAATTCACCGCACCGGCATGCCGAGAGGCTAGTTAATGCCCTTGCTGTTCAGGTGTGGGGCGTACTTTCTGTCGACATTGGGGATGTGGGTGACCAGCCAATCCTTGACGAAAGCGGTAGTGTCTTGGGTGAGTTCCAGTTCGCCCGCATGGAATTTTGCCGCCACGCCGCCGCAGGTCTCCAGCAGCTTGGTGTGTTCCGCCTTGTGGGCATCGTAGTCGGGGTAGCCGGTCGATGTCATCAGGCGCTCTTCTTCCGCGAAATGCTCGACGACATAGTTGACCAGGGTATCGAGCTTGGCACCGATTGCCGCACGGTCACCTGCGGGAACGGCATCATGCAAATCGTTGAGCATGCCAAAAAGCACCTTATGCTGATCGTCGGCGATGGTGACGTTAGTGCCGAATTCTTCTTTGGTCCAAGTAATGAGCGACATGCGTTCTCCTCTTTTGTTATGGGTACGGTTATTTTTCGTCATTTTACTGCCCATTAGGGCGGGGAGATTTTAACAGATTGTGAAACACTTTTTTTGCATTCTTTGAACAATCGAGGATCGCATGCATGTCACCCAAACAATAAAGAAAGCCGCGCCCAACCAGTGTGGCCCTGGATGCGGGTATAATGCCAGTCAACACAACATTCCACAGGAGAACCCATGAGCAGCGAAAACAAACCCTGGGCGGGACGGTTTACCGAGGCGACCGATGCCTTCGTGGAAGCTTTCACCGCCTCCATCGAATTCGACAAGCGGCTTGCCCCTTATGACATCCAAGGCTCCATCGCCCACGCCACCATGCTGGTGCGCATTGGCATACTGAACGAAAAGGAGGGCAGGGCGATTATCGAAGGGCTGGAGGGCATTCTTGACGATATTGAACGGGGTGACTTCCATTGGGCGGTCGAGTTGGAAGACGTGCATATGAACATCGAAGCCCGCTTGATTGACCGCATTGGCGATGCGGGCAAAAAACTACACACCGGACGTTCGCGCAACGACCAGGTGGCCACTGATATCAGGCTATTCCTGCGCGCCGAAATCGACACCATCACCGAGGAGTTGATTCGCCTGAAAATTGCGCTGATCGATCTGGCGGAACGGGAGGCTGACACCATCATGCCCGGGCTCACCCATTTGCAAGTCGCGCAGCCCATCACCTTCGGCCATCATATGATGGCCTGGCATGACATGCTAAACCGTGACTGCGGGCGCTTGTCCGACTGCCGCAAGCGAGTCAACATCATGCCCTTGGGCGCGGCGGCTTTGGCCGGCACCAGCTACCCGCTGGATCGCGCCCTCACCGCCGGGTTATTGGGCTTTTCCCATCCAGCCACCAATTCCTTGGATGCCGTCAGCGACCGTGACTTCGCCATCGAATTCGCCGCCTGCGCCAGCCTGATCATGATGCATTTGTCGCGCTTCTCGGAAGAGTTGATATTATGGATCAGTGGCCAGTTTGGCTTCATCGATCTGCCGGATGCCTTTTGCACCGGTTCGTCCATCATGCCGCAGAAGAAAAACCCCGACGTGCCCGAGTTGGTGCGCGGCAAGGCGGGTCGGGTTTTTGGGGCACTGTTCGCCCTGCTGACCCTGATGAAAAGCCAGCCACTGGCTTACAACAAAGACAACCAAGAGGACAAGGAACCTCTATTCGACACGGTGGACACCTTGAAGAAATGTTTGCGCGCCTTTGCGGACATGATGCCCCATGTCCGCCCCAACCGTAAGGCGATGGTAAAAGCGGCAAAGAAGGGGTTCGCCACCGCCACCGACTTGGCCGACTATCTGGTCCGCAAAGGCGTGGCTTTCCGCGATGCCCATGAGATTGTCGGCAAGGCGGTGCGCCTGGGTGTGGAAACCAAGCGGGATCTATCCGAGATTTCCTTGCCTGAGTTGCAAAAACTTTCCCCTATCATCGCGTCGGATGTGTTTGAGGTGTTGACGTTGGAAGGCTCGGTGGCCTCCCGTGATTTGATTGGCGGAACCGCCCCGAAGCGGGTGCGCGAAGCGGCGCGTCTGGCCAGGCGTGATCTGGAGAGGTCCGGAAAACCGTGATTACCAATGACCGGATCACCACCCTGATCGACCTAATCCGCCACGGCGAACCCGTGGGCGGAAGCCGTTATCGCGGGCAGATGGATGATCCCTTGTCAGCCACCGGTTGGGAACAGATGCGGCGGGCGGTGGGCAACCACCACCCTTGGGAGGTTATTGTCAGTTCCCCCCTCAGCCGCTGCCTGGCCTTCGCCGAGGAATTGAGCGGGCGTCACGGCATCCCCTTGGAAGTGGAACCTGGCCTGCAGGAAATCGGCTTCGGTGCGTGGCAGGGCAAGACCCGCGATGAAATCTCCTGCTATGACCCCGGCCTGCTCCAGCGTTTTTACCGCGACCCGATGAACAACCGCCCCGAGGACGCCGAAGGCTTGGCCGATTTCCAACATCGCATCGTCACCGCGTGGAATGAAATCCTCAACCGCCATGCGGGCAAACACCTGCTACTCGTCTGCCACGCCGGGGTCATCCGCATGGTGATTGCCTATATCCTAGACATACCCCTCAACAATCTTTTCCATATCAAAGTGTCCAACGCGGGCATCACCCGCATCGAATGCTTGGAGCAAGGCGATGAGTTCATGGGGCAGTTGGTGTTTCATGGGGGGGTGCT
>CAIODU010000358.1 GCA_903857165.1 uncultured Methylococcaceae bacterium | reverse complement strand
TTACTTATTTATTTATTTACGCCAATGTCGGCAAAGGGTTGCCGACCTACTGCGTAACAAGGACTGTAGGGCGGCAACCCTTTGCCGCCAACGATTTCAAAACTTAAACAACGTAATCAATTGGAATTAAAAACGCTGTAAGGGCTTCAGCGTTCTGATATTGCATTCAATTACCTTTTGCCGATCGTAAAGGTTTCCCTGGTGTCCGTGAAGCGGGGTCGGGATGTGTTTTCAGTAGACCCACTTGGTCGCCCAGCGTATAGGCCGCCTCGTACAGCAGGGCATCCTTGGATTTCTTCTTCTGTTTTACTTCCGCTTGGTCGCCATCCGTATCTAAATCCGTGTCGGTTTCGACCGAAGGGGGCGTGACGGGATTTGAAGAGGGTTTATCTGCCTTGGCACCGTCTTCTTTTTGGCGCGATTTCAACTTCGCTTCCATGGCATCGCGTTCGCGACGCCGTTCAGCCTCATTGAGGGAAACTGAGGTTTTATTGCGCCGCTGGTTGAACTCGCCGAGATCGTCAAGCAGATACTGATAGTCCTTGTCTTTGGCGACACGCTGGTCATGCCGCTGTTGCAGCATCGGCAAGGTGTCAGGTTTCCCGGTGGCCGCATGATAATCGGCAGCCTTGATTTGCATCGGGGGGAGTGCGTTGTCATAACTTGATTCCCCAAAATGCTCGGCATCCGAGGTCATTGGCAAACTGAAGTCCGGTGTTACGCCACGCAGTTGCGTCGTGCCTCCGTTGATACGGAAGAACTGGGCAATGGTGAGCTTCAGCTCGCCGAGTTGAGGTGCTTGGGTGTGGGTAAGTTGGTCCAAATTGACCATTGTTTGCACAGTGCCTTTGCCAAAACTCGTTTCTCCGATCACCAGTCCGCGATGGTAGTCTTGGATGGCGGCGGCAAATATTTCCGACGCGGATGCCGAACCCCTGTTGATCAGGACACCGAGCGGGCCATCCCATGCCACACCGAGGGCATTGTCATTCATCACCGTGATCACCCCATTGGCATTCCGTTGCTGCACGACCGGGCCTGCGCCGACAAACAAGCCGGTCAATTCAATCGCCTCGCTCAACGAACCACCCCCGTTATTGCGCAGATCCATCAGCACGCCATCGACTTTTTCGGCTTTCAATTCGCCGAGCAAGCGCGACACATCCCGTGCGGCGCTTTTGTAATCCGATTCACCTTTGCGCCGGGCCTCAAAATCCTCATAAAAGGTGGGCAGGGAAATCACGCCGATGCGGCGCGACGCGCCTTTGTCATTGAGGGAAAGAATCGTTTTTTTGGCGGCCTGGTCTTCCAAGCTGATTTTTTTACGGATCAGCGAGACCAGCTTGTGGGCGGAGTCTGGACCGGCATCGGAGGGGATGACATCAAGTACGACAACGGTGTCCGTCGGCCCGCGAATGAGTGCAACGGTGTCGTCAAGACGCCAGCCAACCACGTCGGTCATGGCATCCTTGTCGCCTTGCGCCACGCCGACGATGTGATCCCCTACTTCCAGCTTTCCTGATAGCGCCGCAGGGCTGCCGGGCACGAGTTCCTTGATCGTGGTGTAGTCGTCTTTGTCTTCCAGCACAGCACCGATGCCGAACAGCGAGAGCCGCATGGCTATGTCGAAATTCTCCGATGTCTTGGGGATCATGTAATTGGTGTGAGGATCCACCGTCATGGTGTACGCGTTCATGAAAATTTGAAAGGCGTCCTCGCTCTTTAGCTTGGCCATCCGTTTCAGGAAGTTCGCGTAGCGCTTATCCAAGGTTTCGGCGATTTTTTTATCGCCTTTGTCGCCTTTGCCGGTGAGCTTTAGCTGTAGCCAGTCGTTCTTGACCCGTTTACGCCACAATTCCCGAATTTCACCCTCGGACTTCGCCCACGGTTCTTTTTCGCGAAGGTATTGGTAGCTTTCGTTTTGCTGAAAGTCGAACCCTGCCTTGAGCAGGGTGCGGGCATAGGTGAAACGTTCGACCGCACGCTTGGCATAGAGGTTAAAGAGGGTGAAAGGAAGTTCAAGGTCATCCGTCAGAACGGCATCGTCGAGCCGGGTGCGGGCTTCTTTCCATTGGTCGATGTCGGCTTGGACAAAAAACATTTTCTCGGAATCAAGCGCTTTCAGGTAACTGTCGAATATTTTCTCCGACAAGGCATCGTCAAGGGCAACAGGCTTGTAGTGATGTTCCCCAATTATCTTAGCCGTCAAGTGAGCGGCCACCGCTTGCTGCTGCAATGGCTTCAAGGACGGGAATTGCTGTGGTTCGACTTCTGGCGCATCGGCCTGGGCTGCTGCTGCGAATGCGAGCACCAGCCAAATTAATTTCCTGTTCATTATTACTCTCCGAAAGTGACTGGCCCATTGCGCGGTTCGTGCGATGGCGTGACGATTGACCTCAGTGTTGGCGCTTCCGGGAAGACGCCATCACTTGCAATACCATGCAAGTATCATTGTACCCTAGTGACTGTTGTACAACGTTCCATAGGGGAAAACGCCTAGTCCAGTGCTGACTCGGCTTTGTGCTTCCGATGGTAGATAAACTTCCGTGCAATGTCCAGAACTGAGACACTACCCGCGCTACAATACGGGCTTTTTCGCCAAAATGGGAATTGCCAACCCCTCTCCCCGCGGGTCGCTGGCTGCTTCCAATGAGCCGTTGGCCTTATCCCACAAAATGGCTTGCATGTCGCCGTAAGGCTTGGCGGTTGCCTTGAGTTTATGGCCCAATTTTTCCAAGCCACGAATAGCCTCTGCACCAAAAGCCCCTGGCTCATATTCGACCACATCAGGCAAGTATTGATGGTGGAATCGTCCAATCGAAACCCAGGATTGGGGGCCATGGCCCTCGGCAAAATCGAGGACAGCCAGCAATACCATGGAAATTATCCGGCTGCCGCCCGGCGTCCCCAAAATGGCTATGCGGTCTTTAGTTTGCAGGAAGGTCGGTGTCATGCTGGATAACATACGCTTACCCGGCTCGATTTTGTTGGCGTTGCCGCCCACTAGGCCATAGGAATTTGGTTTGCCGGGGCTGACGGCGAAATCGTCCATTTCATCATTCAACAACACGCCAGTGCCTTCGGCGACGAAGGCCGAGCCAAAACTTTGGTTGATGCTGAGGGTTGCCGCCACTTGGTTGCCCTGCCGGTCAATGATGGAAAAGTGACTGGTGTTGTCGCCTTGCAGGGCAGGGCTTGCGGCATCACTAAGGTTTTCGCTGGGCAATGTGCGATCAGTCCTAATCGCGACCCGCAGACCGGCGGCATAGTCTTGGCTGGTGAGTCGGTTGACCGGATTTTTGATGAAATCAGGATCGCCCATGTATAAATCCCGGTCGCGATAAGCCCTGCGCAAGGCTTCTATGATGAGATGTTTGCGGGTGATGGTGTCCACGGATTCCAGATCGTAGGCGGCAAGGATATTCAAGGCTTCCAACAATACAACACCCCCACTGGAAGGCGGCGGGGTGCTGACGATGCGGATGCCCCTATATTCTCCAAGCATTGGCCGGCGTTCAACGATTTTGTATTTTTCCAAATCTTCGCGAGTCCAAATGCCGTCGGCTTTTAGCACCGCATCAACCAATTTGGCGGCGGTTTCCCCGCGATAAAACCCGGCATGGCCCGACCCTCCCAAACGCCGCAAAGTCGCCGCCAAATCTTTTTGCACTAAGCGAAATCCCGGCTTGGGCGTGGCATTTTGGTCTAGGAAAATTTCTGCCGAGGCCGGGTAGGCTTGCAGGGCTTTTTCCCTGGCTTTCACCGCCGTTAGATAACTGTCGCCAACCTCGAACCCTGATTCCGAGTGGCGTATGGCGGGACCTAAAGATTTCAGCAACGGAAGCCGCCCGTATTTTTTCGCCAGATGCGCCAAAGCGGCGGGCAATCCCGGAATGCCCGCCGCCCGTGCGCCATCCAATGAAAGCTGAGTAATTGGGTTGCCTTGCGCATCCAGATACATGTCCTCGTGTGCGGCCAAAGGCGCTTTTTCGCGACCATCGACGATAATTTCTTTGCCGTCTTTGGCTCGTTTGAGCAACCAAAACCCTCCACCCCCCAAGCCGGAACCGGAAGGCTCGACCACCGCCAAGGTCGCCGAAACCGCAATCGCCGCGTCAAAAGCATTGCCACCCTGCTCCAAGATTTCAAACCCCGCCGCCGTCGCCAAGGGGTGGGCGCTGGCAATGGCGGCTTGGTGTGGGCCTGCAAGGGAAATTACCGGGAAGAGGAATAGATAGAGAAGAAAGGCCGAAAGTCTGATTGGTTTTGGCATGGTCTGTTCAGCGTAATGCCTAGGGATAACATCGCTTTGAGCGATGTTATCCCTAGCGATGTTTATTTGCGCGAGGCTTTTTCTTCCAGACCGGAAAGCCCAAAACGGCGTTGCAATTCGGCGGTGACCGCTTCCGGGCGGAGACCTTGTTGGGCCAGCAGCACTAGGCAGTGAAACCACAGGTCGGCCATTTCATACACAATCTTGTCGGCTTCACCATCTTTGGCGGCAATGACGGTTTCGGTCGCTTCCTCGCCGATTTTTTTCAGGATATGGTCCAGTCCTTTGGCATAAAGGCCGGCCACATAGGATTTTTGCGGGTCTTGGGATTTGCGTTCTTCCAACACTGCTGCGAGTTGGTTGAGGATGTCTTGGTTTTCCATCAATTAAACCTTAAGCTGCCAGTGAGATTATTTGTTCAAGCAAGTGTTTATTCAGCCAGTTCCCGCAACACATCGGGGTGTCGATCGGCCATGCGCAGCAATGTCTTCACCGCCCCGGCGGGTTCGCCCTCTCCCTGCTCCCACGCTCGCAAGGTTTGCACCGACACGCCCAACAAATCGGCAAACTGGCTGGGCGACAGGCGCGAGGCCATGCGCACCCGCGCAATCGGCGACTCGACAATGCGCCCGTCCGCTGCCACCACGGAGACCCGGCCCAGTTGACCGGCCTTCAGGTGATCGATGGATTCGAGCAATTCGGCGTTGAGGTCGCGCTTGGCATCGCGAGCCAGTTTGTGGGTTTCAGATAATTTCGGCATGGTCGGCAATCTCCCGCAAGGCATTCAAGGTTGAAGCGGCGATGTTCTCTCGAGCACTCTTGGCGTACACCGTCAACAGCCAGATTCGGCCCCGCGCATCTTGGACGTAATACAAGAAGCTAACGCCTCCGCGTTTGCCTCTCCCTTGGCGTTTCCAGCGTAGTTTGCGAACCCCGTGCGTACCGGGCACCACGTCGCCCACTGCCGGGTCGCTGGCTATCGCCGTCTTCAAGTCGGCTAGTTCCCCTTCGGTGAAGTAATCGTCGGCAAATCGGGTGAAGACGGGCAGTTCGATGAAGGTGTGCATGATTATGAATCTTACAGCATTCGTTGATTCCGGGCAAAGCACAGGTGATAGCCTAAGCCATTCTCTGTTTGGCGTAAACCCTTGGAAGTTTGGGCATCTCAGCACCAAAACAGCAACAAAAGGTTTCACGCAACGACGCAACGGTGCAACGAAGAGCCATTTTACGTTGCGCCGTTGCGTCGTTGCGTGAGGTTTTCTTTTGAGACGATGACATCATAAGGTGATTCCTAAGAAAGAACATCCCATCAAGAATCTGATCCATAGAAAAAAAACAGAGTCCACGAAAGACACGAAAAGCACGAACAAAAGCAAGATTCGTTCGTGCTTTTCGTGTCTTTCGTGGACGATTCTTTTGGTGGATTCATTATTGGAAATCACCTAATGCCTAAGCCATGGTGCTTCAGGCCATAATGAGAATTGCTGTGACACCCCTCGCAGGTCGGAATAGCGATTTAAAGTATTCCGCCGAATGGGTGGTTTCGGTCCATGCGGCACATTACGCGTGCCGCTAATGTGCCCTACGAATGCGCCTTACCGCGTTGATCGAACCCGAGTATCCATATATGCAGTTTTTGGGTTCGGCGATAGCGCAATTGCCACCGCCTTGGGAAGACATCGGATTGACTGTGGATGCCATCGGCAAAACTCTCTATGATTCAACTCCGATTTGGCGAAGGATGGTGGCTTTGGAAGGCTCCAACGTAGCCCAAAGCGAGTTCACGGTGACAGAAACCATCGTGCCGGCCGCCTCGGTTACGGGTGCTTTGATGGGTAGGGGTTGGCTGCCATCCGCAAGCCTGATCAGCCGTGGACCGCGTACTGAAAAAGAGTTTCGTGAATCGCTGTGGTATTTGCCTTGAGTTTTTGTATTGGTCTGGCCCTCCCGGCTTAGATGCGCAATGTTGGCTTCGTCAACGAGTGCATCTAACGTCGGCAGGGGGCCGTTGAAAGGACACTATATTGTAATGTTAAGCTTGGGCAGGTTAATTTCAAGGTGGCAATCCTCAATGGGGCTGATTTTCAGAGAGCTAAACTTTCTGAGTTGCGGTGGAACTGTTTGAAACCACTTCAGGGAGTGAAAAGCTTCTCTTGCTTGGAACTGCCCTCGCAAGGCAAGCCTTGCACTCCTGCTTCACACTTAATCACAGCATGGATAAGACTCCCTAATTTATCAACAAAACGCGCTAACCGCCATGGATAATTGTTGCCGATTTAGAAACAAACTGGCAGAAATAAAAGCCTTTTGCACTGCTTGACACCCCCCCCAGGGTTCACACTATGCGCCAACACATTACCGCATGATTGGATTTTAAGGTAAGACGCGGTAATTGAGCTTTTTAAAGTTGCTCCGTTTTGCTGATAGGATTAGCCATGACCGCCCACCGTGTGAATGCCACCACAAACCCCGCCCAACATCAAGTGGTGCGGGATGCGCTCAACAATATTTTCCAATACCTTCCGTTCCTGATCGAACTCAAGCCGGAAGAACGCCAAAGCATGACGAATTACGGTGAAAAGAACCGCAGCTTCGTCGTCAAAGCCCTGGCCATCGCCGAACAATATCCTGACATTCTGCCGCGTTCATTCACGCCTACTGGTTGAAGTTTAGGCTAAGGCAAGTCATTCCTATAGAAAAGGCCGAAACGACGATTGAACTACGACACATGACGCACGGACCTCTGCGCATGAACCGAGCATTCTAAAGGATGAACGATGAATCTCTACGTTGGAACGATGGACTCACAAGGTCCATCGATGAACCCATGAGGATGACCGATGGACCTTAGCGATGGAATGATGGATGTATAAGGTCCACGAGTGCATCCAGTGGTATGAACGATGGACCTCTATGATGGAACGATGGACTCATAAGGTCCATCGATGAACCTTTGAGGATGAACGATGGACTCACAAGGTCCATTGATGAACCTTTGAGGATGACCGATGCACCTGAGCGATGGAATGATGGATGTATAAGGTCCACAAGTGCATCCAGTGGTATGAACGATGGATCTCCACGATGGAATGACGGACCCATAGAGTCCATGGATGCATCCCGGAGAATGAATGAACAATCACCATAATGGAGCGATGGAGCAAAAAGGTCCATCGATGCATCCCGAAGGATAAGCGATCAATCTCAATGATGGAACGATGGATCTAGATGGAGCATCGATGGTTCTCAAAATATGATAGATGGACCTGCCAGTTACAACGGCGAACCTTTTTACATCACGGATGGAGTAGGACCAGTCCATGCATGGACTTTTGTGACTCAAGGATGGACCTTACAGGTTCAAACAAGAGCCTTGGAAGCAGCAAACCCTTTTTTGAAGCTGGCAGAAGGGTTTGCCTAGAATATAGAGCCAGTCAACATTAAACATAAAGAGGATCACAAAAAATGAGTATAGTTACTGGAAGCAACAAAAATATCCAAGTCCTTCGTGGATTGTCTACGGACAGATCCCTGTTAAGCTGCTCACCGGATGGCACTGTGGTTGATCTTTGGAACGTAGATGACGGATCCGGTCGTCAAGAATGGAATATCACGTTAGTGCCAGGGTTATCAGATACCTATAATATAACAGTGTCGAACGGGGTCAATGATCGTAAATATCTGAGCTGTACTTCGGACGGTACTAGAGTTGATCTTTGGAGTAAAGATGATGGCTCCGGTCGCCAAAGGTGGCAACTTCAATAGAACGCGGGCGCAATACGGCTTACGCCTATTGCGCCCGGGCTAGTTTTCCATCTTTCCCACGCTCCGCGCTCATCGTTATACACAAATGGTCGAAGCCCGTCATTCCGGCATGGACCGCCGGAATCCAGTCACATGGATGTGAATCGGCGAGTTTGCACATAGCCTAAATCAACCACTTATACAACGGCGAGTTACCGTCCATGGCACTGGATTCCGGCATCCCTGACCGGAATGACGGCATTTTCGCTCTTGTAGACTTGTGTATAACGATGAGCGCTCCGCGTGGGAATGCAGACTAGGGCGCTCTGCGTCCTGACAAACCCTTTAAAAGCACGGAACGATGGGTATCAAATCCTCCATATCCGCGTAATTACTCGCCCTAGCGGCGCACACGTCTCACCGCAGAGCGGTAAGGTATACATTCCCACGGAGACCGCTCATTCTATCGTTCCCACGCTCCGCGTAGGAATGCAGACTAGGGCGCTCTGCGTCCTGACAAATACTTCAAAACCACGGAATGATGGGTATCAAACCCTCCATATCGCATAATGAGTCGCCCTAGCGGCGCATACGTCTCACCGCAGAGCGGTGAGTTTTATCGTTCCCACGCTCTGCGTGGGAATGCAGACTAGGAGCCTGTCCGACTTAGAGTTGTACGACAGTTTCCCTTCCTCAAAAAGGCTGAAAAACGATTGCCACGCCTTAATTCGCCCCTGTATAGGGCGTTTTTCGACATTAATGCGGCTTTTCCTTCCCTTTGGGCAAAGTT
>CAIODU010000357.1 GCA_903857165.1 uncultured Methylococcaceae bacterium | reverse complement strand
TTCGTCCGCCGCGCCATCTGGGCTGGCAAGTATTTCGTCAACTCCAAAACCGGCAGCGACCGGTTGGAATTATCTTGCCGTGACTGGGATGCCTTGCTGGATCAACTCGCGGCGGTGGCTTAAAAAGGCCAAAGTCGAGTCACAATGACCCGCCGCAAAACGCCCAAACCTGCCAAACCAGCCGCCAGAATCGTGCCTGAAATTACCGCGCCCCCAACCGGCAAGAACAAACGAAATTGGGTTCTGTTGCTGTCAATTGTGATGTTGGCGGGGTTGGTCATCGGCGGCGTTTACTTTACTCGCATGCCTGCTCCCGTCGCTGTGATTTCGCCGGCCCCGTCGGAAGGGAAACCAGAACCGGCAATGCCAGTCGTGACAAAAGATTTCGTCGGTGCAGCCGCTTGCAAGCAATGTCATCAAGCCGAATTCAAGGCTTGGCAGGGTTCGGATCATGACCTGGCGATGCAGGAAGCCAATGCACAAACCGTCCTGGGCGACTTCAACAATGCAAAATTCAAACACGCCGATGTCGAATCGACTTTCTTCAAGCGCGACGGCAAGTTCATGGTACGCACCGACGGGCCGGACGGACAATTAAACGATTACCCGATCACGTATGCCTTCGGTGTCAAGCCGCTGCAACAGTACCTGATCGCGTTTCCCGGAGGCCGTTATCAAGCGCTCAGTATTGCCTGGGACAGCCGTCCTAAAGCCGAAGGCGGGCAACGCTGGTTTCATCTTTACCCGAAGGACAAGATGGATCACACCGACCAGTTGCACTGGACCAAACGTTACCAGAACTGGAACATGGAATGCGCCGAGTGTCATTCCACTAATCTGAAGAAAGGCTACGATGCGGTCACGGACAGCTACAAGACGACTTTCAACGAGATCAATGTCGCTTGCGAGACTTGCCATGAGCCGCACTCGCTTAAACTGCGCGCCGAAGGCAATGCGCTTTGCACGCGCTGCCACAATGCGGCTACATTTGACGCCGGGGAGCATCATTTCCACAAACCCGACTCTAAAGGTGCGCAGTGCATGGACTGTCATGCGCCCGAACAAAACTATATGGTGAATGATGGCCGGCACGACCACAGTTTCCGTTTGCCGCGCCCGGATTTATCACGGTCATTGGGTAGTCCGAATGCCTGTACGCAGTGCCATGAGAAGCAAAAACCCGAATGGGCGGCTTCAGCGATGGACAAATGGTACGGCAAAAGCTGGCGCGATCGCCCACATTACGGAACGGTATTGCAAGCGGGGGCAACGCAAGGCCTCAAGGCTTTGCCAAAGCTACTCGAACTTATCCAAGACTCAGCCAGTCCCGCCATTGTGCGCGCAACCGCGCTAACCCTGGTTGCACCGCTGATGGGGCCGGAACTTCTTGCCATGGCGCGTCAACAACTAAAGGATACTGATCCGTCCGTGCGTATTGCTGCGCTGGGACTGATTGAATCCGTCGATGCAGTCAACCGCGTATTGGCCGCCACACCCTTGCTAACCGATCCGGTTCGCGGTGTTCGCATTGAAGCCGCGCGTATTCTTGCCGATGTGCCGGATAGCCAAATAACCTCTGGCCGACTTGACGCCCGCAAGAGCGCAATGACGGAATACTTGGATTACTTGAAGCTCAATGCCGACTGGCCGGCGGAAAATGTTAATCTGGGCAATCTTTACCTGCGTCAGCACAGCCTCGACGCGGCTATTACCGCCTATCAACGCGCCATTGCACTCGCCCCGCGCTTCGTCGGCGCTTATGTCAATCTCGCCGATGCCTACCGTCAACAAGGGCGCGACGGCGAAGGCGAAAAACAGTTGCGTCAGGGCTTGTCGTTATCGCCCGATGCGGCAGATTTACACCATGCGCTGGGTTTGCTGCTGGTGCGCAAAACTGATAAGACTGCGGCGTTGCAAGAACTTGCGGTAGCTGCCAAACTGATGCCGGATAATGCCCGCTATGCGTATGTCTATGCCATAGGACTCAATTCCGCAGGGAAACAGCGCGAAGCCTTGGCGGTATTAAAAGCCGCCAACGTGCGTCAGCCCTACAACCTCGATATACTGAGTGCGCTCATTTCGATGCAGCGCGAGTGACACACTTTTTTATGATGCCGTTTAATCACAGTCCGGCGATAATAGAAGGAGGTAATTGATGTCAGCCCAGTTAATTGCGATAATTATTTTTGCCTTTATGCTCAGTGGAATGGCGTTGGGTTCCTATCTGCGTTTGGTTCTACCCGAACATCACACGCGAGCAGACTCCAAAGATATTCTGATCGCGGCGTCCGGAACCATGGCGACGCTGATCGCTTTGATTGTCGGTCTGCTGGTGACTTCGGCGAAAAGCACCTACGATGATACCAACTCAACTCTTACCCGAAACGGCGCGAAAATCATCACACTCGATTACTATTTGTCTGGCTACGGACCGGAAGCGAAAGAGGTGCGGGAGCTTCTGCGTCAGGCGACCGCCTCCGGGATCGAACGCATCTGGCCTGACGAAGGCACGCATGGGGCGGATTTGGCAAAAATGGAGACGGAATCCGATATGTCCCGCGTTTACAACGGGATTCGCGAGCTTTCGCCGCAGAATGACGCCCAGAAATATCTTCAAACTCAGGCCCTGCAAATTGGCGCCGACATGATGCTGTCGCGATGGATGATAATCGAACAGTCGCAGATTAACCTGCCGGGAATGTTTCTTGTTGTACTCACATTCTGGCTCACCGTCCTGTTCGTCCAACTTGGTCTCTTGGCGCCTCGAAACCGGACTGCGCTATCGGCATTGTCCGTCTGCGCCCTATCGATGGCGGGCGCGATTTTTCTCATCTTGGAATTAAACCATCCACTGGAGGGAAGAATTAAGGTTTCGAGCGCCCCGATGCAAAAAGCCCTTTCCTTAATCGGGAAATAAAATGCGAAATGGGCGCGACGGGGTTTGCAATGTCGCTTACGTTGCAAAGCGCACCCCCATGGACTCGGCCAAACGCAGGATGTCCAACAAAATCCTCTGCCGCTCAGTCAGTTCGGCCATCCGGTCAGGCACCTTCAGAAAGAAGTTCAGCAGAATATCCAGGCTGCTAGGGCCGAGATCATTGAACATCACCTGGATGTTGTCTTTGCGGGTGTCCGGGTGGTTCTGAAGGATGTGCCTGACACCTTCGACAAAGCCCTCGATTTTTTCAACCGGTGTATCGTAAGTCAGGTTGAGGAAGGTCTTCACCTGCCGGAACTTGCGCAGTTCCATATTATCGACCGTGCTGCTGACCATCTGGCTGCTTGGGATGGTCACTAGCGAATCGTAGAATGTGCGGATACGTGTGCTGCGGAAGCCGACATCCTCGACAATCCCTTCCATATCTTTCACCTTGATCCAGTGGCCGATGGCGAAGGGTTTTTCGATCATGATGATGATTGAGCCGAGCAGGTTGGCGAGGGTTTGCTGTGCCGCCAAGGCGACGGCAAGGCCGCCGACGCCGAGCCCGGCCAGCACCGAGTAGGCGGGCAAGCCGATGCGGTCGGCCCCGGCGATAAGGATTGCAATAGCCAGCACGATAGTCACCAGCCGCAACGCAAGGCGGACAAGTTGGCTATCGATGCTGCTTTCGCGTAGCCTTTCGTGGGCGATCACAGTCTCCGCGACCGTGCTTCCAGCCATCCAGACCAACCAGGTGAGGGCAAGATAAAAAACAGTCCACAGCGAAAAGGTGAACGCTTGGTAGACGATGCCTGTTATTCGTAGAACCTCGGCAAGGATCAACACAACGGCGGGTGTCACCATCACCACACTGAGTGGTTTCAGCAAGCGCGCCCACCGCTTGGCGGATTTCCCCCGTTTCGACCAGTGACGGCAGAGGCGATAGCACAACAGGATGACCGCCAAACCAGCACCCAGAACGGCGACGACGCCAAACCATCGCCACAGCGGTTGACCGAGAAACATGGCGCGAAATGACTCCCCTGCGGTGAGCACCCAGCGGGGCGGGATGATATTATGCAACGCTATGGCCACACCGGATGGACTGTTTGATGCGGTATCATACCAACCGACGGATGCGCCGGGTTTGTAGGGCAGATGCTTCACTTTCAGGTAGAATTCGGGGACTCGCTCCATGGTTTCAGCGGTGAACAGGTATTCACCCGTCCGCGGCCCTTTCTCGATTCGGGCGATCCGTATCGCCGTGCCCGGAATGGTCCAGCGCTTGAACTCAAGCTTGGACATCGCATCTTCATCGGGAACGGATTCAAGCGGCGGGAGCCCGATGCGGTCGAGTATCTCTTTCAGTTGCAGGACCAGTCGCCGCGAGGACTCGCGAAACGTCGCAGGCGGCAGTTCGCTCAGGTCCAGTGTCCGTTCGACCGATTCAATGTGGCTGAGGGAATCCTGCATGGTGGCAACTTCCTCTGGCGCAAGGAATAGCCTCTGGGAAGTTAGGTATGTGTTGAGTAAGCTGGTTTTTTCCGTATAGCTCTTATTCGTGGTTTCGAGGAACCCTTGCAGCGTGGCACGGGGGCTGGAAGTGTCGATCGGCCGGAGTGGGTTCGCCTCAGTGGCACTGGCGGGGTCGGCCATCAGTTGACACGCCCACAAAACGAGGATCCCTACGGCAAGGCAGGGCTTGGGGATGGAAAAGGGTCGGTTGGTGTTTGTCATCATGGGGTGTACGTTAATACTTCGGTTGGTCATGATCGGGTTATCTCGTCGGAGGGCCATTCTGTCAGCCGGACAGGCGATACTGGTAGTGTCGGATTAACGCACGGGTATGGTCAAGGCGGGCCCGGTTGTCTTGGCCGCGCCGGCTTGCAAACGGAACAACTGGGTCAACAGCATAAAGGTAGACTTCGATTCGAGGTCATTGTCCGCCAGATAAAACCAGTGATCGCGGTAGGGTATGGCGACAAAAGCCCCGTCAGGCCGCCCTTCGCTTTGCCGGATGTGGAAAATCCTTCCCCCCGCCGTCGTGCCCCAATCAAATTCCGACCCGTCCCGGTTGCGAGTGACCGTCACCAAACCCTTTTCCTTATGGGTTTTCGGCGAGTCGACATGTTGGGAAAGATAAAAAAAGATGCTCATCAGCGGTCGTGTGCGAATCGACACGGTGTCCGGGCGGAGTTGCAGAAAGTCGCTGCTAACCCGGTAAACATCAAGCTTCTGATCCAGCCCGAGCAATTGTTTGATTTCCCAGATCGCCTCGCGATGCTCCGGGGATGACTTGATTTGCAGTTGTGGTTCTTTCGTGGCCGGGTCGAACCGGGGGACGATGAGTTCGTCGTTGACCACCTGTTCGAAGAGTTGCAACAGCCGGTTGAATTGACGGTCTTGGTCCGGGGGAAAGTTGGGCGTTGGCCCAGAGGCAATCGGCGCATTTTCGAGTCCATTGATGCGTTCCACGCAGAGTCCAAACAGACGATGACTTCTCCACCCCGACCCGGTCAGCGTGAACAATGCTTCAAGCGGAATAGAGCTTAATATGCTTTTGACAAAGCCTTCACCCTGAAGCGGGGCATAGGAGAGTGTGGGTGCTGTCGTATAAGCCGTGCCAAGGCTATATTTCATGAGGTCGGTGCCACCGGCCGGCCCAAACCCGACCTCCGACTGATCTAGGCCGGCGCTCATGTCCAGCTTCAAGGAGGCCGTCACGCTGGCGACATCAAGAAAGAAGATCGTGTCCCGGTAGTGCAAACGCACGATATTCTGCACAAACTGCTCATTCATGCTGCCGACAATGGCTTCATTGTAAAGCGGGTGCGTGGCCCTCAAGCCATCGGGTCCGAATGAATGGCAGCCTGCCATTACCGGTATGATTGCCAGCAGCAGGCTTTGCCTGACACAAGGAATGCGGTGCATTTTTAAAAGACTCCAGAAAATCCGTGATTGAATTGAGATAGCCATTAGCCTGCAATAAGGAAGATTGGCGACAACGGTCATGTGTCGCAAAAAATGAAAGAAACAAAAGCCTATTGGTAAGAGGGGAAATCTTTAAGCGACAGCGCGGGTGCGCCGTAAAGATTGACGTAAAGCCGAAACAGCGGGTCGCCAAACCCGGAGATGGCACGCTGCCGCGGCTTGCCCTGCACATCGGCATGCCCCGAGAGCCAGGCTTCGGGGATGATGATGTCGACTTTGCCGCACAGGCCCCGGTCGCCGCCGCCGCCAAAACCGCCAAGAACGTAAGCTTGCCTGGCAGGGGCAAGACAGGCTTGCGGCGGCGGTCAGTCACGAAGGATCCGTTTTATGTGCCGTCGCTCACATCCCCGGCGGCACTTTCTCCCACTGGTAGCCCTTGACGGCCAAATCATAGCCGGTCTGGAACAGCTTGCGCATGTACTCGGTGTCGAAGTCTTCCTTGTGCGGTGCGTTGAAAGTCTTCGGGATGTAGGCAAGATTGTAGTCCATGCCGTCGCGCTGGGCGGTGGTGTAAATCTTGTAAAGGTCGCCGACACCCTGTGTCTGGATCAGCGAAGAAATGGCACGCCCGGCGATGCTATAGGTCCGCCGCTCCACCTCCGCCCAATCAGGATCGAGGCGGGCGTTGCGGATCACATAGAGATGGCGTTCGCGGCTGATGCCCTGCCCCTTGGCCGCCTCCCCCAATTTTAAGGAAGGCGGGTAGACGAACACCTGCGCCATGGCCCCGCCGTCCACATGCATTTCCTGGTAGCGCTTGCCGTCCGCTTCCACATCGATCATGGCCGGCGGGAAGGCACCCGGAATCGCCGCCGAGGCCAGCATGATCTTGTGGAACAGCTTCAGTGCTTCCGGCTTGCCGCTGGCAGCGATCTTGGTCATGTTCCAAATCACCGCTTGGCGCGCATCCAGATTGGTCGTCGCCATCAACAGCAAGCGGCCTTTCGCGTATTCCGCTGCGATGTCCTTCAACATATCGGCGGTGACATATTTCTCCGCCAGCTTACCCAAAGGGGCGTTGTCGGCCAAGGCGTCATCGAACACCGCCGCGGAAAATCCCCGTGCCTCCAGGATGTCCTTGGGCGAGGACTGGGTGAAGACCGCCTTCAGCGCCGGGTCGTACTTGGGCCCGAGAAAGGCGAACGGCGCGAGCAGGGCACCGGTGCTGATGCCGGTGACCAGCTTGAATTCGGGCCGCTGGCCGCTTGCCGTCCAGCCGTTCAACAGGCCCGCGCCGAAGGCTCCGTCATCGCCGCCGCCGGACAAGGCCAGGAAATTGGCCGGGGGCAAGTGGTGGAGGTCGGTCTGGCCGTGTGCCGCGAGGTAGGCCCGTTCGTTTTTGATGCTGTCGGTCCCATCTTGCACGAGGTCCGGCATTTCGGTCCGCACGATGTAGCGCACCCCCGGCAGGCCGACGACCTCGGCCTTTTCTGACAAGGCTTGCGGCACGGCGTGTTCACGGATGGGTAGGGAGCAGGCCGACAGGCCGAGGATGGCGGCGAGCAAAAGCCAATGCAAGGACTGGCGCAGATTGGAGTGATGGTTCATGTAAATATTCCCATAATTAAAAGTCACGATTACTGATGTTACGCACAGCCACCAAAACCGTTGGCGGCAAAGGGTTGCCGCCCTACGGTCTAGGGGGCTGGAATGGCCATAACCGCCGTAGGTCGGCGACTTGTGCCTAACATCAATTAATTAATCGCTGCCAAAGACTCTCAAGGTGAACGGGGTTGGGTCAGTGACCGACTCGCCTGGCTTGCGGTTGGCGATCTGCACGAATTGCTTCGCCCAACGGTCCATGATGCCCTTGGCAGGTCCGTACCAAGTCAGCCGGGTCAGGTCGAGCGGCCCGGCATCCGCCATGTCGCGGTCGGCGAACGTGGCGACCACTTCACCGGTTTCGAGGTCGCGCAGCCGTCCTTCAAACGCGGCCCGCCGCTGGTTGATTGCACCCGCCGCCGTGCCCGTACCCGGAGGGCCCGCCCAACTGAGGGCATGCAGCACCGGTGCCGAAGGGTCGATCTCGATCAGTGCCAGTTCCAGCCGCAGAGCCGGCTGGGTGTGCTGTTCGGGACTGTCGATGACTAGGAAGCGATGTTTAGGATCGTTCTTGAAATCCGTCACCACTTGGTGGTGGAAGTAGCGGGCGAGTTCGGCGATGTCCTTTTTGACATCGCCGAACCAACTGGCCGAACTCATGTCGTGCAGCCAATCCATTTTCAGCATGTATTCGGTGTTCACCGGCGCGACCACCAGCTCCCGGTAGGCACTCTTCTCAAAGCCGGGCTTGATCCACACCTTCTGGAATGGCAGGTCGGCGTGCGCGGTCTGGCGGTTGGGGTTCTCGATGAAGCCGGCATTGGGGGCCGGATCGACGGTCATGGCCTTGCCCTCGTTGGCGGTCGACTGGATGGTCGAACAGCCGACGGTGGCCAAGGCCATAGCCAATAAAAGGCTTGTGCGGAAAGTGTTGTTCATAGATTCAGGGTTCTTTACTCTGTCTTAAGGGGTTATTTAGGAAAAACCGGTTACAGCCGTGCTGCCTATCCACGACCGTCCATTTTAGCATTTGAAGATCGCCGTCCGCATTGCCCTATGTTGATTTAAGTTTAAGTTCACAAATTTTCCCCCACCAGCGCCTCACTGCCATTAAGTTAACAAAACATCGTCGTTCCGGCATGGATCGCCGGAACCCAGACTCCAGGGATGGCGCGGGCTTGGGGGCGTCCCTGCAATCTGGATACCGGCGGTCCATGCCGGTATGACGGCTTAACTTAATGGCAGTGCACCAGCGCCTTGATGCGAACGGCGTTCACCCACCGCCACCAAAGGCCGCAGGGCATGGCCTTTCATGGCCCCCTATCACGGGTTAATGGGCATCAAATCAATGTCCGTGCGGCGGTTTGCCTGCCGTCCCGCAGGGGTTGCATTGGAGCCTACCGGTTGGTACTCCCCATGACCCGCCGCCGTCAAGCGGCTGGGGTCGATTCCCTTTTTCTGCAGGTACCTGACCACCTCGGCAGCGCGGGCGGCGGACAATTCCCAGTTGGTCGGAAAGCGGTGTTGCAGATGGGCACCGATAGGCACATTGTCGGTGTAGCCTTCCACTTCGATCCGCTGCGTGGTCGCACTCTGTAAAGCCGGGACGATTTTATCCAATACGGCTTTTCCATTTGAGTGGAGTTCCCATCCCCCTTCAGAAAACAGAAGTTCGTCCACCAGCGTCACCCTTAGGCGATCCTGTAGTTGGATGATTTTGACCGTGTCGGCTTGCACTTCTGTCATGAGTTCCTGGTTTATTTGCCGTTCCGCGCCCATATCCCTGTTGTAGGTTTTTTGCGACACGCAGCCCGGTAGCACGACTGCGGCGGCCAATAATAGTGGAATTGCGGTTTTTTTCATGATGATATTCTCCTGTGGATTGTGAATGGTTATTTTGTGTGTGTTGTGCTGGTTCCCAAGCTCCAGCTCTCGCCGTTATACACAAGTGTATGGATGTCGTTCCATTGCAACCCGTAGGGTTGCCAGTCAAAAGCCTAAGGGTTGAGCGAAGCGACACCCCCGGATAATGCGGAAAAAAACCCACGACCCCGGAGGGGTCGCAGCAATCGGCCCATGAACCGACGCGCTCTTCCGAAAACGCTGCAAATGCAAGGTTCAGACTGGTGGTATCCTAAGGCT
>CAIODU010000356.1 GCA_903857165.1 uncultured Methylococcaceae bacterium | reverse complement strand
CGTCCGCCGCGCCATCTGGGCTGGCAAGTATTTCGTCAACTCCAAAACCGGCAGCGACCGGTTGGAATTATCTTGCCGTGACTGGGATGCCTTGCTGGATCAACTCGCGGCGGTGGCTTAAAAAGGCCAAAGTCGAGACAAGCGCAATTGGCATGAAAGGGCGCGGCCAGGGTGTTGCCCGTATATCCACTCATAAGCTCATAAATACTCAGGATAATAGAGAGTTGATTGAGTCTATCGAAAATCCAATAAAATTCATCGGACGATCTCCAAAAGGACTGGATTCAGCAAGCGACGGTTACGAGGCTACCGTACTTCAAGAGGTATGTGATGCACTGCTTACGGCCCGCGATAATGGACTTCTTGTATCTGAACAGGATAGGAGGTATGTGCAATTTGCGGATATGTTAATTAGAGCATTTGCTAAAGTTGGCATCATTGCTCTTGTTGATGAAGCCACAGGGTATCAGGAAGTTCGAGATAGAAAAGCATTACAAGCTATTCTGGATCGATATCTTGCCAAAGAATTGGCTGCATGGGCGAAGCGTTTTCCAGATGAATTTTATCAACAAATGTTTCGATTGAACGGTTGGCCATTTAATCCTTTGTCTGTCGCAAAACCAGGAGTAGTGGGTAAGTACACAGTTGATCTTGTTTACGAACGTCTTGCGCCAGGGCTCGTTGAACAACTTGAAAAGCTCAATCCAAAAACAGATAGCGGAAAACGAAAGTCTCGTCATCACCAATGGCTATCCAGTGATATTGGTCATCCGGCACTTGCTCAACACCTACACGCCGTTATAGGTTTTATGCGTGCTTGCGATAATTGGAACCAGTTTATGCTTTTAATGGATAGAGCTTTTATGAAAAAGGGCCATACAATTCCTATTCTTTTTGATTGGTAGTGTTCCCTAGCCTAACCCGCCTTCCAATGGGAATGCTGGTTGCAGTCATTCCCAAGCACTCCGTTGAAATGTGGTTTTTGCATAACACACCACAGCCCGGCAAGTGGTCAAATTTGGGCGAACCCCGAAAGGGGTTCAAGCGATTAGCCGGGGGTTGAGCGTAGCGACACCCCCGGATGATGTAGAAAAAACCACGACCCCGGAGGGGTCGCAGAAACGTATCTTGAAACGAAATGCAAGCCATGGAATTCACCGACCCAAGCGATTTTTATGCAGAACAGCTACGACCCCTCCGGGGTCGATTGCCTGTTGTTACCACCATCCGGGGGTGTCGCTACGCTCAACTCCCGGATATCGTGCAAATACATCCACGACCCCGGAGGGGTCGAAGAAACGTATCTTGAAATAAAACATTAGCCATGGCCTCCACCTACCTTAGCTTGCATTATCACATCGTGTTTGGAACCAAAAACCGCTTACCCATCATTGATGGACACTGGCGTCCACGGCTACATGAATATTTAGGTGGGGCTATTCGCGGGTTGGGTGGGTTCCCGGAACGTATTGGCGGAACCGAGGATCATGTTCACCTGCTGGTTTCATTGAAAGCCACGCACTGCCTTGCCGATGTAATGCGAGAATTAAAGAAGGCTTCCTCCGTGTGGGTTCATGATGTATTGGCCGAAAAAACTTCGCGTGGCAGGAAGGATATGCGGCCTTCACCGTCAGCGCATCAGCACTGAGCGCGGTCACGAGATATATTGACAATCAGGAAGAGCATCATCGTGTGAAATCTTTCCACGAAGAATTAATTGAAATGCTGAATAAAGCCGGTGTTGACTATAACCCTGCCTATTTGTAGCCTGAATTGCTGCGACCCCTCCGGGGTCGGGTATCTTCTTTTACCGCTATCCGGGGGTGTCGCTTCGCTCAACCCCCGGCTAATGGCTGGCAACCCTTCGGGTTGTAAAACACAAGCCTTGTAGGTCGGGCAACATTTTTTTGTTGCCCGACAATCTCGATTTTCCAATGTGATGCCGTGCATTTTGGACATTAAACTAACATTTCTGATGAAAGAGAAAGTCTATCTCGATTCCACTATTCCAAGTTATTATTTCGATCAGCATGAATCACTCCATGCTTTCGCAGAGATTACTAGGAAATGGTGGGCAGAAATGAGGGGTTAGTATGAGCTTAACTTGTCAGATGCCGTGCATCTAGCCTATGCCGGCTACTATGACATTCAATATATGCTCACTTGGAATTGCAATCATTTGGCAAACGCCAATAAGCGCAAGCAAGATTCATCGACAAATGGACAGCAAATCATTGCGCAACTCAAAAAACAAGGATGGACTTTGAAGCGCGTTAAAGGTAGTCATCACCTCATGCAAAAAGACGGCAAAACCGTACCTGTTCCTGTACACGGCACAGAAGACATAAAACTCCCGATTACTCGCCGACTTGGAAAAACAAACCGGAGTCAAACTAAAATGAATTTTTCATTGTCCCCACGCTTTGCACCCATCGTTAAACATCAAGTCCCGCCGGGCCAAAAACGCTGTCACTCTAGCAGGATGTGGGAATCCATAGTCATGGACGGTAACTCGCCAAAATCCTAAGTTATTGATTTAATATAAAAATCCATCAATGTTACGCGGTTGCCTGAGTCCGTCTTGTATTTTTTCACCCAAGGGCAATCAGAATTGCCGTTCAAAGGTCGCAGAAGGAACCCTTCCCGCGTAAAATAGGCCGCTTACCAACAGAATTTAGAGAAAGGCTCATGCCCAATTACAACACACAATCCATTCGTACCATCGCCTTGGTCGGCCACGGGGCCGCAGGCAAAACCACATTGGCGGAATCGCTTCTTCATGCCGCCGGCGCGATCAAAAATAAAGGCACTGTCGAGAAGGGCAATACCGTCTGCGACTTCGATCCCCAAGAAAAATCCGACGGTCATTCTTTATATAGCGCACTCACTCACTACGACTATGAAAACACCCGGGTTCACTTAGTGGACACTCCGGGTTACCCGGATTTTGCCGGCCAAGCCATCGCCGCTTTGGCGGCTGTCGAAACCGTCTTGGTCGTCATCAACGCCCAGACTGGCATCGAACTGATGACCGAGCGCATGATGCGCTGGGCCAAAGAGCGCCAGCTTTGCACCATGATCGTGGTCAACAAAATTGATGCCGAAAATGTTGATCTGCCCACCTTGCTTGATGAGATTCGCGGGCGCTTCCGTGGCATCGTGCTCGACCTGCCCGCCCATGGCGCACAAGACGTGGTGGAGGTTCTGGAGCATGACAGCGGCGACTCCGATTTCGGTTCCGTTTCAAAAGCGCACAGCGAACTGATTGAACGGATTGTCGAAGAAGACCTAGTGCTGCTGGAGAAATACCTGGAGGAGGGCGAAGAACCCAAGCTTTCCGAAATCCATAACCCGTTTGAAAGCGCCTTGCGGGCGGGTTTGGCCCCCATTCTGTTCACTTCCGCAAAGACCGGCGCGGGGATTCGTGAATTGTTGCATGTCATCAGTGCCCTTGCCCCCAATCCAACCGAGGGCAATCCGCCGCCGTTCCACCGGGGCGAACCCGGCGGTGCCGGCGAATCTTTCCATGCCGAACCGGACCCGGAACAACATGTTCTGGCCCATGTCTTCAAAGTCGTATCCGACCCCTACATGGGCAAGGTCGGTGTGTTTAGAGTGCATCAGGGTACGATTAGAAAAGATGCACAGCTTTTTGTCGGCGATGGCAAGCGCCCGTTCAAAGCAGCCCATCTTTATTGCCTTCAGGGCAAAGAATTTGAGGAAGTGGATGCCTTGGTGCCAGGTGACATCGGCGCAGTTGCCAAGGTTGAAGACATTGAGTTTGACTGTGTGCTGCACGATTCCCACGACGAAGACCACATCCATCTCAAACCGCTGAGCTTTCCGCATCCCATGTCCGGCTTGGCGGTGGAGACCAAGCGCAAGGGTGACGAGCAACGGCTGTTCGATATCCTTGACAAGCTGGCCATGGAAGACCCGACCTTTGTGGTCGAACGCCGCCCATTGACCAACGAGACCGTCATCCGTGGCTTGGGCGACACGCACCTTAAGACCAAGTTGGAAAAGATGGCCGGCCAATATAGGTTGGAAGTCAACACCAACCCCCCGTTGATCCCTTACCGCGAAACCATCACCCAGAGCGCGGAAGGCCATCACCGCCACAAGAAGCAGACGGGCGGGGCGGGGCAGTTTGGCGAGGTTTACTTGCGCATAGAACCGCTGCAGCGAGGGGAAGGCTTCGTGTTTGAAGATGCCGTCAAAGGCGCCACCATTCCGGGCAGTTTCATGCCGGCAGTGGAAAAAGGCGTGAGGATGGCCTTGGATGACGGTGTGGTGGCCGGATATCCTGTCAGCGACTTGAAAGTCAGCGTCTACGACGGCAAAACCCATCCGGTGGATAGCAAAGAAATTGCTTTCGTCATGGCCGGAAAAAAGGCAGTCATCGATGCAATCCGATCTGCCAAGCCGATTTTGCTTGAGCCCATTGTCGATATCGAGATTATCGCCCCGGATGCCGCCATGGGCGACATTACCGGCGACTTGTCCTCCAAGCGTGGGCAGATTACCGGCACGGATTCCAAGGGCCATGGCAGGTTGGTCATCACCGGCAAGGTCCCCTTGGGTGAATTGGCGGATTACCAGTCGCGCCTGAACTCCCTCACCAGCGGACGGGGTCACTATACCATCGAGCTTAGCCATTATGCCGCCGTGCCACACCAAGTCCAGCAGCAGTTGTCGGGTGGATTCAAGTTGAAAGAGGAAGAGGAATAATGCCCAACTGATGTTGCGCAGCAGCGGTTGCTGGCTGTTTTTGTAGGGCGGCAACCCTTTGGCTGGCATCAGTTTGGTTTGACGGCGTGGGTCGGCATGGGATGCCGATCCACGACTGCATGAAAATGCATCTAAATTTGGCTTGTTTTCATGAAATAGGCAAAGTTTTTGCTAGTCTTTAAGCTTGATGAATTAAGTTGGAGTGCGGAATAACCTGCATATCCACCAAGACTGTGAAAATAAACGGATTAGGAGAATAAAATGTCACATACACACAACAAGCGTTTGAACAGTGTCTGCAAATCGGAATATCCCAAAGAATTGTTTCGTCTGAATAAAATTGCAACCAGTGGGGTTATGCTCTTAGCGCTGGGATTTACTGTTGCATCATTCGATGCAATTGCTGACCCCCCTGACGGCAGGCCATTGTTTCCAATAATAAAATTGGACGGAAAGGCTAGGGGTGAAAACGCAGTGCAAAAGTTAGGGAACAAACTGCCTGAAGTGGCGGCACACTATCGCATGACAACCGAAAGGCTCACCGAAATTCTGCGCAAGGACAAGCATGCCTGGGTGGATGAGGGCGGACGACTGCTGTTTATCGACGAGTTCCCCCCGTTACCCGCCAACGAAATAGCGTCTGCGCCGGGCGGGGTGAGCGTGGCTGCGGCATCGTATGCTCCGGGCGACACTTTCCTGCTGCATAGCAAAACCGGTTCGCAGCGGGTCATTTACCTAGACTTTGACGGTTATGTCACCACCGGTTCCGCTTGGAATGCCGGTACGATCACTGCCAATCCCTTTGATTTGGATGGTGTCCCTTCGTCGTTTAGCGCGACAGAACTAGAACGCATCCAATATATTTGGCAACGCGTCGCCGATGACTATGCACCCTTCGATGTCGATGTCACTACGCAGGAGCCACTCGCCGATGCGCTTAACCGCAGCAGCAGTGTAGATCAAGTGTACGGGTCCCGGGTGGTCATCACCCGCAACAATTTCGGTGCCTGCTCCAGTTGTGGCGGTGTCGCCTATGTGGGTGTCTTCGACTATTACGCCTCCAGCAACCCAAGCTATTATCAACCTGCATGGGTATTCTTCGATGCGCTTGGTGCGGGTAATGAAAAGTATGTCGCTGAAGCGATATCCCATGAAGCCGGGCATAATTTGGGGCTTAGCCATGATGGCACGGCCACCGTCGGTTATTATCAAGGTCAAGGTTCAGGTGCCACCGGTTGGGCGCCCATCATGGGGGTTGGCTATTACCAGTCGTTGGTGCAATGGAGCAAAGGCGAATACCCAAGTGCCAATAATTACGAGGACGACTTCGTCGTCATCCAATCCAATGGTGCCTTGCTAAAAGCTGATGACTTTGGCAGCAGCATGTCTAGTGCCGCACCCTTGGCTGTAACCGCTGGCAGTGGTGTTGTGACGGTCAATCAAGCCGGTTTGATTGAACGCAACACGGATGTGGATTATTTCAGCTTGGCCAGCGGGGCGGGTGTTTTGCAGATCACGGTCACTCCCGGTGTCCGCAGCCCGAATCTGGATGCGTCCATTCAGTTGCTTGATGCGGCGGGCAATATTCTCGCCACAGCCAATCCGGCCGATGCCCTCACGGCCACTCTCAATGTCAATGTTCCGGCCGGTGCATATTTCATCAAAGTCGATGGTGTAGGCAAGGGTGATTTGATTACGGGATATTCGGATTACGCCAGTTTAGGGCAATATCAGATCACCGGCAGTTATGTCACCTCTTCAGCCATGCCCCCTGTCGCCGTACCCACTGCCACGCCAAGCAGCGGTTATGCACCGCTTAATGTTGGCTTCTCCAGTGATGGTTCCAAAGACCCTGATGGAGTCATAGTCGCCTACAACTGGAACTTCGGCGATGGCACGGCTTCGACAACGCCAAACCCACTCCACGTCTATAACACTCCCGGAACTTACAATTCTGTGTTGACAGTGACCGATTCTCAAGGGTTGACTGGCTCCAGGTCTTCGGTGATCAGCGTCCAACAGAACCCTCTTGCCAATACTATTCATATTGGCGGCATTGGTTTAACCACGTTATTGAGCAAAAATGGCTCAACTGTGTATTACCAATGCATGGCCAGTGTCACCGTGCATAACTATGCCGATGGCTTGATCGGCAGTGCCAAAGTCTCAGGGGCATGGAGCGGAGTGACAACTTCCAGTGCCGTCAGCGCAACGACCGGCACGAAAGGCGTGGCAACCTTCATCAGCGCCAAGACTACCAAGCATGGCACTTGCACGTTCAAGGTAAGTGGCATCACGCTGACCGGCAAAACCTATGATGCGTCGCAAAACTTCGAAACTTCGGACAGTCTGACTTACTGAGCTAAGGATACGGTGGTTGGGGCAGATGGCGGGCTTTTGCCCTTTGCCCCTCCATAGGCTCGCTACAAACCGACCCGGATATTGGATGCCGGGTCGGTTTTATTTTGGGGTTCTTGCAGGCATTTAGCGAGGCAAAGCACTTCAACCCCTTCCCCCTTCGGCTCGCCATGTCGATGCTACATCCATCGCTTTTCTCCTTCTTCATGCGTCGAAATTGAATGGGGAGATTTTTCCACTGGTTTTCCTGCCGCGCTTTCCTGATAATGTACATTTTTTAACGATAACAACCGGAGCACCCATGAAAAAAATCGCAGCTTTAGTGTCCATCGCGCTCTTTGCTTGGGGTAGCGCAGCCCACGCCCATGGCGGATCCCGCCAGAAGGTGGTGGAAAGCATCGAAATTAATGCCGCACCTGACGCGGTGTGGGACATCATCAAGGAATTTGGCAATGCCAAATGGATTCCTGCCGTGGAGAGTACCACGGTCAACAATGTGGGTGACAAGGTTGTGCGCACCCTGTTATTGAAAGATGGAGGAGAAGTAAATGAAGAACTGAAGGAAGTTGACGAGGCAACGAAAACTCTCAAATATCGCGTTCACCAAGAACCGGTAAGTTGTAAAGTGTTCCCGACCAACAACTATTCCGCCGCCATCTCTATCACTGCGGCAGGAGCAGGCTCCAAGGTGGAGTGGATGAGCGCGGCTTACCGTTGCTTCACCCCTAACAACCCGCCGCCGGGCCAGGACGAGAAAGCCGCCAAGGAGGCGATGACGACCTTGTCTAAGGACGCTCTGGCGAATCTGAAAGTCTTGGCCGAAAAGCCATAAACGCCATGGGTTGCAACAAGCATTCAGCCTTGTCGAAGGGGGCGGTGGCACTGGCTGCCGCCTTTTTGGCAAGTACAGCCGCGTTGGCGGAACCCTTTGCCTACATCACCAACCAGAAAGGCAACAGCGTCTCGGTGATAGACACCGCTAAGGGCGTGGTCGTCAATACCTTGGCGCTGCCGCCGGGTTCCGAACCGGCGGGTGTCGCGGTCAGCCAGGACGGCGCGACGGTAGTGATCGCCAACCCCGGCAGCAAGGATGTGACGATCATTGACGGCCATGGCCCAACCATCATCGGCAAAGTGCCGGTGGGCACGGGTGGCGTAGGCGTGGCCTTGAGCACGGACGGCCACACGGCTTTTGCGGCGGATTTCTATGATCGCAACATTGCCGTAGTGGACATCAAGGCCCAATCGGTCGTCCGGCGCATTCCGGTGGGCAACATTCCTTCCGGGCTGGTGGTAAGCCGGGACGGCCATAATCTTTATGTTTCAAACCGTGACGACGACACAGTTTCGGAAATCGACTTGAAAAGCTTTGCCGTGACGCGCACGGTGGCAGTCGGCAAACATCCTTTTGGCATCTCTCTGTCTGCGGACGGAACTAAGCTTTATTCAGCCAATGTCAAGAGCAATGATGTCTCGGTGGTGGATTTGGCGACTTTCACGCTCTTGAAAAATGTGGCGGTGGGCGATAGACCCTATACGGTGGGCGAAGCGCAACACCGGCTGTTTGTGACCAACCAGTACGACGCATCTGTTTCTGTGATTGATGCCAATGAACTGAAGTTGATTGCAACGGTCAAGGTCGGGGAATACCCGGAAGGCATCACCACACATCCGGACGGGAAGCATGTTTATGTCGCCAATTGGATGAGCAATGCCGTGTCGGTGATTGATGCCGCAGAGTTGAAAGTGGTCAACACCATACCCACTGGCGATGGCAGTCGTGCTTTTGGGGAATTCATTGCTCGTGGAAAACCGTGAGAAGCATGAGTTGGGGATTTAAAGTGAAGGGGAGTTTAAAAAATGCTGGCTAATGCGATTACCCGCTTCCCACCGTTTGGTTGGTTAAGCAGGCTGTGGGCGCATTACGAACGGTTTGGCGTAATGCGCCGTAACGATGTCTCCTGATTGATTAATCAGGGCCAGATTTTTCCGGTTGGAAGAATTTGTACACTGCCTCCGTTTTGGTCCCGCGATTGTTCTTCACATCCACCCCCGCTTTGCCGAGGCATGAGCGGAATGCCTGGTTACGGTCAGCGCATTTGTCCGGGTCTTTATGTCCATAGGAATCCCGGGACTTTGGTAATGCATGATCGACATTCCATTGTTTTTGCAGTGATTCAAATTCCTCGCCGGTGACCATCTGCTTTAGCTCACAAGCAGCCTTCCCGAAAGCGGCTGCCGGGACAACCAGGATCGCCGTTGTACAAATCAGTGTTAGCATGGGATATCTGTGCTGAGTCATGGGAACCTCTTAATGAAACGTTAGGCAATGGGCTTCATCGTACCACATCGGAATCATGTCAAGGCAAGCCTTGCGCTTACGACGTACTATGCCCAGCGGCCCTAGTTGTGGAATAATAGAGACAATAATGTCGGATTCCGACGCACTCAGGCAAATATTCAAGACGATGGACGAAAACAAGAAAAAAGCGCTCAACGCGGCGTTGTCGCAGATCGAAAAACAGTTTGGCAAGGGTTCGGTGATGCGCATGGGCGATGTCGGCGTACACGACATCGAAGTCATCCCCACCGGTTCCTTAGGCTTGGACATCGCACTCGGTTGCGGCGGGTTGCCGCGCGGGCGCGTGGTTGAAATTTACGGACCGGAATCCTCCGGTAAGACGACGCTGACCTTGTCAGTCATCGCCCAGGCACAGAGACTCGGCGGTGTTTGCGCGTTCATAGACGCCGAACACGCGCTGGATCCGCAATACGCCGAGAAGATCGGTGTCGATCTGCAAGATTTGCTGGTTTCCCAGCCCGACACGGGCGAACAGGCTTTGGAAATCACCGACATGTTGGTGCGTTCCGGCAGTATCGATGTGGTGGTGATCGACTCGGTCGCGGCGTTGACGCCGAAGGCAGAAATCGAAGGTGAGATGGGCGATTCGCATGTCGGCTTGCAAGCCCGCTTGATGTCGCAGGCATTGCGCAAGCTGACCGCCAACATCAAACGTTCCAATACGCTGGTGATTTTCATCAACCAAATCCGCATGAAGATAGGCGTGATGTTTGGCAGCCCGGAAACCACGACGGGCGGCAATGCGTTGAAGTTTTACGCCTCGGTGCGCCTGGACATCCGCAGAACGGGTGCGATCAAGAGCGGCGACGAGGTGACGGGCAACGAGACGCGGGTCAAGGTGGTTAAAAACAAGGTCGCGCCGCCGTTCCGACAAGCGGAATTTGAAGTGCTGTACGGCGAAGGCATTTCCCGCGAAGGCGAGTTGGTGGATTTAGGCGTGCAGCTTGAATTTATGCAGAAGTCCGGTTCTTGGTATAGCTATGGCGGCGACCGCATCGGCCAAGGTAAGGACAATGTGCGTAATTTCTTGAAGGAACACCCGGAGATTGCCGACGATTTGGAGAAGAAAATACGCGAGAAGGCATTCGGCGGGGTCGAACCCTTGGTCGCCAAGCTGAGCGCCAAGTCTGATCCAATTCCGGTTGAGGATGTGCCCTGACATTAATCGAAGCCAAGGCGGCATGTCTCCAATGGCAAGCCCAAAGGGAACATAGCCGCGCCGAACTGATCCACAAGCTACAGGCTAAGGGGTTTGATCAAGCCGTAATCCGCCAAGTAGTGGAGGAATTCACTGAGGAGGGATTGCAAAGCGATGGCCGTTTCCTCGAAGCCTTGGTGCGGAGCCGATACGGCAAGGGACATGGTGTGGAGCATATCCGCCAAGAACTGCGGCAACAGGGCATCAGCGGCGAGGCATTGGATCAGTGCCTGGCCGACTACGACTGGGATGCGTTGTTGGAAAAAGTCCACGCGAAAAAATATGGCGATGGACGGCCCGCATCAACCAAGGATTATGCCGCCCGGCTGCGCTTTCTTAGCCATCGGGGGTTTGAACAAGACAGAATACAAGCCTTTTTGCGGCGGTTGCGGCGGGGCGATGATTAGCCAGCAATCGAAAATACAAGAGATTCCATGGCTAATGCCGCATTGCGCGAAGTGCCTGAATGGGTACGGCAGAGGCTGGCATGATTTCCTTTCACTAGCATGTATAAAGAAAAATGGCCCTTTATGTTCATAAATATGGCGGGACTTCGGTAGGCGATATCGACCGCATCAAAAATGTCGCCGAACGAGTCCACCAAGCCCGGCAACGCGGCGAAGATGTGGTGGTCGTGGTGTCCGCCATGAGTGGGGAAACCAATAAGTTGGTCGCCTTGGCCCATGCAGTGCAAGAACAGCCAAACCCGCGGGAGATGGATGTGCTGCTATCCACTGGCGAACAAGTGACGATTGCCCTCTTGGCCATGGCTTTACAGGAAAGAGGCTGTCCTGCGGTTTCGTATACCGGCTGGCAGGTGCGGATACTTTCCGATGCTTCCCATACCAAGGCGCGGATTGAGGATATCGGCACTGTCGAAATTCGTAAAGACTTGGCTGAGGGTAAAGTTGTCGTGGTGGCCGGTTTCCAGGGCGTGACCGAGGAAGGTGACATCACCACCTTGGGGCGGGGTGGGTCGGACACTACGGCAGTGGCCTTGGCAGCCGTCCTAAAAGCCGACGAATGTTTGATTTTCACCGATGTGGATGGCGTTTACACGACCGATCCCCGCGTGGAGCCGCGTGCGCGGAAACTGGATCGCATCACCTTCGAAGAGATGCTGGAGATGGCCAGCCTTGGCTCCAAGGTCCTGCAAATCCGTTCGGTGGAGTTCGCAGGCAAGTATAATGTCCCTTTGCGTGTGCTGTCGAGCTTTACTGAAGGCTTGGGCACTTTGATTAGTTATGAGGAGGCGGGCGTGGAAAAAGCATTGATATCCGGCATCGCGTTCAATCGCGACGAAGCAAAATTGACGGTTCAAGGCGTGCCGGATCGTCCCGGCATAGCGTCTAGGATTTTGGGCCCCATCGCTGATGCCAACATCGAAGTGGATATGATCGTTCAAAACGTGGCCGAGGATCAGACCACAGACTTCACCTTCACCGTAAACCGTGGCGAATACAAGAAGGCGTTGGAGATTTTGGAAAACACCTGCAAGGAAATGGGTGCCAGGAAAGTCAGGGGGGACGAAAAGATCGTCAAGGTTTCCATTGTGGGTGTGGGCATGAGGTCGCACGCGGGGATTGCCAGCAAGATGTTTGACGCACTTGCCCGGGAAGGAGTCAACATCCGCATGATATCTACCTCGGAAATAAAGGTTTCCGTGGTTGTCGATGAAAAATATCTGGAACTGGCGGTTCGCACCCTGCACGAGGCTTTTGATTTGGAGCAGCCTCATTGAATAAAGAAAAAGCTTTTTTCAGATGCTTTTTTGCTGATATAATGTAGCACTCGGCAGAATTTGGGGAAAGCTTTGGTTGGCTAACGCGATAAAGCCGGGATTTTTTAATTTTGGTATTTAAGAATGGAAGGAGGAAGTGATGCTGATTTTGACTCGTAGAGTAGGCGAGACCCTGATGATAGGGGATGATGTAACCGTTACCGTTCTGGGTGTCAAAGGCAACCAAGTGCGTATCGGGGTAAATGCTCCAAAGGAAGTTTCTGTTCATCGGGAGGAAATCTACGAACGAATCAAGAAAGAGCAACAGCTCCAGCAGCAGGGATTGCCAGAGACTGAACCCCCTAGCGAAGAATAAATTGGGTTAGTTCGTAAATTTCACCAGTTAATGGAGAGATGGCCGAGAGGCTGAAGGCGCTCCCCTGCTAAGGGAGTATGGGTCAAAAGCCCATCGAGGGTTCGAATCCCTCTCTCTCCGCCAATTGTTCAAGTCTTTTGCGTTAATCCTGCGTTCCATCCCTTCGATTATTCGCTGATAATGGGGAATGCGCGCTAATGAATCCCATGCATAGACGTAAACCAGCCGTGATGCCCTAGCGGGTGTTTGGAATTTTTTTGTTTTTCCGTTACAATGACCGGCTATTTCAAATTGTTTTATTTAGGGCATACAGAGGAATAACGATGGTAACCATTCGTCTGGCGCGCGGCGGCGCCAAAAAGCGGCCTTTTTATCATGTGGTAGTGGCAGATAGTCGATCCAAGCGCGATGGTAGCTATATTGAGCGGGTCGGATTTTTCAACCCTATCGCACGGGGGCGGGAGGAGCGGCTGCGCTTGAATAACGAGCGTATCCAACATTGGTTTGACCATGGAGCCCAACCGACTGACCGCGTCCACAGCTTGATCAAAGAAGCGGCCAAGAAGGCAGTTTCCGCTTAACTCCGAAGTAAACTGATATCGAAAAAAAGTGTGACGGAACAGGTTATTGTTGGTGAGGTTGCGGGTGCTTTCGGCATTAAAGGATGGGTGAAAATATTTTCCCATACTGATCCCCAAAGCAACATACTGGGCTATAGCCCTTGGATGCTTACCGGTTTGAATGGCTCGAGAGAATATAAGGTATTGTCCGGGTCTGCCCATGTGAATTGTGTTGTTGTCCGCTTGGAAGGCATAGATGACAGGGATCAAGCGTTAAAACTTAAATCGAGCAAGATCACTGTACCAAAGGATAGGTTTCCACCGCTTGAGTCCGGCCAATATTACTGGGCCGATCTGATTGGCCTTAAGGTGATCAATGTTGAGGGTGTAGGACTCGGGATCATAGTGGAAATGAAAACGACCGGAGCCAATGATGTGATTGTCGCCAAGGCGGAGCGAGAGCGGTTGATACCGTTTGTAATGGATCGTTTCGTTAAGGAAGTCAATCTTATTGAAGGGAAAATGCTTGTTGATTGGGATGCAGAATTTTAAACATTAAAAACAATGCGGTTTGACATTGTCACCCTGTTCCCTGAAATGGTGCAGGAGACAGCATCTTGGGGAGTGACCGGAAGAGCCTTGGAGTTGGGCCTAGTTGAATTGGAGACGTGGAACCCAAGGGATTACGCTAAGGATCGGCATCGGACCGTTGATGACCGGCCCTATGGTGGCGGTCCTGGCATGGTAATGAAAGTTGAACCCCTTCGCGATGCTATCCGGCAAGCACGAAACGCTTGCGTTGATGATTGCTTGGTGATCTACTTAAGTCCGCAGGGCCACAAATTAACCCAAGATGCGGTAAAACACTTTGCCACACTACCTAGATTGGCATTGGTGGCCGGACGCTACGAGGGAGTTGACGAACGCTTGATTGAGGCAGAAATAGACGAGGAATGGTCGCTGGGTGATTACGTCCTCAGCGGAGGCGAATTGGCTGCGCTGGTGCTTTTCGATGCCGTGGCGCGTCTGTTGCCCGGTGTGTTGGGACATGAAAAATCCGCCCTCCAAGATTCATACATGGATGGATTATTGGACTGCCCGCACTACACCCGCCCCGAAGAAGTGGATGGCAGGAAAGTTCCTGAAATCTTGCAAAGCGGCAATCACGAGGCGATACGCCGTTGGCGGCTTAAACAATCGCTGGGTAGGACGTGGCTTAGACGGCCTGATTTGCTTGCCTCCCGTCAACTCGACGCCGAGCAAATAAAATTGTTGGAAGAGTTTAGAAACGAATTGAATAGCAGATAATTGCAAAGGGGAACAGTCCATGACAAACATTATCCAACAACTCGAAAACGAGTGGATGAGCAAAAAAACCATTCCAAATTTCGCGCCGGGCGACACCGTTGTTGTCCAGGTGAAAGTAAAGGAAGGAACCCGCGAGCGTTTGCAGGCCTATGAAGGTATCGTCATCGCCAAGCGTAACCGTGGCTATAACTCCGCATTCACCGTGCGCAAGGTTTCCCATGGCGAGGGTGTCGAAAGAGTTTTCCAGACCTATAGTCTGCAGATCCACGATATAGTAGTCAAACGCCGTGGCGATGTGCGACGCGCAAAGCTGTATTACTTGCGCAACTTGACTGGCAAGGCTGCCCGCATCAAGGAAAAAATCTAAACCCGAAGCATCGGGTTGAGCGGACAATACGACGGGTGGCATTGCGCCGCCCGTTTGCGTTCAAGGGGCGTGTGTCAATATGACTGAACCACCGCGGCGCGGCACGGCCGTGATTGCCGCCCCCTTCGGTGCGTTGGTGCTGGTGGCGAGCATCAGTCATTTGCTGGAAATTGAAGTCAAAATCGAAACGTCGGGGCTATCAGCACCTTCGACACCTCTATTGCTAGAGGCGGAGCGGCAATTGAATGCCTATTTCAATGATCCTCAATGGCAATTTTCCTTGGCCTTGTGCCTGAAGGGTACGACGTACCAGAAAATTGTCTGGCAGGAGTTGTGTGCCATTCCGCCTGGTTCGGTGAAAAGTTACGGGCAGCTTGCCGAAGAACTTCATAGCGGGGCAAGGTCTGTGGCGGGTGCCTGTCGGGCCAATCGTTTCCCCGTCATCATTCCTTGCCATCGCGTGGTCGCCGTCCATGGGATTGGTGGATACTGCGGGGCTGTCACAGGCGCTTTACTCGACGTTAAACGCCAGTTATTGCGGCACGAGGGCTATGAGTCCCCCTGAACTTGGCGATTCCAGCCTTGCCCTTATCCGCGCATTTCAAGATGGCCTGTGGCTAGAAGATGGGCTCAGCGATAATACCCAAAAAGCCTATGCCAGCGATCTGAGGCATTTTGCCGACTGGCTAAAGGCGGAATTTGATAAAAACTTGGATGAACTCGAAAGATGCGACGTAGAGGCTTATTTAGCTTTAAAGTTCCGTCAACAAGCCAGTAACCGGAGCAGCGCCCGCCTGGTTTCCAGTCTGCGCAAATTCTGCCTGTGGCTGTTGCGACAGGGGAAAATCGGGCATGATCCCTGCGCCACCATCCAATCCCCGCACTTAGGCAAGCCCTTACCCCATACATTGACCGAAGCGGAGGTTGTGAATCTTCTTTCCGCCCCCGAAATAAACGAACCCCTGGGTCAGCGTGACCGCGCCATGTTGGAATTGCTTTATGCCACTGGCCTTAGGGTTACGGAATTGGTAAGCCTACGCTTGGAACAGTTGAATTTGCAGCAAGGCGTGGTGCGGGTGGTGGGCAAAGGCAGCAAGGACCGGTTGGTTCCCATCGGCGAGGAAGCGGAAAGTTGGCTGGAAGCCTATTTGCGCGAAAGCCGCCGGATAATTTTAGGGCTACGCATGAGCGACGACCTGTTCGTCACCGACCGCGGTTCGGCGATGACCCGGCAAGCCTTTTGGCATCTGATCAAGCGTTGCGCAGCCAAGGCCGGCATCCACAAACACCTGTCCCCGCATACCCTGCGCCACGCCTTCGCGACCCATTTACTCAATCATGGGGCCGACTTGCGTGTCGTGCAAATGCTGCTTGGCCACAGCGATTTGTCCAGCACCCAAATATATACCCACGTGGCTCAGGAGCGCCTTAAGGAATTGCATAAGCGCTGCCATCCGAGGGGGTGAAGCTTAGCGGTCAGGCATTACTTTAAACAAATTTGGTAACTGATTTAACTCAAGTATTGGGCAAGCCTAATGAAAAACAACATTCATCCTACTGCCTACATTGCACCCGGCGCAAAACTCGGAGACGATGTCAATGTCGGGCCTTTCGCTGTTATCGAAGGCCGTGTCGAAATCGGTGATGGCTGCCACATCGGTGCGCACGCAATTATCCAGTCCGGGGTGCGCATGGGGCGCGGCAACATCGTCCATCCCACCGCCGTGCTGGGCGGTTTGCCCCAGGATTTGGGTTTTAAACCGGAAACGGAAACTTGGGTTGACATCGGTGATGGCAATGTCTTCCGCGAAGGCGTGACCATCAACCGGGCAACCAAATCCGGGGGTTCGACACGCATAGGCAGCGATTGTTATTTGATGAACAACTCCCATATTGGTCACGACTGCCAAATCGGCGACCACAACATCCTCGCCAGCAATGTTGCCCTGGGCGGGCATGTCGGTGTGGGCGAACGGGTGTTTTTTGGCGGCGGGGCCGTGGTGCATCAATTTTGCCGTATCGGCAGTTTTGCAATGCTGCAAGGCTTGGCCGGCATCAACAAGGATGTGCTGCCATTTATGATGGTGGGGGGGCGCCCAGGACAGCACTACCGCCTCAATCTGGTCGGAATGCGCCGAGCAGGCATCGACGGGGAACGCATCAAAGCCATTTCAATCGCGATGCGGCGATTACGCGGCAAACAAAACCTAGGCGATTTGCCAACGACACCGGAATTGGATTATCTTAGAGGCTGGCTTGCGGCGGAATCCACGCGGGGGGTTTCGGGTTTTATTGAATTGTCGGGGGATTGAAAATGTTACTGTTACTCACAACAAACAATGGTTTTGAGAAATTACAAAGGTAGATACAAGCTATGAATCCCTTACGTTGCGCCGTCATCGGCGTTGGTTATCTCGGTAAATTTCACGCGCAAAAATACGCCGCCCTGCCCGACTGCGAACTGGTCGCGGTGGTGGACAGCAATCCCGATAATGCCGAGGCAATCGCCGGACAACACAATACCCGCAGCCTAACCGACTATCGGGAATTGTTGGGCCAGGTGGATGCCGTCAGCATTGTCACCCCCACGACACTGCACTTTGAAGTTGCCCGCGATTTCCTCAATGCCGGTGCGCATGTCTTGGTGGAAAAGCCCATCACCGTCACAGTTGGACAAGCCGACGAACTGATCCGCATCGCGGAAGAAAAAAACTTGCGGCTGATGGTCGGCCACTTGGAGCGTTTCAACGCCGCCATTCTGGGTCTTGACCTCACGGACAAGCCGCTGTTCATCGAATCCCACCGCCTCGCCCCGTTCAACCCCCGCGCCAACGATGTCAGCGTGGTGCTGGATTTGATGATTCACGATATCGACATCATCCTCGACATTGTCGATTCCGAAGTTGAGCGCATCGACGCCAAGGGGGTCATTGTGCTGACCCGCGACACCGACATTGCCAACGCTAGGATAACCTTCAAAAGCGGCTGTGTCGCCAACGTCACCGCCAGCCGGGCCAGTTTGAAGGTCGAGCGCAAAATGCGAATGTTCATGCCCAACTGCTATGTTTCGGTGGATTTCCAAAACCGCGTCCTGGCCCGTTACCGCAAGGGCGAGAAGGAAATGTTCCCTGGTGTGCCGGAAATCGTCGGCGAGGAATCCACCTTTGAAAGCGGTGACGCCTTGCTGGAGGAGATCAAGCATTTCGTGGGCTGTATACAGCAAGGGCGCGAACCGCTTTGCTCCGGCAAGGCAGGTCGGCGGGCCTTGGCGACGGCAATTGAAATTACGCGGTTGTTGAAAGCCTAATTTAATCACCCATAAAATCCCGAGGTTTGTCATGTCCGCCTTACCCGCCCCAAAAACTTATACTGTTGAACAATACCTGGATTTGGAAAGAAATTCATTGGAAGGCAAATGCGAGTTTGTCGATGGACAGATTTTTGCCATGGCCGGTGCGAGCCGGGAACATAACCTCATCGGTGTCAATATCGTCCGTGAATTGAGCAATCAGCTTAAAGGCCGACCCTGTGAAGCCTATGCCAACGACATGCGGGTCAAGGCGGCTGAAGCGAAAGGCTACCACTACCCTGATATTGCCGTGGTGTGCGGCAAGCCGGAATTCGAGGACGGACAGATGGATACCTTGCTTAACCCAACCGTGCTGGTCGAAATACTCTCCTCTTCCACCGAAGCCTATGACCGGGGCGACAAGTTTGCCGGTTATCGTAAAATTCATTCCCTGCGGGAATATATCTTAGTATCACAAGACAAGCCCCTGATTGAACGTTATGTCAGGCAGGGGGATGCATGGATATTGACGGAAACATCGGGGTTGGATGGGATGGTTAATCTGGAAAGTATTGGCTGCGTTCTGGCTATGAGCGAGGTTTATGATAGGGTTTTTGATAAAAGTACTGGAGACTAGAATGCAATGAGCGAATTTGGGAAATTGAAAAAGGTTCCATTGCGTGAGCTATGGAAACACGAAGGCACAGATTTCACTCCTTGGCTTGCTGCGAACATCGGTGCATTAGGTGCTGCATTAGGGCTAGAACTTGAGTTACTTGAGAGAGAAGCTGCTGTAGGTGATTTCTCGCTCGACTTGCTGGCTAGGGATTTGGGTAGTTCAAGAAAAGTTATCATTGAAAATCAACTGACTCAAACTGATCACGATCATTTGGGAAAGCTCATTACCTATGCCGCTGGCTTTGGTGCTTCAGTCGTAGTGTGGGTGGCTGAATCAATACGCGACGAACATAGGCAGACTTTAGAATGGCTTAACCAGAGAACGGACGAAGATACGCATTTTTTTGGTGTTGTCGTTGAGGTTTTAGTAATCGATGATTCAAAGCCAGCCTATAATTTTAACCCTGTTGTTATTCCAAGTGAATGGCAAAAATCAATAAAGCCAAGAGCAAGTAGTATTTCATCCAAAGGCGAAAAATACCGGGTCTATTTTCAGAGGCTTATTGATGATTTAAGGAATATCCACAGATTCACAAATGCAAAAGCAGGACAACCACAAAATTGGTATTCATTCTCCTCAGGAATAACGGGGTTTGTCTATTCTGCGGTATTTGTGGGAAAAGGCAAGGCGAGAGTAGAGATTTATATTGATAAAGGGGATCAAGAAAAGAATAAAATTTTTTTTGATACGCTCAATAAAAGGAAATTAGAGATAGAAAGTAGCTTTGGAAATTCTCTTGAATGGGAGCGGCTGGATGAGAAGCAAGCATCAAGAATCGCTGTTTACCGTGAAGGAAGCATTGAATCATCGGATAGTGAGTTGGAAGAAATACGACAATGGCATGTGAATAATCTTTTGAAATTTAAAAAAATATTTTCGCTAGAAATTAAACGAATTATCGAGAATGGCGAATAATTTCAGGAAAATGCGAGATTTGACGAAAATACGAATGCTATGCTTAAAGATCAAACACGCATCGAAGAAACCTTGGCAATAATCGAAGCTCTAGCCGAGGGTGTCAACCCTGTTACTGGCGAAATATTTCCCGACCAAAGTCCTTATAACGAGCCAACGATTATCCGGGCTCTTTTTACGGCAGGGCAACTGCTTCGGCAACAACTCAGCCAATCGGGATCACTAAACCCCTTGCCTGCAAAAGCGGGCAGGCCATGGGATGCAGATGAAGACCGTGATCTTTTAGAAGAATTTAAAGCAAACCTATCCATTGGGGCCATGGCTGAAAAACATCAAAGGACTAGGGGCGCCATTGAATCGCGGTTAGTTCGGCTGGGCCTGGTCGAACCGTTGACCAGCCAGCAATCATCGGAGGTTTCAAGTGTTGTGCCTAAACAGTGGTGGAAGGAGCAGGGTCGAACCCAGACGGGCAAGCCTTGGACAAAAGAGGAAGATGAGACGCTGCGGCGGGATTTCCAATCGGCCATGCCGCTTGAGATTTTGGCAGAAGGGCTGAAACGTGGGATAAACGCAGTCGAAGTGCGCTTGGCGAAACTTGGCATGCGCTCTGCGATGCCATAAGGTTTTTACTCCCAAGCTTTTATCCGTATAATAGCGCTGTGGTGAAAAACGTTATTTTTGTGGGGAATTCCCCACTTGTTGGATTTGGAATTGCCAAAAATGCCTGATCGGATACAAGCTATGTCAAGATTCGTTGTGCCGTGCGTACTCGCTCTGTTTATGTCTTTGCTGTCGAAGGGATCTGTAGCCGACGTTTACAAATTTGTGGATTCCACAGGCCATGTGTTCTATACGGACAAGCCCAAACATTCGGGCTACAAGATAGTTTTACGCAGCCTCCCGGCATTTTCTTTTGTCAGCAACAACGTGGGAAAGACGCGGTCGATGAGCAAGGTCGCCTGGCGGGCCAGCCCTCAACTCAGTGCTTCCCGTGCGCAAAAACAGGAAGAATTAGCCCCCATCATCAATGCGGCTGCATACAAATATGACCTTGATCCGGCCTTATTGCATGCGGTCATACGTGCCGAGTCGGGCTATAACCCCGGTGCAGTTTCGCACAAGGGGGCTGCCGGGTTGATGCAACTCATGCCGGCCACGGCCAGCCGGTACGGTGTCCACGACCGTTTCGACCCGCAGGAAAATATCGAGGGCGGTGCGCGCTATCTCAGCGACTTGCTCGGTATGTTCCCGTCAAACGTCAAATTGGCCGTGGCGGCCTACAATTCCGGCGAAAACACGGTAAAGCGGTTCGGCAATCAGGTTCCGCCCATCACCGAAACTCAAAATTATGTGGAGCGGGTGTTGGGTTACTATAACCGCTGAAGCCAAGGCTGGCGGCGTTGGTCTTGGATGTCAGCGTTACGGGATTTCCATGCCGAATTTTTTCAACAGGCCGACGAGTCTGATTAACGGTAGGCCGACGAGTGCGTTGGGATCGGCTGTCTCTAGCTTTTCGAACAATGCGATCCCCAGGCTCTCCGATTTAAACCCACCGGCGCAGTCGAATGGGCTTTCTTTAGCCAGGTAACGCTCGATCATCATATCCGTCAACGGGCGAAAATGCACAACAGTCCTGTCGGCAGCGGAGAACGCCTCGCCAGTGGCCGAATTCAGTACGCAAACACTGGTGAAAAATTCGACCGCTCTGCCCGAGGCCGAGCGCAATTGCGCAACCGTCCGGGCATGGTTGCCGGGCTTGGCGAGTTGGGCCCCTTCCAGCATGGCGACTTGGTCAGAACCGATAATCAGATGGGCGGCAAATTGTTTCCGCAAGGCCCGTGCCTTTTCTTCGGCCAGGCGTTTGGACAAGTGCAGCGGGTTTTCGCCGGGTCTTGGGGTCTCGTCTATGCAGGGAGGGACTGCTTCGAAAGGGATGCCGAGTTTGGCGAGCAATGCCTGCCGATAGGGTGAACTTGAGGCAAGAACCAGCCGCAAGGGCGAGGATGAGTCGGTTTTCATGGTCTCTTCGATTCGGTTAGTCAGATATTTTTGACAGTTTTGTTGGTTTATCGGTATCATTGACGGATTATGGTCGAACATTTGCCCGAACTGATAGACCCGCTGGCATTGGCGGAAAAGAACCGCCAGTTTAAAGGATCCATGCCTGTATCCAAAATGACCCGCATGCAGGATATCCTTCTGCGCCGGGAGGGTGAGGTGAGGTTTGAATTGAGGTTCGGGAAAGATGGCAAGTTCGCGGTGATTACGGGGAGGGTGGAAGCCGATCTGGAGTTGCAATGCCAGTGTTGCCTTGGCCCAATCGCCTGTCCGGTGAGCAGTCGGGTGAGTTTGGCGGTTGTCGGATCGGTTGATGAAGCCGACTTGCTTCCCGGCTGCTATGAACCTTTGCTGTTCGACAAGGCAAACATACCTCTGGCCGACATAATCCAAGAGGAGTTGTTGCTTGCTCTTCCCACCATACCCCAACACGGGCGGTGCGAAGCTTACAAGCCAAAGGAAAAGGGACCAAAACTGGAAATCCCTGAACGGCCCAATCCGTTTGCCGTCTTGGCTAAATTAAAAAAATAGTGAATCACGAGGAGTTATTCCATGGCTGTACAACAGAACCGAAAAACCCGGTCCAAGCGTGGCATGCGCCGCGCACACGACGCATTGACCGCAAAGGCTCTTTCCATTGAGCCAAATACCGGCGAAACCCATTTGCGCCACCACGTCAGTCCTGACGGTTTCTACCGTGGTCGCAAAGTCATAACATCCAAAGCGGATATTGTAAAGGAAGGATAAACCCGTGTGTGGGGTGTGTTGAATTTGCATAGTGCTTGCCTCCGCCAAGATGCGGGGCCACCCGAAAGAATCAATCAGATGTCAGAACAAAGTGCGTTTAGCGGGCGGTGCCACCAATGATTGACTATCCCACGATAGCCCTTGATGCCATGGGGGGGGACTATGGCCCCAAGGTGGTGGTTCCCGCAGCACTGGACAGCTTGGATCACAATCCAAAGTTGAACTTGATATTGGTTGGGGACGAGGCGGTCTTGAAGTCGGCTGTGGCAGGTTCGCCCTATTTGGGCAGTCGCCTTAGCATCCAGCATGCCTCCGAACTGGTGGAGATGCACGAGTCACCCTCAAAGGCATTGCGCCACAAAAAGGATTCCTCCATGAGAGTGGCCATCAATCTGGTCAGGGACGGTAAAGCAGGGGCTTGTGTGAGTGCCGGGAACACGGGTGCTTTGATGGCTATCTCCAAATTCGTCCTGAAAACCATCCCGGGCATAGACCGCCCTGCGATCATCGGCATTGTCCCGTCCTTGCGTGGACATACCCATGTGCTGGATTTGGGGGCTAATGTCGATTGCAGTGCGGAACATCTCCGGCAGTTCGCGATAATGGCCTATGAACTGGTCAAAGCAGTGGAAAATATACCCGACCCCAAGGTCGGACTGCTTAACATAGGCGAGGAAGAAATCAAAGGGAACGAACAAGTCAAACAGGCAGTGAAATTGATTGCAGATTCACACATCAATTTCATCGGCTTTGTGGAGGGCAATGATATTTATACCGGCGATGTGGACATCGTCGTCACTGATGGCTTTATTGGCAATGTGGCCCTGAAGGCCAGCGAAGGATTGGCAAAGATGATTAATATGGCATTGAAACAGGCTTTTTCTGAGAATTTGCTGACCCAAATAGCCGGCATGATTGCCAAGCCAGTGCTCCGCACCTTCCGCAAGCGTTTCGATCCGAGGCAATACAATGGTGCCAGTTTGGTTGGCTTGAGGGGGATAGTCGTGAAAAGCCATGGCAACGCGGATCGCATGGCGTTTGCCAAGGCTATCGAGATCGCTGTTTTGGAAATCGAAAATGCCGTGCCTGAAAAAATAGGTGCAAGAGTGTCTGAGTTAATTGCAGAAGGGAAGTCCGCCGCGTGAGACTCTACTCTCGAATAGCGGGTACGGGCGGCTATTTGCCGGAAACCGTGCGAACCAATTACGACATTGCCCGGATGGTGGATACCACGAACGAGTGGATACTCGAACGCACAGGAATTTCCTCCAGGCGTATCGCCGCTCCCCATGAAACCGCTTCGAGCATGGCCGAGTTCGCTTCGCTACAGGCGATTGAGGCATCCGGTGGTTCTGCCGAAGACATGGATATGATCATCCTCGCCACCAGTTCACCCGACAGGGTTTTTCCCAGCACCGCCTGTCTGCTGCAACAAAGGCTCAACATCAGAAACTGTGCGTCGTTCGATGTGCAGGCGGCTTGTTCCGGCTTTATTTTCGCCCTTAGCATTGCCGATCAATACATCCGGTCAGGCCATGCGAAGCGTGTGCTGGTTGTCGGCAGCGAGATAAACTCACGCCTTGTTGACTGGACGGACAGGACTACCTGCATTTTGTTTGGAGACGGTGCCGGTGCGGTGGTGCTGGAAGTATCCGGCGAACCGGGGGTGATGAGCACCCATATCAGCTCCGAAGGCCGATATAAAGATTTGTTGTATTTGCCCAATCCCCCGAGGGAGAAAAGCGGGTGTGGCGATGGTGAGCGTTACATCAAGATGCAGGGCAATGATGTGTTCAAGATAGCGGTCAATACTTTGGGCAAGATCGTTGACGAAACCTTGGCAGCGAACAATCTGGAAAAATCCGACATTGATTGGCTGGTGCCGCACCAAGCCAACATACGCATCATCTTGGCGACGGCCAAAAAATTAAAACTGCCGATGGAGCGTGTGGTCTGCACAATCGAAACCCAAGGCAATACTTCTTCTGCCTCCGTGCCTTTGGCCTTGAACGAGGCGGTGCGTGATGGGAGAATCCAGCGTGGGCAAACCGTGCTGATGGAAGCCTTTGGCGGAGGCTTTGCCTGGGGTTCCGCCTTGGTTCGCTATTAACTCGCTTGGTTGCCTATTATGAGCAAGACAGATAATGGCTTGGCATTGATTTTCCCCGGACAAGGATCGCAATCCTTGGGTATGTTGCGGGAGTTGGCCTCTCAACACCCCGAGGTGGAACAAACCTTCCGCATTGCTTCCGATGTGCTGGGTTACGATTTATGGCGTTTGGTCGCCGAGGGGCCGGTTGAACAATTGAATCTCACCGAACACACCCAACCTGCCATGTTGGCCGCTGGTGTTGCGGCATTCAGGGTATGGGGTCAGGCTGCAAAAATAGGGCCCGGATGGATGGCGGGACATAGCTTGGGGGAATATTCCGCTTTGGTGTGCGCCGGGGCCATTGACTTTGCGGATGCTGTGGGTTTGGTCGCCGAGCGCGCTAGGCTGATGCAGGGTGCGGTGGATGCGGGGACTGGGGCGATGGCCGCCATTCTCGGCCTTGACGATGCCAAAGTCGTCGCGATTTGCGCTGACATTTCCACTGAAGCTGCCGTGGTGACCCCGGCCAATTTCAATTCCCCCGGGCAGATTGTAATCGCCGGTCACGCCGCCGCCGTTTCCCTTGCCATTGATGCCTTAAAGAAAGAGGGTGCGAAAAGGGCGGTGCTGCTGCCGGTCAGCGTTCCCTCTCACTGCCCGCTAATGGCCGAAGCTGCTTTGAAGTTCCGCGAAACGCTCGCCAACATCACTTTCCGCGAATTCAACATCCCGGTTATCCACAATGTCGATGTGGCGGGTCACTTGTCCGCCGATGCCGTCCGATCTGCTCTGGAGCGACAGTTATCCAGTCCAGTGCGGTGGTCGGACACCATCCGGTTTCTCCATGGCCAGGGTGTCCGCCGGTTTATTGAATGCGGCCCAGGCAAGGTGCTGGCCGGCCTAAACAAACGGATCGTAGCGGATGCCCTGACTGAGGCGGTGTTCGATCCTGATTCACTCAACAAGGCATTGGAGATGTTAAAATGAGCAGTCAAATCGCAGTGGTTACCGGGGCAAGCCGTGGCATAGGGCGGGCTATCGCCTTCCGTCTTGCCGCAGCGGGCCACTTTGTCATTGGCACGGCGACGACCGAAGTGAGTGCCGAGGCGATAGGCAAGGCCCTCGCGGAGGCCGGTCTGAAGGGTGTGGGAAGAACACTGGATGTTGCTGACGGTGAGGCAGTGGAAAGCTTTATCAAGGCGGTGACTGACGAGTTCGGCGCACCGGCCATTCTGGTCAACAACGCCGGCATAACCCGCGACAACCTGTTAATGCGTATGAAGGATGATGATTGGGATGCGATTATCCAGACCAATCTGACATCAGTTTACCGGCTGTCCAAGGCTGTCTTGAGGGGCATGACCAAAGCGCGCTTCGGACGCATCGTGAACATCACTTCCGTGGTGGGGGCGACTGGTAACGCTGGTCAAGCGAATTACGCGGCAGCAAAGGCTGGCATAATCGGTTTTACGAAGTCACTGGCAAAAGAACTCGGATCCCGTAACGTCACTGTCAACGCGGTGGCGCCAGGCTTTATTGACACTGACATGACCCGATCCTTGCCGGAGGGGCAAAAGAAAGCTTTGCTCGGACAAATACCCTTGGGACGCTTGGGTCAACCCGAGGAAATAGCAGGCGCGGTGGCCTTTCTGTGTTCGCCAGACGGTGGCTATATTACGGGCGAGACGTTGCATGTGAACGGCGGCATGTTCATGGCATGACGGGAAAAATTTGAAATTTCCCGACAAAACCAGACAAGTCGTTCACTAACGCCTCAGATCGTGTTATTGTTCACCTGCTTGGAAAGTTCCAGCGGCTAAAGCTGCTCAAGCCACCCTAGGACAATAAAACATTTGGCCGGTTAAAATCAAGTCTTGTAATAATTGGGATTCCAATTAGGATTTTCCGGCTGATACGTTCAAGCTTAAACAATTGAGGATAGAAAAAGATGAGTGACATTGCAGAGCGTGTAAAGAAGATCGTTGCTGAACAGTTGGGGGTAAAAGAAGAGGTTTCCAACGAGGCTTCGTTCGTGGACGATCTTGGCGCTGATTCCTTGGATACCGTTGAACTCGTAATGGCGTTGGAGGAAGAATTCGAGTGTGAAATCCCAGATGAAGATGCCGAGAAAATTACCACCGTGCAACAGGCAATCGATTATATCGAAAAGCACCTGTAATTTTTTCATGACGCCCCATCGGAATGCCAAGTGCGGGTTCCGTGGGGCGTTATTCTTTTTGCAGAGCAAAAAACATCTGCCTGAGGAAATACCTTGACTAAAAGACGTGTCGTGATCACTGGGCTAGGGGCGGTTTCTCCAGTGGGTAATAATGTCGCCGATTCTTGGTCCAGCATCATCAACGGCAAAAGCGGAATCGGCCCCATTGAGCGCTTTGATGTCTCCGAGTTTTCGACCCGCATTGGCGGGGCAATCAAAGATTTTGATGTCACCGAGTACATTCCCGAGAAGGAAGCCAAAAAAATGGATTCCTTCATCCATTATGGCATCGTGGCCGGGATGCAGGCGTTTGTAAATTCCGGGCTGGAAGTGACGGAAGAAAACGCTGTCCGCATCGGTGTGGTCATCGGTTCCGGCATCGGTGGCATTTATGGAATTGAACAGGGTCACAACGCTTTTCTAAAAGGGGGGCCTCGGAAAATATCCCCTTTCTTTGTGCCGAGCAATATCATCAATATGATATCCGGTAATCTCTCCATCAAGTATGGGTTGAAAGGCCCTAATTATGCCATCGTCACCGCCTGCGCCACGGGGACACATTGCATTGGCGATGCCTATCGGCTAATCCAATATGGCGATGCTGATGTGATGTTTGCCGGCGGCGCGGAAATGGCGACGGCACCCAGTTCCTTGGGCGGGTTCGCATCGGCTCGCGCCCTGTCCCGCAGAAACAACGAGCCGACACTTGCCAGTCGTCCATTTGACCGTGACCGCGACGGGTTTGTGTTAAGCGATGGTGCCGGGGTTCTGGTGCTTGAAGAACTGGAACATGCGAAACGGCGAGGGGCTAAAATTTATGCGGAAGTCATCGGGTATGGCATGAGTAGCGATGCCTACCATATGACTTCGCCGATGGAGAATGGGGAAGGTGCAGCCCGGTGCATGAACAACGCCTTAAGGGATGCCTCATTGATGCCAGAAGAGCTGGATTACATCAATGCCCATGGCACTTCGACCCCAGCCGGGGATATTGCCGAAACCCTTGCCGTAAAGACGGTTTTGGGGGAGGCAGCTTATCGTGTTGCGGTAAGTTCAACCAAGTCCATGACTGGCCACATGTTGGGGGCAGCGGGTGGAATTGAAGCAGTCTTCTCGGTAATGGCATTATGCGAACAAATCATGCCTCCGACCATTAATCTCGATAATCCCGGCCCAGGATGCGATTTGGATTATGTACCCCATACCGCCAGACAGGCCAAACTTAACATAGTCATGTCGAATTCCTTCGGCTTTGGCGGCACCAACGGCACCTTGATTTTTAAGACATTTAATTGACGCTAACTTCTTGCTTTGCAATCTCGCGGGTGACATCAAAGAAGCCATGTCATTGCATAAAGCCAGACAACAAGGATATGTTTTTCATGCCGCGAAGCGTTAAGTGTGGGTGTCCGGCAATTCAGTGGCCGCAGTGCTTGCTGGCTTAGCCTTTAATTCCATGTGTGCTATTTCAGAGGCCACTTCCGCTGTAATGGTCAATGGGTTGAATACTAGGTTTTTGGATGTTGCTGATCGTGGCATGCACTATGGAGACGGCGTTTTTACGACACTTACCGTTGCACAGGGTTCACCCATATTCTTGGGCAGGCATCTTGCCCGCTTACGCGCCGATGCCGGGAGGTTGAATATCCCGTTCCCCGGCCATCTGGTTTTAACGAATGAAGCCCTCCACGTCAGTTCTGACCATCCTGAAAGCGTCCTGAAAATCACGCTGACCCGAGGTGCCGGTGGACGTGGCTACCGATGCCCGGAACAGGTCGATGGAACCCGTATAATTTTCGCACACCCCAAGCCGGATTATCCAAATTCAATTCGGGAGTTGGGTGTGCAAGTGCGGTTTTGCGATCTACGCTTGGGCCTTAATCCGAGTTTGGCGGGTGTCAAACATTTGAACCGCCTGGAGCAGGTTCTTGCCCGTGCGGAGTGGCGCGACGAGGATATACGCGAGGGCTTGATGTTGGACCAAGAAGGCTTCCTAGTGGAAGGCGTGATGAGCAATGTGTTTGTGATTCGTGATGGTTTGGTGCGGACTCCGCTGTTGGATCGTTGCGGAGTTTCCGGCGTGATGCGAGGCTTGGTCTTGGAAGCCGCTCAAAAAGTAGGGTTGCCGGTCGAGGAATCGCGAATCCTTCCCCATGAGGCAGTGGATGCCGATGAATTATTTCTTACGAACTCTGTCATTGGTGTATGGCCGGTTTGCCTTTTGGAAGGCAAGGAGATACCGGTTGGAAGGATAACCCGGCTGTTGTCCCGGCGCATTGATGCAATGATCGCGCAGGAACTGTCTCAATGAGCAGGAAATATTTGTCCATTGGCGTTGCAGTGTTGTCAGCCTTCCTATTGGGTGGATTATGGACGGATTACCATATGAGCATGGATTCGCCGCTGAAAAATCAAGAAACTGCCTATTTTGAAATCACCAAAGGACAGAGTCTGAAGGCCATTGCCGATGGTTTGCAGGGAAAAGGTTTGCTTGCCAGGCCGTTTTGGTTTCGGCTTATGGCCTGGGCGGGGAACGCCTCGAAAAGGATGAAATTTGGCGAGTACGAGATTCCCGTGCAAACCACGCCGAGGCAGTTGTTGGGTCTCTTCACTTCGGGCAAGGTTCGCCACTACGGCCTCACCTTCATAGAAGGCTGGACATTTAAGCAAATGGTCGAAGCGATGAACCGGGAGCCGGGTATCGTCCATCAGACCGAAGGTAAGTCGCCCGTTGAAATAATGGGGCTGATGGATTCCCCGGGTGAGCAGGCGGAGGGCCGCTTCTACCCTGACACTTATTTTTTTTCCAAGGGAACCGCAGACATTGAAATATTAAAACGGTCTTACCGAAAAATGCAGACGGTATTGGCCGATGAATGGCAAGCGAAGGCACAGGGCTTGCCATTGCACAATCCTTACGAGGCATTGATTCTGGCATCCATTGTGGAGAAAGAGAGTGCCTTGGCGGAGGAACGCAATAAAATCGCCGGTGTGTTCAGCCGCCGACTGGCAAAGGGCATGCTCTTGCAGACCGATCCATCGGTGATCTATGGCATGGGTGAAGCTTACACGGGCAATATCCGCAAGGAGGATCTGCACAGAGACACGCCCTTTAACACCTATGTGCACACGGGCCTGCCGCCCACGCCCATCAGTATGCCGGGTATCGGTGCAATTCGCGCTTCGCTGCATCCCGACTCTGGGGCAAGCCTATATTTTGTGGCGCGTGGTGACGGTGGGCATGTATTTTCCAATACCTTGGCCGAACACAATAAAGCCGTGGATCAATTTCAGAAAAATCGGCATGAATAAGGGCTGTTTCATTACGTTGGAAGGGGGGGAAGGGATGGGAAAGACGACCAATTTGGCGTTTATCCGTGAGTTTCTTGAGCAGATGGGGAAACATGTCGTCGTAACCCGTGAACCGGGGGGGACGCCGGTGGGCGAAAAAATACGCGCCCTTTTTTTGAGTGATGGTGACATCGCGCCGGAAACCGAATTGTTGCTTGTCTTCGCCGCCCGCAACCAACACCTGCGCGATGTCATCGAACCTGCGCTGGAATCCGGGGACTGGATGGTGTGCGACCGCTTTACCGATGCCAGCTACGCCTACCAAGGGGGAGGGCGCCGAGTGGGTTTTGACGCTATCTTCAAACTGGAGGAAATGGTGCAGAAGGGGCGCAAGCCTGATTTGACCTTGCTGTTTGACGCACCTGTCGAGGTCGGCATGGCCCGTGCCAAAAATCGCGGAGGCAGTGACCGTATGGAGACGGAGACTTTGGCATTCCACGAACGGGTGCGCATTGCTTATTTGCAATTGGCCGGACAATTTCCGCAACGCATCAAAATTGTCGATGCCTCCCGGCCACTCGACGAAGTGCAGGCAGGCATTGCCCAACATCTGACAAGGCTGTGCGAGCAATGAACTTGGTTGACGAAATGAATTGGCTCGCACCCCAATGGCACAGGCTTGGTTCTTATATCCAGTCTGGGCGTGTGCCGCAAGCTTTATTGGTTGTGGGGAGGGAGGGGGTTGGGAAGGCGCAATTGGCGGAAAGCTTCAGCAAGCGCTTGCTTTGCCGCACAATTGGGGAGTACGCTTGCGGTGAATGCGCAAGTTGCCGTTTATTTGCGGCAAAGACGCACCCTGATTTTCTCCGCATCGAACCCGAGGAGACCGGTAAAGCCATCCCGGTGGATGCAATTCGCGGATTGATTGCAAGTTTGGCACTTAAACCCCAATATAGCGGAAGGCGGGTGGTGTTTATCAGTCCGGCTCACCAAATGAATGTCTCTTCCGCCAACAGTCTGCTGAAAACCTTGGAGGAACCTGATGAACACACCACGTTGCTGCTGCTCACCGACTCCCCCCAGTCGTTGCCCGCGACCATTCTGAGTCGATGCCAGCGCATGGATATCCCCGTTCCAGAGCGCAGTCTGGCGCTTGCATGGTTGGCAAAACACGGCCAAGGGGATAATGCCGAGGTTTTGCTGTCCCTTGCCCGTGGCACGCCGATCAAAGCGCTGGGCTTGGCAAATGATGGCATCATCGAAAAGCGCGAAGAATTTTTTTCCGCCTGGCGCGATCTGGCCGAACGCGGTGGGGAGCCGGCCACTGTGGCTGAGAAATGGTCCAAATTCCCCTGCGAAACTCTTGCCGACTGGATGATTTCCTGGACCATGGATATGATTCGCTTGCGGGCCGTTACCCGCAACCGGGCAATCGACAATCCTGATTTGGCAGAAAGACTGCAATCCCCCGCCCAAAAAATAAACATGCAGGATTTGTTTAGGTTTCTGGACCGGTTGAATGCCGCCCGGAAAATGCTTTCAAGCCAGGTCAACCGGCAACTCCTGTTGGAGGAAATGTTGATCCTTTGGCTGCGAGGCCATGGCAAAGACTTAACCGCATTGTCTCAATGAGCGAAGACCAATCTGAAGTCCGCGGAGGCATTTTATCTCTGACCATCCGTGACAAGAATGCCTTGTATGCGGCGTACATGCCTTTTGTGCAAAATGGCGGACTGTTCATCCCCACCAATAAGTCGTATCAATTAGGGGATGATGTATTCATTTTGCTGAATCTAATGGACGAACCCGAACGCATCCCGGTGGCCGGCAAGGTCATCTGGGTCACTCCGCGCAACTCGGAAGGCTACCGCTCGACCGGCATTGGCGTGCAGTTTAGCGAAAAAGACAATGGCACTACTCGCAACCGCATTGAAAACTATCTTGCCGGCGCACTCGAATCGGAACGCCCCACCCATACCATGTGAAACCATGCTAATAGACTCCCATTGCCACTTGGACCGCGTCGATCTCAAACCCTACAATGGTGATTTCAACCATTTCGTGACGGAGACCCAAGCCACAGGGATAGACCACATGCTGTGCGTGTCCATCAGCATGGAAAAATGGCCCGCTATGATGAAGATGGTCGAAGGCTTTGGCACTATTTCCGCGTCGGTCGGCGTGCATCCCAACGAACAGGATTGCCACGAGCCTACCATGGAAGAATTGGCCGGGCGGGCTGTCCATCCACAAGTCGTCGCCATTGGCGAGACCGGCTTGGATTATTTCCGCAGCGAGGGCGATTTGGCTTGGCAGCATGATCGCTTCCGTACTCACATCCGCGCCGCCAAGCAGACGGGCAAACCGCTGATTATCCATACCCGTGACGCGAAGGAAGACACCTTGCGAATTCTTCGGGAGGAGGGCGCGGACGAAGTTGGCGGCGTGTTGCATTGCTTCACGGAAGATTGGGACACCGCCCGGCTAGCGCTGGACCTCAATTTTTACATCTCTTTCTCCGGCATCGTCACGTTCAAGAATGCCACGCAAATCCAAGATGCGGCCCGCAAGGTGCCCGCAGACCGTTACTTGGTCGAAACCGATTCCCCTTACCTCGCGCCGATTCCCCATCGCGGCAAGCCCAACTATCCCCATCATGTCCGCCATGTTGCCGAGTTCGTCGCCGGCCTGCGCGAGATTTCGCTGGCAACTGTCGCCGAACAAACCACCCGCAATTACTGGAACTTGTTTGGAGGGCAGCCCAATTCCTAAAACATCGAGTAAGGTGACGGTGATGATGGCTTGGCACTGCATCCATCTGACCCGGCAAGAATACGAGTCGGGCGAAGTGGACATCATCCGGGGTGCCTTCCGCGCAGCCTACATTTCCCGCAACGGCCCGCAGGGCATGGCGCTGTTTGGGTTGTGGAGTGATGACGGGCTTCATTATTTGGTTTACGCCACACCTATGACTGAGCGCTACTTTCGACCGATTTTGGATGCCTATTCAGCCACGCAGGAAGAACCTCCGCGCAACCGGCAGATGCTTGAGTATATTTGCGGGGATGAGAGTGGGGGGGATGTTTTGGTGTGCTAAATTATGTTTCGTTTAAATTATTAATCACCAACGATAATGGCAAATTCTATTAGTCAACTGAGTCTTAGTTTTGATCACATCGAAGCCAATGACAAACGCTTGGTCAGTGGCTATTCCTTGGCAGAGCTTGGTCAAATTTTGGGGGAACAGCTTCTCATCGCACGCTATAAGTCGGGTGATTTCTCTCTTGGGGAAGTTTCTGAAATACTTGGCTTTTATCCAGATATTTCGCGAACCAAGCAGTGGTTGCAGGATCGGGGTGTGGTTCAAGACTATTCGGCGACCGAGCGGGCGCATATTGAACAAAGTGTGCGTGAGCTTCACGCGGAGCTTGGCATTCCTTTGCACATTTGACCCATGCCAATCGTAATATGCGATACCTCTTCACTATCCAAGCTATTTATTACTGAAACTCTTGGCAACTTGCCCGAGTTGTTTAATCAGGTGATTATTCCAAGGGCGGTCTATCAAGAGTGTATGCCAGCATTATGCGAACAAATTGATAAATTTGGCTTTTTGGTTGAAACCCCTAAATCCAAAGTGTTCGTACAGTTTGGGGCAGGAGAGCGTGAGGCGCTTAATCTGGCGATTGACAAAGAGGCAATCGGGGCATTCTTGTTGACAGATGACCGCAAGGCAATCAATGCAGCGTCGCGGATAGGCATCAGGACGATCACTGCCTTTGATTTCTTCGCTGCCCTTAAACTCAGCAACCGCATTTCCTCCGCCAAGCTACTTGTGGAAAAGCTGAAAAACGCCGGAGAAGGCATTAATGGGGCGGAACTTCAAAGAATGCTTGAAAAGACGGGCGAATAGTCAAACATCGGGTTGCCCGTTGATAAATTCGGACTCGGCTTGAATAAGAAAAACAATCGCTGCGGCGGTCATGTGTAGGACATAGGTTACTATATGCATAGGAACTACGACCACGGCTGAACCCTGCCCATGTCCACCTAATTTGTTCCTAGCTGGCGACACTGCTGATTCCAATGTGCTTCTTAGTGAAGTAAATTGCTGAGTCCAAAATTCAGGAATGAGATTGTTATCGAAGCACACTTTAATCAGGCTATTGCAAGTGGCATTAGCCTGATAGACCCATCCGCGTTTATCGCAAATAGCCTTCATCGTACTTTCCAAAGCTTTCAAGCAGTCGTTCAATGCTTCCTTGGCATTGCCATGCCTATAATGTTCATGAGCTTTCAGAAACTCAGCTTGCGCACCTGCTGCATACTCGGCCCCATGCAAAAGGGCAAGCGCAGGCTTGACGACTTCGGCATGGATTAACTCGGAATCGACCCGGATAATTTCGCCGTCAATGAATTGGTATCCGATGCCGTGTTCCTGAAAGCGTACATTAAGCTCGGCAATGGCTGCGTCGGCTGGCTCCGATGGATTATATTGTCTTCTAATGTAGTCCCAATTTCTTGTATCATTGTCTATAACCCTGAAAGACAATTCAATTGCATCAATAACTCTTTCTGTATCCTGCTCTTGCAAAACAAAATTAGCTAGTTCAGAGAGATAGTTGCGGTATTGGGAAGCCCTCTTGCTAGGTGGCAATTCAAAAAGACCATATTCACGACAAAGCGTTTCGGTAATATATTTGTAGGGAAAATAAGGCGGACGATTATATGGGGTTATATATATATCGGAACTGCCAAGGGCATCATTCCAGATATGGACAATTTGCACACGCAGCGGTTCAGGGATTTTGTCGTAGGTGTATACATCCGGCATTTCGCCACGAAGTTTCTTCTGCCGCTTTGAGAATAGATCAAAAACAGTCATTAGGGGATGATTATGTCAACGCTGGGGAAATAGGTGGAAAACCGGCCTTTGTCGCGGGTGATGAGTAGGTATTTTTCCACTGCGGCATGGGCGCCAATGAAAAAATCAGGCAACACATTGCCTTTTTGGCCTTTGTTCCTGCGATATTGAAGAAATGACTTGCCAGCCAGAAACAATGCCTCATGGGGTAAAGGCAAAACGGCAAAGTCCAGTTCATTGATGAGAGCGTCCATTTCTTCAATCGTGTCATATCCAATCGAACATTCGGCATAAATGATTGGATTGATGACAAACACATGGCCCAAATTATCCAGATTTTCCATAGTGTTGGCACTCCATTCAAACCAGTCGCCGTCGGGATTGGCTAAATCGGTGACGATGCAGGTATCAACCAAAATCACTGACATTTATTGTTGCCGAGTAAGCGCCATAATCTCTTCGGTTTTCATGTGCATAGTACCGACTTGATGGGCCGTGCGGAAGCGACTTTTTGGGCGTTTCTCCGATTTGACAAGGTACCAACGCCCATTTTCATCCTTAACAAACTCCACTTCCGTTTCGGCTGGCCGAATTCCTAAGGCTGTCCTGACATCCGGTGGTATCGTCACTTGGCTTTCTTGAGTAACAAGCATTTTGTAAAAACCTCCACGCCGCACGAAGTTAGGTTAACGGAAAAACGCATTCCGTGCATGAATGAAAATTTGCGAAACCATAATGCCCATCAAATAACAGCAATTCTCATTTTGAGACAAGGCCATAAAATATGGCTCGTCATTCCGGCATGGATGCCGGAATCCAGCGTCCATGGATGGCAAACCTTAATCTAAGGCGAGCCTTGCCGTAGGCTTGAAGTTTCACGTCCTTGTGACTGGATTCCGGCATCCATGCCGGAATGACGGCGTTTTAGCCAAAATGAGAATTGCTGATCAAATAACGAGTGATGTTGAAAACGCTGCATTATTATGGATAAACCCCAATCGCCCTTAGCCCCACCGACTCATCCAAGCCAAACATCAGATTCATATTCTGCACCGCTTGCCCCGCCGCGCCTTTGACCAGATTGTCGATCACCGAGAGAATCACCACGGTGTTGCCCTCTTGCGGTCGATGGACGGCGATCTGGCAACGGTTGGAACCGCGCACATTGCGGGTGTCGGGATGGGAACCGGCGGGCAGCACATCGACAAACGGTTCGATACGGTAACGGGTTTCATAGACACTCTGCAAATCCACGTTTTGTAAATCCCCGGCGTCGCTGCTGGCCAGTTGTGCATAGATCGTCGCATGAATGCCGCGTATCATCGGGACCAAGTGGGCAACGAAAGTCAACCCGACCGGTTCCCCGCAAGCCCGCTCCAAGCCTTGGCGAATCTCGGGTAGGTGGCGGTGGCCTTTGACACCGTAGGCTTTGAAGCTTTCGCCGGTTTCGCTCATCAGCATGGGTATTTCCGCCTTGCGCCCCGCACCGCTGACGCCGGACTTCGCATCGGCGATGATTCCGTCCAAACGGATCAGGCGTTGTTCGACTAACGGCAACAATCCCAGTTGCACCGCCGTTGGATAACAGCCGGGATTAGCGACCAACCGTGCAGTGCGGATGCTTGCACGGTTAACTTCCGGTAGCCCATATACCGCTTCTTGCAGCAAATCCGGGCAGACATGGGATTCGCCATACCAATGCTCCCATACCGCCGGGTCGGCCAGGCGGAAGTCGGCGGCCAAGTCGATGATCTTCACGCCCCGTTCCAACAAGGCCTCCGCCATGCGCATGGCGATGCCGTTGGGTGTGGCAAAGAACACCACGTCGCAAGCACTCAGATACTCCATGGAGGGTTCGGCGAACACCGCATCGACATACCCGCGCAGATTGGGATACATCCCGTCCACCCGCTTGCCCGCATCGGCGCGGGAAGTGACGGTGCGGATGCGGACTTCGGGGTGAAGTGCGAGGATGCGGAGAAGCTCGACACCCGTGTAGCCAGTGCCGCCGACGATGCCTACTTTAATCATGATAATTAGACGAACTGGGTTTGTGGCAACAGTTTGCGGTAGACAAAGGCAATCGCCACCCACGACACCGGAACCGTCACGAACAAGCCCACGACAAGAAGCAAAGCCCCCGCCACGTTTAGGAGGCTCAAGATCAAAATAAATCCGAATAGTTGCCAGCGGACACCCTTGGTGATGGCTGCGCTGGCTTTGAGGGCTTCCACCGGCCCCATGTGTTTATCGACAATGAAAAAGCCGTAAAACAGGAACATGACCGAAAAAATGAGGCCTGGCACTATTAAAAGTAAAATCCCGACCGCCATGATCAGGCCAAAGAGGATCGATCCCAACAGATAGGAAATAAAAACATCACCCCCAGAGAACAAATCGCCAATGCGAGTCTCCCTTCCATCGGTAACGGACAAGATAATCTTTAACAACCCTGCGTACAGAAAATATTCGAAAATCAGCAAGATGAGGCCTAAGCTCAAGGCCAGCCAATTGATTTGAATCTGTTGAATGACCATCTGGGGTGCTATCGACAATACCCCCACAAGCAGCAATAAGACAATGAAGAAGACGGCCCTGCCCTTAAAGGCAGTCCAGCCTGCCAACAAAGCCTCTTGAATGGAAAACGCTTTCATGATGACAACCCCTTTATTAATTGATAGGCCATTGCAATGGCAGGGGCTTAATTGCCACCGCCGATTCTCGTGACATCCTAGATGCTAAAAAGCAGCAGGATGTGTTGATGATAACCTAGGGAAGGGCGTTAAGTATACCTGTCATGCACAAGGACGAGTCCTTCAACTTCAATGATGTGGATTGTCTGACCTATCATTTCAAAAGAGTCTTCCCGAAAAGAGTCCTCTAGTTCTGTTGAGCTTTCGTATAAACCTCCACCTTGGCCTTGAGCTTCTGCCCGGGTTTGAAAGTCACCACCCGGCGGGCGGTAATGGGGATTTCCTCGCCGGTTTTTGGGTTTCGCCCCGGCCTTTGTTTTTTGTCGCGTAAATCGAAATTGCCGAAACCGGATAATTTCACGGCGCGTCCGGATTCCAGCGCTGACTTTACTTCTTCGAAAAACTGATCGACAAGCTCTTTGGAATCGCGCTTGTTCAATTCAGTCTCCAAGGTAAGTGTTTCCACTAAATCTGCTTTGGTCAAGGCCATTTTCAGTCTCTCAATTTTGCGTTAAATTCTTCTGCCAAACGTGCCAGGACATCGGCAATAACCTCATCAATTTTGGCATCGGTCATGGTTTCCCCATCGTCTTGGAGTATCAAGCCGAGTGCGACACTTTTTTTGCCGATTTCTATGCCCGTACCTTGGTAAACGTCGAAAACCAGAACCTTGCGGATCAATGAGGATAGGTTTTCCACGCAAAGAGTCAAGGATAGGGCGGTCACTTGTTCCTCAACGATGATGGCGATGTCGCGGCGTACCTGCGGGAACTTGGACTGGGGTTTGAAGGCAGGTATTGCGCGCTTCAATAGCCGGCCCTGATCCAACTCGAACAAAAACACCCGGTTTTCGAAACCCAGTTCTCCTTCCACTTTCGGGTGCAGCATGCCCAGCCAACCCAAACGTTGGCCGTCCAATAGTATCTCGGCGGATTGTCCGGGGTGTAAGGCAGGGTGTTGGTTACCCACAAACCTCGCCGAACTCTCATGGGCGGCAAGGCGGAGAATGGCTTCCACATCGGCTTTGATGTCGAAAAAGTCGATGGGGCGGGTTTTCTCCCCCCATTGCTCCTCGTGGGCGGAACCCAATGCCAAGCCGGCCAAGGATTTCTGTTGGATGATTTTGCCTTCTACACGGGTAAAGCGCAAGCCGGTTTCAAATAGGCGTATGCGGCTTTGTTGACGGTTGAGATTTTTCAATGCGGCATCAAGCAATCCACACCAAAGCCCGGTGCGCATAACCGCCAAATCGGAAGAAATCGGGTTCCGCAAAGGGATGGCTTCCAACTCCGGTTCGATCTTTGCCAGCATTGAAGGTTCGACAAAGCTGTAAGTGATGGCTTCCTGGTAGCCTCGATCCACCAAAATGTCTTTTACCCGTTCTATGTCCAGTGCGGCTTCGGAAACCGCCTGCAACTCCATGCGGGAGGCTGGATTGCGTTTGGGGATATTGTTGTAACCATAGACGCGCCCGATTTCTTCGATCAGATCGGCCTCTATGGCGATGTCAAACCGGAAGCTGGGAGGGGTTGCCTGCCATCCATCAGGCCGTTCCTCAACGCTTAGACCGAGGCGAGTCAACAGGCCAGTCAATTGATCGCGGGGAATGCTTAAGCCCAACAGTTTTTCGACACGCGATTCCCGCAGTAGAATGGGGTTGCGGACAGGCAGATGCGCTTCCGCCACGGACTCGACGATGGGTCCGGTCAAGCCGCCAGCGATTTGCAGGAGTAATTGGCTGGCACGCTCAATGGCGCGGCGTTGTAATTGCGGATCGACCCCACGCTCAAAGCGATGGGAAGAATCGGTGCTCAGGCCGTAACGGCGCGCCTTTCCCATAATCGCCGTGGGCGTGAAAAAGGCGCATTCCAAGAAAATGTCGGTGGTGGAGTCGTCAACTGCGGAATCTTCACCGCCCATGACACCCGCTAGGGCTAACGGGCGTTTTTCGTCGGCGATCACCAAAACATCGTCCGCAAGGCTGATTTCCTGCCCGCCAAGCAGCACCAGCTTCTCGCCGGACAAACCGTGACGGACGCGGATGCCACCTTCGAGTTTGGCTGCATCAAAAGCGTGCAGAGGCTGGCCGAGTTCCAGCAACACATAATTGGTGACATCCACCAGCGGACCCAAGGAGCGCAGGCCGGAACGCCGGAGCCGTTCAAGCATCCATAGCGGGGTGGTTGCATTCCGATCCACATTTTTGATCAGGCGACCTAGGTAACGCGGACAGTCCTCGGGGGTATCCACTACAACCGGGAGCGTGTCCCTACACGTTATCGCAGTTTTATCAAAGGAAGCTGGATTCGAGTCGATCCCATTGAGCAAGGCCACTTCGCGGGCTATGCCCTCCACACTCAGGCAATCGGCGCGGTTAGGCGTCAGATCGACTTCAATGGAGACATCGTCCAGTTGCAGATATTCGCGTAAATCGACACCGACCGGGGCATCCGAGGGTAATGCCAGCAAGCCGCCCTGGCTGTCTTCAAGGCCGAGTTCCTTGGCGGAGCATAACATTCCGAAAGACTCGACGCCGCGCAGTGATGATCGGGCGATTTTCATCCCGTCGGGCAGGATGCCGCCCTCCATCGCCAACGGAGCCTTCATGCCTACTTCCACATTGGGCGCGCCGCAAACGATGGTCAGCGGTTCCTTGCCGCCCGCCGCCACTTGGCAGACGCGCAACCGGTCGGCCTGGGGGTGGGGCGACAATGCCAATACTTCTCCGACGACCACACCGCTGAATTCACCAGCGGCGGATTCTACACCATCGACTTCCAAACCGGCCATGGTCAACTGTTCGACCAACTGGGCGGTCGAAAGCGGCGGGTTTACATATTCTCTTAACCAAGCCTCGCTAAAGCGCATGGGCTACCTTCATAATTTGATATAGGGGGGATCAAGAGGCTCTGAATTGATGCAGGAACCTGAGGTCGTTCTCAAAGAACAAGCGCAAGTCGTTGATGCCATAGCGTAGCATGGCCAGGCGCTCGACACCCATGCCGAAGGCGAAACCCGACCAGCGCTCCGGGTCTATGTTTACACAATCGAACACCCGTGGATGGATCATGCCGCAACCCATCACCTCCAGCCAGCCGCTTTGTTTGCAGACGCGGCAACCGCCGCCGCCGCAGATGACACATTCCATATCCACCTCGGCAGAAGGCTCGGTGAAGGGAAAATAGGATGGACGGAAGCGGATCTGAATGTCCTTTTCAAAGAACAGGCGCAGAAATTCGTAGAGTATGCCCTTCAAGTCGGCGAAGCTGACCGTCTCGTCAACCAAAAAGCCTTCCACTTGATGGAACATGGGCGTGTGGGTCAGGTCGGAGTCGCAACGGTAAACCCTGCCGGGAGCGATGATCCGCAGCGGCGGTTTGCGGCTTTCCATGACACGCACCTGAACCGGCGAAGTGTGTGTGCGCAACAGGGTGTGTTCGTCAAAATAGAAAGTGTCATGCATCGCCCTGGCGGGATGCGATGCCGGTATGTTGAGTGCCTCGAAATTATGGTAATCGTCCTCGATTTCCGGGCCTTCAACCACTTCAAAGCCGACATTGCCGAACAATCTTGAAATACGTCGCAGGGTCAGGGTGACTGGATGCAGCCCGCCACCTCCCTGACCCCGTCCGGGCAGGGAGACATCAACGGCCTCGCTTGCCAAGCGCAGATTCAGCGCCTGTTCTTCGAGGCTATTTTTCCGGTTTTCCAAAGACGCTTGAAAACTGTCGCGTACCAGATTGACAGCCTGACCCGCCTCGCGGCGTTGATCCGGTGGCAATTTGCCCAACTCTTTCATACGCTCGGTGAACACGCCTTTTTTGCCGAGGTAGTGAACCCGTATTTGATCCAGATCGGCCAGCGTTTCTACGTTGGCAAGCCGTTGTAGGGCTTGCCTCAGAATGTCATCCATTACGTTTACCTTGCTAGACTGAAGAATTGCATTAGGAATGGTAGATAAGGAATTCAAGGGGAACAATCCGAAGGCGAATCTTCCCCTTGTTAATTATCGGGTCTAGGCGGGCTTGACCTGCCTGACCAGCTCGGCAAAGCCTTCCTTGTCGTACACGGCCATGTCTGCCAGAACCTTGCGATCCAGTTCGATGGAAGCCTTCCTCAAGGCATTCATGAAGCGGCTGTAGGACATGCCACCTTCGCGTGCCGCCGCATTAATGCGGGTAATCCACAGGGCGCGGAATTGACGCTTCCTCTGTCTGCGATCCCGGTAGGCATACTGGCCTGCCTTGATGACGGCTTGTTTGGCGACTCTGAATACGCGGCTGCGGGCACCGTAATAGCCCTTGGCCAGCTTGAGTATTTTTTTGTGCCTAGCGTGGGCGGTTACGCCACGTTTTACTCTGGGCATGGAATATCCCCTTTAGTGTTGCTTAGGTCTCGACAAAATCAGGCGTAAGGCAGCATTTTTTTCACGCTTTTTACATCCGAGGCATGAATCACGCCCGGACTACGCAAATGGCGCTTACGCTTGGTGCTTTTCTTGGTCAAAATGTGGCGGCGGTGCGATGAGTTGCACTTGAAGCCACCGGACGCGGTCTTTCGGAATCTTTTCGCCGCGCCGCGATTGGTTTTTATCTTTGGCATTTTCTAATACTCCAAATGGATTGTTTATTTCTTCTTCTTCGGCGCAAGCGTCATGCTTAATTGTTTACCCTCCAGTTTGGGAAACTGTTCAACGGTGGCATGCTCCAGCAAATCGTTTTCTATTCGTTTCAGCAAATCCATGCCCAACTCTCGATGGGACAGTTCGCGACCACGAAAGCGGACAGTGACTTTGGCCTTGTCGCCATCCACCAAAAAGCGAATCAGGTTGCGCAGTTTGATCTGATAGTCGCCTTCATCGGTGCCGGGCCGGAACTTGACTTCCTTGATATGGATCAGCTTTTGCTTTTTCTTTGCCGCCTGTACCTTTTTGCTCTGCTCAAAACGAAATTTGCCGTAATCCATTACCCGGCAAACCGGCGGTTCGGCGGTGGGTGAGATCTCCACCAAATCCAATTCCGAATCGAAGGCTATTTGCTTCGCTTCGCGACTGGACACAATGCCCAACTGCTGCCCCTCCGCTCCGATCAGCCTGACTTGTGGCCAGTTGATCTCGTCATTCAGACGCGGCTCTTTTCTATCGTTTGCAGTGATACCTTATTCCTCCAAAAAAGAATTATGCATTGGCGACCCGTCTTGCAGCTTCATCGACGAGCTTGTTTTCGACATCGGACAGCGTAAAACTGCCAAGATCGTTGCCGTTCTGTGTACGCAATGTGACGGTTTGCGCCTCAACTTCCTTGTCGCCGACAATGAGAAGGTAGGGCACCCGATGCATTGAATGCTCACGGATTTTAAAGCCGATCTTCTCATTTCTCAAGTCAGTTTTCACCCTCAGGCCTTTTATGCCCAATTCTTTGGCGATTGACTGGGCATATTCGGCTTGCCGGTCAGTGATATTAAGAACCACAACCTGAGTGGGCGCAAGCCAGAGCGGGAAAAACCCCGCATAATGCTCAATCAATATGCCGATGAAGCGCTCCATGGAACCGAGAATCGCCCGATGCAGCATGACCGGCGTTTGTTTCGAGCCACTCTCGGACACATAAACGGCTCCCAACCTTTCCGGCATGGAAAAATCCACTTGGATAGTGCCACATTGCCAGACCCGGTTTAGGCAATCTTTTAGCGAAAATTCGATCTTGGGGCCATAAAAGGCACCTTCGCCCGGCTGCAAATCAAAGGGCAAGCCCTTGCTCTTCAGCGCCTGATCCAATGCCGCTTCGGCTTTGTCCCAAACCTCGTCGGAGCCGACTCGTTGCACCGGGCGGGTCGATAGCTTGACCAGCACTTCGTTAAAGCCAAAATCGGCATAAACCCGGTGCAGCAGGTCGATGAATTCAGAAACTTCCGACTGGACTTGTTCCTCGGTGCAGAAGATATGCGCATCGTCTTGGGTGAATCCCCTCACCCGCATGATGCCATGCAACACGCCGGACAATTCATTGCGATGGCAGGAGCCGAACTCGGCCAAGCGCAAAGGCAAATCCCGGTAGCTTTTCAGGCCCTGATTGTACACCTGGATATGGCAGGGGCAATTCATCGGCTTGATGGCGAAATCCCGTTCTTCGGAAGCCGTGGTGAACATCTGATCCTGGAATTTATCCCAGTGGCCGGATTTTTCCCACAACGAGCGGCCAACGATCAACGGTGTCCTGATTTCCTGATAACCGTTGTTGCGGAACACCTCGCGCATGTATTGCTCGACCGTCTGCCACAAAATCCACCCCGCCGGATGCCAAAATACCATGCCCGGCGCTTCTTCTTGCAGATGGAACAGCCCTAAGGTTTTGGCAATTTTTCGATGGTCACGCTTCTCCGCCTCTTCCAGACGATGCAAGTAATCCTTAAGGTCTTTCTTTTCAGCCCAAGCCGTGCCATAAATCCGTTGCAACATGACATTGTTGGAATCGCCCCGCCAGTACGACCCGGCGATTTTCATCAGCTTGAAAGCCTTCAGTTTGCCAGTGTCCGGCACATGCGGGCCACGGCATAAATCGGTGAACTCCCCTTGGGTATACAGCGAAAGCGTATCGCCCTGAGGAATCGACTCAATGATCTCGGCCTTGTAATCCTCGCCTAGGCCACGGAAAAAACGGATGGCCTCGTCACGCGGCAATTCGCTGCGCTTGACCTCCAAGTTCTCTGCGGCCAATTCTTCCATCTTCTTTTCGATGGCCTGCAAATCTTCCGGCGTAAATGGGCGCTCAAAGGCAAAATCGTAATAAAAGCCGTCTTCAACCACTGGCCCGATAGTGACTTGTGCGTTCGGGTAAAGCGATTTTACCGCTTGCGCCAGCAGATGGGCAGTCGAATGGCGGATAACCTCAACGCCTTCACTGTCGCGTGGGGTGACAATAGCCACGTTTGCGTCGGACTCTATATTAAAGGCGAGATCGACTAATTGCCCGTCCACTTTCCCGGCGACAGCCGCCCGTGCCAAGCCTGCGCCGATGGACTCGGCCACCTGGCGTAGCGTGACGGCGCGGTCAAATTCGCGCTGGGAACCATCGGGGAGTGTGACTACGGGCATTAAAGGTAAAACGGCTCAAAACATCATTAACAAAAAAGCACCGCTATGCGATGCTTTGGGTATTGGTAGGCGCGATTGGACTCGAACCAACGACCCCCACCATGTCAAGGTGGTGCTCTAACCAACTGAGCTACGCGCCTGCTTTAGATCATTTATTCAGCAGACGCATTATATTAGGAACGCGGCTGAAATGGAAGTGGCAATTTGCAAATAGCACAATTACTGGTTTCCAAGCCGGAGCTTCAAAGCCATTCAGTTAGCAGATGTAGCCCGCATGGAGCTTGCGGAACGCGGGAAGTTCGTGGCTCCGATCCCCCGGATTCCGCTGCGCTTCATCCGGGCTACGCTGGCTCCAGCTTGCATCGTTATAAACCAGTTATTCCGCGAACAATTCTTGCAGCACGGCGAGTGTTTCGGTCAGTGTCTTGCCATCTATGGTTCCGAGCTTGCGGATTAGGCGCGTTTTATCGAGCGTTCTGATTTGATCCAACAAGATCAAGCCCGATTTCCCCTCGAAATTCAGCGGAACCCGGAAAGGGGCGGGATGACTGCCTGTCGTCATCGGCGCGACAATGGCGGTGCGCAAATAATCGTGGAGTTCGGGTGGCGAAATGACCACACAAGGCCGGGTTTTCTGAATTTCGCTCCCTATCGTCGGGTCGAGACAGGCGAGCCAAACCTCACCCCGTTTTACCATTCCCATTCGGTATCACCCACGTTGGCGAATTCGGGCCACGCCAGTCCGTCGCTGCCCGAAGCGGCAATTTCCCGGCTGGCTTCAGCCCAATCCTCGCGTGTCCTTTGCTTCGGCTTGCGCAATACGATGGCACCGTTTTCAACCGCCATCTCGGCGGCTTGGTCGATTCCAGTCTGGGCGAGCAGTGCCTTGGGGATAAGAACGCCTTGCGAGTTTCCCATTTTGCGGATTGTGGTTCTCATGGATGCTGGTTATGGTTGGGTGTAATGTAATAACAATATTATAACGTTGTATGGTATCCCGCAAGAGGGGGTTGGATAGGGTCTAGGAAGGAGTTTTGCCGGAAACACCCGATGGAAATCCCCCCTAACCCCCCTTTGCAAAGGGGGGTTAGGGGGGATTTAGTGGCTTATTCCGTCCTACGCTGCCATCGAAAGCTTGCGGTACAACTCGAACAGGAAGGCCACCCGTGCCGCGTCGTCCTTGCCGCCTGGGTAGCCATAGGCGGCATCGACGGCCTTGTCGAGTTGGGCGTGGGCTTTGAGTAAATCGGCGGGCAGGTTGCCGGGGGCGTAGAGCGTCGCCAGTGAACAGGTTTGGCCTTGGTTTTCGCAACGTTGCTCTTCGTCTTTCCGTGCATCCAAGATGGCTTGTGCCGCCGCTTCGATGGCGGTTTTGTGTTTGTCGCTAGGCGAGGCTGGCCAAGGGAAGTTGTTGTAGACGATGGTGTTGGAGTAGCTATAATCGCTTTTCAACCGTCCACACGTTGTTCGCATCCAAGCATTGTGGAAGGAGGAGCAAAGAATTCCAAAAAAATACAGTCCAGCGTCAGGTAGGAAAAATATCTTATCGCCGCATATCACCGATGAATTCAGATAGCCAATTGGGATATAGCGTCGGCGTTCTGATGAAACTTTGGGGATGGCTAGGTAGGAGGGAGAATTTGGTATTCTAATCTCTCCAAATAAATACGGCGTTTCTGCCAACTTTTGCGTAGGCACTTTCTTGCTTGCCAAACGCATGGACCGGACCTTTTGAATGCGTTCCTTTATGGCGGGGGAGTTAATGCGGTCTTCCGCAGTGCTGTCTTTCAACCAAAGACAGTAACGCGGAATGTTGTTGATGAACTCTTCGCCCATCAAAAAAGGGCGAATGTATTTTGCAGCAATGGGGTCGTTTTGTTGAATGGTATCAACCTCTTCTTGTGATAAAAGAAGATTTCCTCCCTCTGTAGGCTTGCCTCCATTACCCATTTCAGGTATCCCTTCGCAAATTGGCTTGCTCCGCCTTTCAATCAACACCGTAGCCGCATCGACCAGATAGGGGTTGATGTTGCCGGCATTGATTGCGGTCGGCTCGCCCGCAATGTTGTCGCCATAATCGTATAGCATTCGCTGTTTAGGTTCGCGCAGACCAAAGCCGACAATCACGCAATGCACCGCCGCCACGCCCCGGCCTTCATTGCTCCAGCGGAACGTGCGATGGGCAAACTGGATTTTGATGCCTTGCGCCAGCAGATGGCCCCACAGTAGCGCGACCTGTTCGCCCTGGCAGATGCTATTGGTGGAGACGAAGGCGACGGGGACATCCGGGTTGGCTTGGATGTATTCGGTGGCTTTGATGTACCAAGCCGCCACATAGTCAAGCACACCCGCACTCTTCATGCCGTGAAAAACCCGTTCCAGTTCGGATTTTTGTTCCTTGCTTTGATAGCTGTAGCCGATAAAGGGCGGATTGCCCATGATGAAACTGCATTTTTCCGGCGGCAAAACCACACTCCAATCGAGCCGTAACGCATTGCCGCAGACGACATTCGCCCGTTTGACGAGGGGGATGCGGGTGTAGTAATTGCCGAAGCGCTGCACTTTCAGGTTCATTTGGTGGTCGGTCAGCCAGAGCGCCACGATGGCGATTTGCGCGGCGCTGCCGTCTATCTCAATGCCGTGGAATTGATCGACATCGCACAGGATCAGCGTGTCCACATCCAACTGGCCGATCAGGTCGCCGCCGCGCAAGGCTTCGATCACATCCAACTCCAACAGGCGCAGTTCGCGGTAGGCGATGACGAGGAAATTGCCGCAGCCACAGGCGGGGTCGAAGAAGTTCAGGCGGCTAAGTTTTTGATGGAAAGCCGCCAGCTTCTTTTTGTCGCGGCGGATTTTCAGGAATTCGGTTTGAAGGTTATCAAGGAACAAGGGCCGGATGGCTTTGAGGATGTTGGCCTCGCTGGTGTAGTGCGCCCCGAATTCGCGGCGCTTTTTGGATTTGGCGGCGGCGGCTTCATCGTCAAAATGCATGATGGCTTGGAACAGCGAGCCGAAAATCGCCGGGCTGATGTCGCTCCAGTCGAGTCCGGCGCAGTCAATCAGCGTGGTCCTCGCGTCTTCGTCAAAATAACATTGCGCCAGCGAACCTTTGAATAGTTCGCCATTGATATAAGGAAAGGCGGCAAGATGCTCGGGCAGATTGTTGGAACGCCGGTCCTCGGGCCGGTTGAGGGTGTCAAACAGGCTTTGCAATACGCCATGCAAATCAGTGCCATCATTGCGGGTGTGGTTGACCAGCAAATCCAGAAATCGGCCTTTCGCGCCAAACAAGCCGGTGTCGTCGGCAAACAGGCAAAACAACAAACGCACCAAATAGGTTTCCAAGTCTTGGCCGGTGTAGCCAGTGGCTTTCAACGCATCATGCATCCCGGCCATTTGTTCGGCGGCGAGCTTGTTGATTTTTTCCTGGTGTTCTGTGGCTATGGCTTCATAACCCGCCAGAAACAAGAAGGCTTCGATATGCTGCGGCAGGTCGGCAAGTGGGATTTCCAGCCGTTCAGTTTTGGCTTCGAGGTCGTACAGATGCAGACGGGCAAAATCGCTGATCAACACGTATTGCGGCATTTCCCCGTCTTTGAGTCCGGGGAAATAATCAGTGGCTTGGACATAAGCCAGTGACAAATCCTCGCCGGTCGATTTCATTTCCACCAGCAAAACCCCTGGGAAAAAGCCGTCGATGCGGCCCCGCTTGCCGCCGAGTTTTTTAACGCGCTCCTCGAAACGGACGGCGCGGCGATGGTTCAGCCCAAAAACTTGGCACAAGCCACGGATGAAGTCTTGCGCCTCGCCCATTTCGTAAGTCGATTTGGCAAATTCCCTGGCAAAGGCGGCGGCGCGGGTGCGTAGAAGGTTCAGGTTGGCATTTGCGGACATTGGGTTTGGCTTCAGGCGGAGGATCGAGCCAGCATGTTAACCCAAGCCGGGTCAGTCGGTCATTTTAGTGAGGCAATTCTCATTATGGAGTCAGGGCAAATTTTAAGGACTTCGCATTTCCCCATCTTATCTGCGAAACTTGCGCCCATCCAAGATGCCTAACGAAAATTAGTGCGGGTGGCTTAAAAAAACCTGTAAGGATCAACATCAACCAATGAGGGGGCGCGCGTGTTTGAATTTTCCTTCATCCCGGACCTTTCCGGCGTAAGTGGTTTAATCCCATCCATACACGGCGAGGCCGATGGTGCGGGTGGGGGCTTGGTCGGGTTTTTGGACACTGTGCTGAGTCAATTGTCCAACATTGCGGATTCTGGTGGTGGTTTCCAATGGTTTCCCGGCATCCATACCCTAGGCTTCAATGTCCACCCATCCTTGGTGCATTTCCCCATTGCCTTCTTGTCGGTTTTTTTCCTGCTGGAAATTGTCGGCATTTGGCTGCCTCGCGATAGGCTTCGCCAGACGGCCAGTGCATTGCTCTACTGTGGCACGATTGGAGCGTTGCTGGCGGCGACGGCGGGACTGTACGCCGCCAACACCGTACCCCACGGGCAAGCTGTTCATGAGGTCATGGAATGGCATGAGCGATTGGGGTTGACGGTGGCTGGCTTGGCGGTCGCCCTCAGCCTCTGGCGATACCTAGCAAAAAATGTTCCTGCTGGCATGGAAAGGGCGTTGTTTTTGCTGCTTTCCACGATCATGACAGTCAGCATGGTTTTCGGGGCCGACTTGGGAGGGTTGATGGTTTACCAGCATGGCGTGGCGGTGCATAGCCTGCAAGAGGTGGAAGCGCATCATCAGCATAGGCACGGTTCGGACGAAGTCAGATGAAAAGGGGTGATGGGGCAATGCTGGTGAATCATGCCTTGTGTGGCCTACTTGTCTATCCTTGGTCGATGTCTGGCCCATCCCCCTATTTCACTAGGGACTTTAATTCAAACAGCAAGTCCAAAGCTTGCCGCGGGCTTATCTCTTCAGGTTTGATCCTCTCCAATCTGAGTAGAACTGGGCTGGGTTCCTGTTGTGCGAACAGATCGAGTTGACGGTTTCCGGTTTCTTCCCTTTGCTGTTTGTACGCTTTATTTTCCAGCGTCCGCAGTTTTTCCCGCGCCTTCGCAATCACGGCTTTGGGAACCCCGGCCAAGGAGGCGACTTGCAACCCATAACTTTGGTTGGCGGGGCCTTGTTTCACGGCATGGAGAAAGACGATGTGGTCGCCGTGTTCCACCGCTTCCAAGTGGACGTTGCGTATATTATCGTGTTCGTCGGCTAGGCTGGTGAGTTCGAAATAGTGGGTGGCGAACAGGGTGAATGCCTTTATCTGGCGGGCCAAATGCTCGGCGCTTGCCCAAGCCAGGGAAAGCCCGTCAAAGGTGCTGGTGCCCCGTCCCACTTCATCCATCAACACTAAGCTATTCGGTGTCGCATTGTGCAGAATGTTGGCGGTCTCGGTCATTTCAACCATGAATGTGGAACGTCCGCCGGCCAAGTCGTCGGAGGCTCCGATGCGGGTGAATATCCTGTCGATGGGGCCAATTTCAGCACTGTCGGCAGGGACGTAAGAACCGATGTGGGCGAGTAATACGATGAGTGCGTTTTGGCGCATGTAGGTGGATTTGCCGCCCATGTTGGGCCCGGTGATGACCAGCATCCTACAGTCGGGGTTCATTTCCAGATCATTGGGTACGAATGGGTTTTCACAGGCCTGCTCCACGACTGGATGTCTTCCGCCGACTATTCGAATGCCGGGCGCATCATTGAACTGGGGTGCATTGAGCCTCAGGCTTTCGGCCCGCTCGGCCAAGTTGGCGAGCACATCCAATTCGGCGATGCCCGCCGCGCAGTGTTGCAGCCTTTGGAGTTCAAGGCCTAGGGTGTCCAAAAGGCCATCATACAAAGCCTTTTCCCTGGCAAGGGCCTTTTCCCTCGCGCTCAATACTTTGTCTTCGAATGCCTTCAATTCGGCGGTGATATAGCGTTCCGCGTTCGTCAAGGTCTGTTTGCGGGTGTAATCGCCAGGAACGCGGTTGGCTTGTGTCTTGGATATTTCAATAAAAAAACCTTGTATCCGGTTATAGCCAACCTTAAGATTGCTTATTCCTGTCCGTACCCGCTCGCGCTGCTCCATGTCCAACAGGAATTGGTCGGCGTTTTGGCTCAAATTGCGCAGTTCATCCAATTCGATGTCGTAGCCTTCGCGGATGACACCCCCGTCGCGGATGAGCATGGGAGGGTTATCGACCAAGGCCCGTTTGAGCAAATCGACCAGATCGGGATGCTCGCCAATCAGTTCGCACAAATCTTTCAACAATCGGGCATCCAATCCATTGAGTTGTTCGCGTAACTTCGGGCAGGAAGCGAGCGAATGGGCTAAGGTCGCCAGATCGCGGGGTCTGGCTGATTTTAAGGCAATACGGGCGGTGATGCGCTCGATGTCGCCGATGCCATTGAGCATTACATGAAGCAATTCATGACGCTTAGACTCCAGCAAGACACCAATGGCTAGGTGTCGCCCATGGAGAATCCGGCGATCCCGCAATGGGCTATGCAACCAACGCCTTAACAATCGGCTACCCATTGCCGTGGCAGTCCGGTCGATAACTCCAAACAGGGTGAACTCCGCGCGCCCGGATGGGTGGTTGTCTAACTCCAAATTGCGTCGGCTGGAGGCATCAAGAATGATGGTTTCATCCCCGGTATCCAAGCGCAATCCCAGAATATGGGGAAGTGTGCGCTTCTGGGTGTCCTTGACGTACTGTAGGAGGCAGCCAGCACAGGCGATGGCCGCATCGGCATTGTCGCAGCCGAAACCTTTGAGATCATGGGTTCCGAATTGGCGCAGCAATAATTGGCGGGCGCTCACTGGATCGAAATGCCATGTCGGGCGGCGAGCCATGCCTTTTCTGCCGGCAAATGCGCCAGGCATGGTCGCCCAGTCTTCGGGCGCGAGCAGTTCAGCAGGGTTTAGCCGTTCCAACTCACTTACTAGCCTTTCTAAATTGCCCACTTCTTGGAGTACGAAGCGTCCACTGGTTAAATCAAGGTAGGCTAATCCGAATCGCGCATCGAAGGGGGTGATAGCTGCCAGAAGATTGTCCTTGCGCTCCTCCAGTAGCGCTTCGTCGGTGACGGTTCCAGGAGTCACAATACGGACCACTTTACGTTCGACCGGCCCCTTGGAGGTGGCAGGATCGCCAATTTGCTCGCAAATGGCGACTGATTCACCCAATCTGATCAGCTTTGAAAGATACGTCTCCGCCGCATGGTAGGGAATCCCAGCCATAGGAATTCGCTGACCGGCAGATTCTCCCCGGTGGGTGAGGGTGATGTTCAAAAGTTGCGAGGCCTTACGGGCATCGTCAAAAAATAATTCGTAGAAATCTCCCATGCGATAAAAAAGCAGTCGGTCAGGATGATCGGCTTTCAAGCTCAAATACTGCCGCATCATTGGAGTGTGTTTATCCAAGGCTATGCCATGGGCGGGAGGTGTAACATCGGCGGTCAATGTATTCGCAAGCTCCGGAAGTTGTGTGTGTAGTGCATTATGCAATGATGTAGATGAAATTCAACCTTGCCGCCCATCAGATGGGAAGCTTGGTGGAAGGCGAAGAAAACATTTGCCATGCTATTGACTAGCTCCCCGGAACTATGCATAATGCGCGTTCTTGTATGTGCGCCCGTAGCTCAGTTGGATAGAGTACCTGGCTACGAACTAGGTGGTCGGGAGTTCGAATCTCTCCGGGCGCACCATTATAATGTAAGCAATGAGCCTGAGCATGTTCTATCTTGTGACGGTTGATTTAAATCAAGATTCTTCCCCTGTAGCTCAGTCGGTAGAGCAAGTGACTGTTAATCACTGGGTCGGCGGTTCGAACCCGTCCGGGGGAGCCAAAAATCGAGAGGCTTACAAGTAGTAGGCCTTTTTATTTTGACATCGGTCTTGGTGTACGGCAAGCCGCTATTATTTTTGCCTTGATGTCTATGGAAAAAATAAGGTGAATGAAAGAGATTTAAAGCAGATTGAGTTGACATCTATGCGGGTGTGGTGTAAATTGCGCGGCTAGACTTAAAGCTCTAAGGGGACAGACTTCTGAGGATGCCTCTTAGTTGGTTTGCAGTTCAAGAATTAAGATAAATTATTTGGAGTTTTGTGATGCCCACAATCAATCAATTGGTTAGGAAGCCGCGAGTAAGGCAGGTGGATAAAAGCAATGTCCCAGCCTTAAATAGTTGCCCGCAGAAACGTGGAGTGTGTACACGCGTCTATACCACCACGCCCAAGAAGCCAAACTCGGCGCTGCGTAAGGTTGCCCGCGTTCGCTTGACAAACGGTGCAGAAGTGTCAGGCTACATCGGAGGCGAAGGTCATAACCTGCAGGAGCACTCGGTTGTGTTGATTCGAGGCGGTCGAGTGAAAGATTTGCCAGGCGTACGGTATCATGTAGTGCGTGGGAGCTTGGATACTTCAGGTGTGCAGAAGCGTAGGCAAGGACGTTCTAAGTACGGTGCAAAGCGTCCGAAAAGTTAATCAAATATTTTTGAGTTGACCCTATATGTCTAGAAGAAGAAACTCCGAAAAACGAGAAATCAATCCAGATCCGAGGTTCGGTAGCTTGGTTCTCGCGAGATTCGTGAACATGTTAATGCAGGATGGAAAAAAGTCTGTCGCTGAACGAATTGTTTATGATGCAATGGATCAAATAGAATTCAAAACTACCCAAAATTCATTGGAGGTTTTGAATAAGGCACTGGAAAATGTACAGCCTGTTGTGGAGGTTAAATCCCGCAGAGTGGGCGGGGCAACTTATCAGGTGCCTGTAGAGGTTCGGCCAGCCCGGCGTATGGCTCTTGCTATGCGTTGGCTGATAGATGCTGCGCACAAACGAAGCGAAAAAGGCATGGAATTGAAGCTTGCCGCTGAATTAATTGATGCCGGCGATAATCGTGGTACCGCTGTAAAGAAGCGTGAAGATACGCACAAAATGGCAGAAGCAAACAAGGCATTTTCGCATTACCGCTGGTAGGTAGCGAAGTTGAACAATTTTGAATTTTTAATGGAAGGTTTTGGCAGTGGCACGTAGTACTCCTATTGAAAGATATCGCAATATTGGAATTTCCGCACATATTGACGCAGGTAAGACTACCACCACCGAACGTGTATTGTTCTACACGGGTATAAATCATAAAATAGGTGAGGTGCATGATGGAGCAGCCACCATGGATTGGATGGAGCAGGAACAGGAACGAGGTATTACGATAACATCCGCAGCGACGACGACCTATTGGCGAGGAATGGGATTAAACTATCCTGAGCATAGGATCAATATAATTGATACTCCTGGTCACGTCGATTTCACTATTGAAGTGGAACGTTCAATGCGAGTATTGGACGGTGCCTGTATGGTGTATTGTGCGGTAGGGGGAGTGCAGCCTCAATCTGAGACAGTATGGCGTCAAGCCATTAAATACGGAGTTCCAAGGATAGCATTTGTAAATAAAATGGATCGTTCGGGTGCTGATTTTTTTAAAGTTCACGGTCAAATGCGCGAACGTTTGCATGCAAACCCAGTCGCAATTCAATTGCCGATTGGCTCCGAAGAAAATTTTAAGGGGGTAATCGATCTCGTAAAAATGAAATCGATTACATGGAATGAAGAAGACAATGGTTCAACATTTGTCTATTCAGATATACCTAAGGAATCGCTGGACAAAGCAATTGAGTGGCGTGAAAAAATGATCGAAGCCGCTGCTGAATCTAGTGATATTCTGATGGAAAAATATTTCGAGGGAGTGGAATTGACTGAGCAGGAAATAATGCAAGGATTGCGCAAGCGGACAATCAGTTTGGAAATTGTCCCAATGCTGTGCGGTTCGGCCTTTAAAAATAAGGGTGTGCAAGCGATGCTGGATGCAGTAATTGATTATTTGCCATCACCCATTGACGTTCCGCCCATTAAAGGGATTGATGCGCATACCGAACAAACAGTCGAACGGAAGCCTTCAGATAGCGAACCATTTGCTGCTCTAGCCTTCAAGATTATGACAGACCCGTTTGTGGGAAGCTTGACGTTCGTGCGGGTTTATTCGGGAGTATTAAATTCAGGGGATAGTGTCATCTGTTCACAGCGTGGGAATAAGGAACGGATCGGGCGGTTGTTACTGATGCATGCGAACGCAAGGGAAGAAATCAAGGAAATACGGGCAGGTGATATTGCAGCGTGTGTGGGCTTAAGGGACATAGTCACTGGTTCAACATTGTCCTCCGTTGAAAAGCCTGTAGTCCTTGAGCGAATGGAATTCCCTGAACCAGTGATTTCAGTTGCTGTGGAGCCGAAAACAAAAAGTGATCAAGAAAGAATGGGCATCGCGCTTCAGCGTCTGGCAATGGAAGATCCTTCATTTCGTGTTCACACAGACGAAGAATCCGGTCAGACAATTATCTCCGGAATGGGTGAATTACATTTAGAGATTATCGTTGATCGAATGAAGCGGGAATTCAAGGTGGAAGCGAGTGTAGGTGCCCCACAAGTGGCCTATCGAGAAACTATTCGTAAATTAGTCGAGCAGGAAGGGAAATTTGTGAGGCAAAGTGGGGGTCGCGGTCAGTATGGTCATGTTTGGTTGCGTATCGAACCGAGGGAAGATGGTGGGTATGAGTTCGTGAATGGGATTGTCGGAGGGTCAGTTCCAAAAGAATACATTCCAGCTGTCGATAAAGGCATTCAAGAGCAGCTAAAAAATGGTATAGTTGCCGGCTATCCAGTTGTTGATGTCAAAGTGACGTTGTTCGATGGCTCATACCATGATGTAGACTCCAATGAAATGGCATTCAAAATTGCTGGTTCGATGGGTTTTAAGGAAGGAGCCAGAAAAGCTAATCCAGTGTTACTTGAGCCAATAATGGCAGTGGAAGTTGAAACTCCAGAAGATTACATGGGAGATGTAGTTGGTGATTTAAATAGACGAAGGGGTACAGTGCTTGGTATGGATGACAACGCAGGAATTAAAGTATTAAAAGCTGAGGTTCCATTGGCGGAAATGTTTGGGTATTCGACAACTTTAAGATCCTTGAGTCAAGGACGTGCAACGTATTCAATGGAATTTAAAAAATATCAAGAAGCTCCAACGAATATTGCTGAAGCCGTTATTAAGAAAGCAACAGTATCCTAAAAAAGTTTTAATAAATTTAGTAGCGAGGTATCAAGGTCGTGTCCAAAGAAAAATTTTCGCGCACCAAGCCGCATGTGAACGTAGGGACGATTGGCCATGTAGACCATGGCAAGACGACCTTGACGGCGGCACTGACTAAGATCAGTGCTGAGCGCTTCGGTGGGGAATACAAAAAGTACG
>CAIODU010000355.1 GCA_903857165.1 uncultured Methylococcaceae bacterium | reverse complement strand
TTACTTATTTATTTATTTACGCTCATGTCGGCAAAGGATTGCCGACCTACTGCGTAACAAGGACTGTAGGGCGGCAACCCTTTGCCGCCAACGATTTCAAAACTTAAACAACGTAATCAATTGGAATTAAAAACGCTGTATCATCTAAATTTACCTTTTCTTTATTTGAATGAGCTTTTGATAACAATTCAGTATTTTGAACAAAAGATGAGAATTCATCTGAAAAATAAAGTTGCCTTATCTCGGTTTCTTTATGGACTACCAATTTAACTGCTTCATAAACATTATACCAAGCCAGATTATAATTACCATGTAAGTCAATCGGATTGCCATCTTGAGGCAATACTTGAAGCAAATAAATAAGACCACAGTCTTTCCAGCTACATGATGATAGAATTATAGGTATTACTATAACTCCATTTTTTTTCCTTAAATTTAATGCCGTTTCCTTTTCACCTAAGCAAGAGCTTGATGAAAGATAATTTGCAGACATAAATAACAAAATTATATCAGCAGTATTAATTTTGCTTTTTATTTCTTCGTCGTAATTAATGACGCCGAGAATTTTTCTATCCCACCATAAATCAATTAATACATTTTCTGTTAAATTATTAATATGTTTATTAAATTCTTTTATATGACTTTCATCATAATGGGAATAACTAAGGAAAACATTTAATCTTTTGTTATTTGTCATTTTATTTGTTTTTATCAATTGTCCTATTTAAACTAATGAAAGGGTCATAGGATTTGCTGAGGGGCGAAGCGCATCAATTGCGAAGCTTGGGATTTTGTATCTCAGCGGATTCTTATAACCCTACTCGCCTACGCACGACTTTCCAGCCACTTCGCAAGCGACCTCTGACTTTCACCCGATGCCCGACCTAATAACAAACCTTCAACGCTAATATCCTCATCAACATCTTCCCAATGAATGCCAATCCCCTTGCCTATCAAATGCCAGTTATTACGCTCGGCAGGAGTGGCATGGGCAATCCTAGGATACCAAAGAATCGGAACGGACATGGTTCGGCCATCACTCAAATCCACAGTTAGCGTATCATCTGTGACGGTGATATTCTCGGCATTGGGGATTTCCAGTTCAATTGCTGAAGTACGCATTCCACGCCTCGATTATTTATACTTTTGGTTATCGTTCAGGAAGCTGGAGCTTCCCAAACCTAGGTTCCCAATCTGGAGATTGGGAACCAGCAAAATTCTATTTTCTTGTCACCACGCAGAGCGTGGTGACAAGAAAATAGCCCGCGTAGGTCGGAATAGCGATTTAGCGTATTCCGCCGAATAATTCCCACATTTTAACGCATCAAGTTCCATGCGCCCCATGGCCCAGAATCCGCTACAATTCTGACGCTAGGGATTTTAGCCTGATTGGATAAAGCGGCAGCGGGTGTATACGGTGCATTAGGCTCGTCACCCAACTCTGCACAGGTTTGAAGATAGTCGTCAACCGCCTCTTCAAATGCAACTTTCAATTTTTCTGGAGAGTCTGCAACATAGGTGACGATATCATTAATGAATAACAATTTTCCAAATAGGATATTGTCTACGACATTGACTTCTGCCGACCCAAAATAACCTTTGTATTGAAAATGTCGTTTCACTATATTTCTCCGACGGACGTTAATCCTTCAATCAGCATTTCCATTGCGTAATCTAGTCAGGTAGATGGGCAAACGGCTTCATCGTTTGCCCACGCGGAGTTTTACGAAAATCGTTGGGCAGGCGAAAAGATGCCTGCCCGCCTTATTTTTCGTAAGTCCCCATCACGCCAAAGGATGCGCCTTAATCCATTCTTTAAGAGCATCTTCCACGCGGGTTTGCCAATTAGGGCCGGTGGCTTTGAAATAGGCCAACACATCAGCCGACAGTCGCAGCAGAGAAGAAGAATCTTCCGGTGGTGTTTCTGCCTCTTTAATATTGATCCTACCTAATACACGGTTATGCAGGGTGATTTTCGCCCCTTCCCAATCCTTGGGTTGGGTGCGAGGGCTATCATCGTCGAATTCAATATCCTCATCCTGCATTGTCCGCAGTCTTTCCCAGTCAGTACCCGAGGGCTTGCGCATAGATTTTTCGCTCATGACGTTCGGCATGATTCTATGAATCTGCCCCATCGCCATTTTGTTCTTCCTCTTCGCTTCCCTCAACCTCCCCATTCTTTCTTGTCACCACGCGCCGCGTGCTGACAAGAAAATAACCGGCAACCGCCGATTCAAGACGGTTGATCCGGTGTTTGACATCGCTGAACTCGTTGCGCATTTCCGTCTGCATTCCCTCGATTTGATTCCGCATTGCCCGGAATTGTTCGAGTATCAAGTATTCTATGTTTTCCGCCATGGTTGACACCTTTATAAGTTAAGGTTGACAAAACCCGTCCTTAGCACGTTGTGCGGGAAGCTGGAGCTTCCCTAGACTTGGGTTCCAAATCTGGAAATTGGGAACCAGCAGAAAATATTAAACTATTCCTCGCCAGAGGAAGTAGGCTCTCCCCCTTCCTCGTCAGCGGAGGGTTCTTCCACTTCGGCAATATCGGCAATCTCCTCCTCCCCCTCCGGCAAATTGGCTATCCGATCCACGCCGACAACTTTTTCCCCTGAATTTAGCTTGATGACGGTGACGCCCTGGGTGTTGCGGCCCACCACCGAGATTTCATCCACGCGAGTGCGAACTAAAGTCCCCGCGTCGGTGATGATCATAATCTCGTCGGTGTCTTCGACCAGAGTTGCGCCAACCAATGCGCCATTTCGGGTGGATGTTTGGATGGAAATGACACCTTGACCACCCCGGTTGTGGCGGGGGAATTCGTCCAAGGCCGTGCGTTTGCCATATCCATTTTCGGTGATGTTCAACACCGTGCCCGTGCTGGAGATAATCAGGGCGATGACCTTTTGGCCTTCTCTCAAGCTCATGCCGCGCACACCCGTGGCGGTGCGGCCCATGGCCCGCACATCGGTTTCCTTGAAACAGACCACTTTGCCGTCGCTACTGAACAGCAATACATCCTGCTCGCCGTTGGTGATGGCGACATTGACCAGTTGGTCGCCTTCGCGCAGTTCGATGGCGATCTTGCCGGTTTGGCGCTGGCGCTCGAATTCGTTCAACGGCACTTTCTTGACAGTCGCCGATGTCGTCGCCATGAAGATGTAACGATGTCCGTCAAACTCGCGCACCGGCAATATGGCGTTGATGCGCTCGCCTTCCGCCAGCGGCAGTAAATTGACGAACGGCCGGCCGCGTGCGGTGCGGCTGGCGACTGGCAGGTCATAAACCTTGAGCCAGTACACTTTGCCGGTACTGGAGAAGCACAGGATAGTGTCGTGAGTGTTGGCGACGATAAGCTTTTCGATGTAATCTTCTTCCTTGGTCGGCGCAGCTTGCCTGCCACGGCCACCGCGCCTCTGCGAGCGGTAATCGGTCAACGGCTGCGACTTGACATAGCCTTCGTGGGACACTGTGACCACCATATCCTCTTCGGTGATGAGGTCAGCGGCGGACAGATCCAGCCGGTCCTCAATGATTTCGGTGCGGCGCTTGTCGCCGAACTGGTCGCGCACCGCCACCAATTCTTCGCGTATCACTTCCATCAGCCTTACATCGTCGCCGAGAATCCTCAATAATTCGTCAATCTGCCCGAGTAAGACCTTGTATTCGTCGATGATCTTGTCTTGTTCCAGCCCGGTCAGGCGATGCAAGCGCAGATCGAGGATGGCTTGGGCTTGAACCGGGGAAAGCCGGTAGCTGCCCTCGTTCAGACCGTAAATGGCTTCCAAATTCTCCGGGCGGGAGCGGGAAGCCTCCTCCGCCCGTTCCAGTAATTCCGACACCACGCCGGGCCGCCACACCCGCGCCAGCATCCGCTCCTTGGCATCCGCCGGGGTGGGCGAGGATTTGATGAGTTCGATGATCTCGTCGATATTGGCCAGCGCCACTGCCTGGCCTTCCAAGATATGGGCGCGTTCGCGGGCCTTGCGCAGCTCAAACGCGGTGCGCCGGGTGACCACTTCGCGGCGGTGGTCGATGAACGCTTCCAGCAACTCCTTCAGATTCATGCAACGCGGACGGCCATCCAGCAAGGCCACCATGTTGATGCCAAACACATTGCCCATTTGGGTCTGCTGATAGAGATTGTTGAGGACCACCTCAGGCACTTCGTTGCGGCGCAACTCGATCACCATCCTCATGCCGTCCTTGTCCGACTCGTCGCGCAACCCGGAAATTCCTTCCAGCTTGCCGTCCTTGACCAATTCGGCGATTTTCTCCAGCAAGCGGGCTTTGTTGACCTGATAGGGCAACTCGTTGACGATGATGCTCTGCCGGCCGCCTTCTTCGCCCTCGAACTGGCAACGGGCGCGCAGGTAAATGCGTCCGCGCCCGGTCAGGTAAGCCTCGCGTATGCCGCTGGCACCATTGATCATCCCATAAGTCGGGAAGTCCGGGCCGGGGATATGCTTCATCAGGCCGTAGATGCTGATGTCAGGGTCTTCTATCAGAGCCAGACACGCACCAATGACTTCAGTCAGGTTATGCGGCGGGATATTGGTCGCCATGCCAACGGCGATGCCGGCCGAGCCATTAATCAGCAGATTGGGAATCCGCGTCGGCAGGACAGACGGTTCGCGTTCGGACTCGTCATAGTTGGGGACGAAATCGACGGTTTCCTTGTCCAAGTCGGCCAGCAAGTCATGCGCAATGCGCGACATGCGCACTTCGGTATAACGCATCGCCGCCGGTGGGTCACCGTCCACCGAGCCAAAGTTGCCTTGTCCATCCACCAGCATGTAGCGCAAGGAAAATGGCTGGGCCATGCGGACAATGGTGTCATAAACCGCCGAGTCGCCGTGGGGATGGTATTTACCAATCACGTCGCCGACCACGCGGGCGGATTTTTTATAGGGCTTGTTCCAGTCGTTGCCCAGCTCTTGCATGGCAAACAGAACTCGTCGATGGACTGGCTTCAACCCGTCGCGGGCATCTGGCAGTGCGCGTCCCACGATCACGCTCATGGCGTAATCCAAGTAGGACTGCTTCATTTCATCTTCTAGGTTTACCGGGATGATTTCTTTGGCGAATGAGGACATCAGGACTGTTAACTGTGCGATTCAAAGCAATAAAGCGGAGATGGCTGCGCTTTCCATTTATGGCGGAGTGGCTATTTTCCCGTAACCCTCCATGGCGCAAGCGCCAACAACGCCCGATTATACCAAAAGCGGGCAGGGGGCGAAGCTTTTAGCTTGATCATTTGTGAAATCAATCTTTGAGTAATCGGCTCCCCGCATTCACTCCGCCAATTTTACAGGTAAAATCCATGCCATGCGGATGCTTGTCACGGCCAGCATAAGGCGTATGATTGATGCTTTCATTTATTCGGAAATCCCGGTTTGACAATGATTTCTTCCCACTCAACTCGAAAAGCTTGTATTTTCAAAGCCATTTTTGTAGGGATTGCACTGACATTGCAGGGGTCGCAGGTTCAGGCCGAGACCTTACGCTCACAGTTGGAAACCTTGGCCCAAGAGAACGGCATTCGCATCGAAGGCTCGGATCGGCTCGGCAACGAACCATCAAGGCAGGTTGAAGGGGATGTTGTCCAGCGCATCAAATCCCTGCTTTCCGATTACAATTTCATGATTGTGGGCCAAACCGGCAAGATCGAACGGGTGACAATCACCAGTCTGAAGAATGTCTCTTCCCGACCCAAAAGCAGCGGAACGGTGAAAACCCAACGCTTGGGGGCCCATCATCAAGTTAAGGCCACATTAAACGGACCGAATAATATTGGAATTGCCGTATCCCTGTTGGTTGACACGGGGGCCACGACCCTAGTGCTGCCGGAGTCGATGATCCAGCGGTTGGGTTTTACCCGTGAAGGACTGCAAGACGGCATTAGTCAAACCGCTGCCGGTTCCGTCCCGGTAAAAACCGGCATGCTCAAATCGGTGCGGGTGGGCGATGTGTCGGCCGAAAATATTCCTGTCAGCTTTATCAGTGACCAAAAACTCAACGGCGCACGCTTGTTGGGAATGAGCTTTCTGAACCGGTTCCGCTTTTCCCTGGACGATGAGAACAGTGAATTGCTTTTGTTGTCAAAATAAACACCCCCATTTGGAGAAAGACCGATGACCATTCGCCACGCCCTCTTTGCCGCCTCGATTTGTGTTTGCTTCGCTGGAAACAGCATGGCAGAAACTTACACGATAGATTCCAAGCACACTTTCCCCAGTTTTGAAATCAGCCACCTAGGATTTTCCACTCAACGCGGACGGTTTGACCGCACCAGCGGGACAATCAAGTTGGATGCAAAAAACGAAATGGGAACCATCAATGTCAACATAGATGCCAATTCCATCGACACCGGATTGCCGGAATTGGAAGCGAAGCTGAAAGAAGCTGATTTCTTTAATATTGCAAAATTCCCGACGATTACCTTTAGTTCCAAAAAAATAAAATTCACCGGCGAAAACCCCATTGCCGCCGAAGGGACATTGACGCTACTCGGCGTCAGCAAGCCAGTGCTCCTAGCCATCGGGCATTTCCATTGCGGAGTGCATCCCATCAGCAAGCGTACTGTTTGCGGCGCCGATGCCACGGGCCTTATCAAACGCAGCGACTTCGGCTTGACGGCATTCCTGCCGATCATTGGCGATGAAGTTAAGATCAACATTCAGGTGGAAGCGTTCATGGATTGAGGCGCGGCGCCGTTTTGACAATACCGAACACTGGTGGGTTTGCATGGTTTGAACATTGAGCTACGCCGGAAAACTTAGCGCGTGTTTCGGGAGATTTTCACTTTCCCGCGTAAGTTAACTTGCTGGTTATCCCTCATTGTTGGTAAAGTGCGCGCTTGCCAAAACCATAGCCATCCGTTATCGCAGAAAACCGCCCATGAACCATACCAAGACCCGTTTCGCCCCTAGCCCCACTGGACTTCTGCATCTGGGCAACGCCCGGACAGCGCTATTCAGCGCCTTATTCGGCGAGCACTTCCTGCTGCGCATTGAGGACACCGACCAGGAACGCAGCCGTAGCGAATTTGTCACGCAACTGTTGGACGATATGCGCTGGATGGGGCTGGCTTGGGACGAAGGCCCGCAATCGGCCAAGGCCAGTGCCGATTATTTCCAATCCCAGCGTGGCGAAATTTATGCCCGCTTCTACGATCAACTGGAGCGCGACGGGTTGGCCTATCCGTGTTTTTGCACCGTCACGGAGTTGGAGGTTTCCCGCAAGGTCCAGCTCAGTTCCGGCCAGCCGCCGCGCTACAGCGGCAAATGCGGACGGCTAAACCCGGAAGATATCGAGCGCCGTCTGCAAAAAGGCTTACAGGCGACGTTGCGCTTCCGCGTGCCGCGCAACGAAACGGCGGAGTTTAACGATCTTGTCCGCGGCCCGCAGAAATTCAACACCGACGATATCGGTGATTTCATCATCCGCCGCGCCGACAATTCACCGGCGTTTTTCTTCTGTAATGCCATTGATGACTCGCTGATGGGCGTGTCCCATGTGGTGCGCGGCGAGGATCATTTGAGCAACACCCCGCGCCAGTTGCTGATACTCAGGGCGCTGGGTCTTGCGGCACCGGAATATGCCCATATTTCCTTGGTGCTGGGCGATGACGGCGCCCCCCTGTCCAAACGCAACGGCAGCCGCAGCCTGAGCCAATTGCGTGAGGAAGGCTATTTCCCTTTGGCCTTGCTGAACATGCTTTCCCGTGTCGGGCATCATTACGAGAATGAAGGCTTGATGGGTTTGGATGATCTCAAACGCCATTTTAACGTCGGCCATTTGGGCAAGTCCCCTTCACGTTTCGACATTGCCCATTTGCAACACTGGCAGGAAGAAGTCGTGCGCGTGGCCGACGACGAAACCCTGTGGGGTTGGCTGCACAAAGAAACCCGCGCACTGGTGCCCAAACAAAAACAGGCTTTGTTCATCGACATCGTGAGGACCAACTGCGTATTCCCCGGTCAAGCCGACGAATGGGCGAGAATCTTATTTGCGGACGAATTGATGCCGGCCACTGGGATTATCGACGTGGCAAGGCAAGCAGGCGAACCGTTCTTTCTCGCCGCCATGGATGCCGCCATTGCGGCAAATGGGGATTTTAATGCTTTCATGACCCGGCTGAAAGCCACCTCCGGGGCCAAGGGCAAGGCTTTGTTCATGCCCCTGCGGGCTGCTTTGAGTGGTCGGACGGACGGCCCCGAACTGGCGAAGCTCTACCTAGCGCTTGAACCTTCCCTATTGCGCAAACGGCTGGCGGAATATGCCGGGGTGGCGGGTTGACAGGTTTTTGAGCCATGGGCAATAAAGACATTATTTCTAAAAGCATTTTCCAGCGTCTGGTGCGGGACTTTGCCATTTATTTATTTGACCTGCCTATTACCGAGGTGGAGTTGCTGGATACCGAAAAGCAGCGAATCGAAGACCGACACGCTGACCTTGTGGCCCGAGTCAAAGATACGGAAGGCCAAATATTCATTCTGCATATCGAAATCCAAAACACTAACGATCTGCTAATGCCTAAGCGCATGTTGCGCTATCTTGCCGACTTGTTGCTGGCCTACCCCGATATGTCTGCACGGCAATACTTGGTGTACATTGGCAAGGAAAGCTTGCGAATGCCAAGTGGATTGCAGTCGCTGCAACTGTCCTATCGCTACCAGACCATTGACATGCATACCGTCGATGCTCAAACATTATTAAGCCAAGATTCCCCGGATGCTTGGGTTTTAGCTATATTGAGCGACTTCAAAGAGTTACCAGCGCGACAAGTCGTCCATGATATACTCGCCCGACTTGTGCAAAGACTGAACGAAGAACCCCCGCGCTTGCGGGAATATGTAAGCATGTTGGAAATCTTGGCGACTAACCGCGATTTGAATCTAAATATACGCGAGGAACTGGAAATGTTGACGATTGAATTTGAAAAACTACCGACTTATCAAATGGGCATGGAGAAAGGCATCGAGAAAGGCATTGAGAAAGGCATCGAGAAAGGCATCGAGAAAGGCATCGAGAAAGGCATCGAGAAAGGCATCGAGAAAGGCATGGAGGAAGGTGCCCACGGCCAAGCCTTGGCAATAGCCGCACGTTTATTGGCGAAAGGCATGGAACCAGTGCAAGTCGCCGTGCTGACTGATTTACCGTTGGCAGAAGTTCAAATGTTAAAAACCCCGCCGAATGCTTGAAACATCCGGCAGGGTTGAAGGCTTAAAGTAAACAATCACCTCCCTATCGCAAATTTCGATTAATTGGTTCACAATGATCCCAACATTCTGAACATTTTCGTCCCCCATGCAACTGAGCGACCACAGCCTGCGACAGATCGACGAAGCCTACCTGAAACGGTTGGGA
>CAIODU010000354.1 GCA_903857165.1 uncultured Methylococcaceae bacterium | reverse complement strand
CCCATGAAGAATCTGATCCGTAGAAAAAAAATAGAGTCCACGAAAGACACGAAAAGCACGAACAAAAGCAAGATTCGTTCGTGCCTTTCGTGTTTTTCGTGGACGATTCTTTTGGTGGATTCATTATTGGAAATCACCTTAAGGCGGGGCAGGTTAAGCCGTTCGTGGTGAGCCCTTCGACAAGCTCAGGAGAGCCTTGTCGAACCATGAACGGCTTAATTCAACAGTATTGGCCTTCAGGCCACCATGAACGGCCTACCTGCCGTTCTCTTCCCGGTGCTTCAACATACGCATGTAGTTTCTGTAGGTTTCCCTGACCATCAGCGGAGTGTCCAGCGGAATGTTGCGGTATTTGCGTAACAACAATTTATGCTGCACGGCCCTGCGCCACAGAAACTGGACACCGAAATAACCCACTATTGCTCCCGTATTCATTAGAATAAAGCAGCCTAACAGCAAGGGTGTACCCAGTTCCATGGCCTTTTCGATGGAAAAAAGCTGCGAAAACTGTTCAAATTGAAAGGAGCCTTGCCCCAAGGCAAACGAGCCGACCTTGTAGGCCACATAATACATGGGGAGCCAGGTCACCGGATTGGTGATCCAAACCAAGGCGACTGAAATCGGCAAGTTGGCGTTGAAATAAATCGCCAAGACGGCGGCTATCACCATTTGCCAAGGCAGCGGAGGGGTGTACATGGCCCAAAAGCCGACGGCAAACGCCAGCGAAACCGAGCGGCGGTTGAAATGCCACAGGTTGGGCCTGTGCAATTTTTCCCCGAGAAATTCCAATGCCTTGATACCCTTGATTTTTTCTCGGTCGGGCATGAAACGCAGTAAAAGTTTTTTGGACATGGGCGCAAATTTCCTTAGGGATATGAATAATGCTTGTGCTGAAAGGCTTCATTCTACGGCTTGGATATTAAAAGTTGAATGAAATTTTGTCCGCAAGCAAAGTATTTTCCCTGCGACTGTCATTGACGGCGGTTGCGGGAATCATCACCGCGCAACAATTCACGTCCCTCCCGCCGCTTTGGGCGATGGTTCTGGGCGGCGTTGTCACCGTTTTGTTCTGGTTTATCCGGCTGAGGATTCCAGCCGCTTTCCTATTTGGCTTGTTATGGGCCATGGCGTTGGCCAGCTACCGTTTACAGGATAGTTTGCCCGCCGAACTGGAAAGGCAGGATGTGCTAGTCGAAGGGAGGGTCCAGGACCTGCCCGACAACTTCGACCAAGGCTTGCGTTTTGTCTTCCGTGCCGATGCCGTATTGGAGCCGGCAGGGGCCAAGCTGCCCCGCCAATTCCGGCTCAGTTGGTATAAGAAAGATGCAATCGTGAAAGCAGGCGAACGCTGGCGCTTGCGAGTCCGCCTAAAACGCCCACACGGGTTTTTCAACGCGGGCGGCATGGATTATGAACTTTGGATGTTCTCGCAGGGAATCCGGGCCAATGGCTATGTGCGCGAAGATGCGAAAAACCAAAAGTTAGCCGACGCGTCCCCGTTCTCGCCGACCGGCTTTAGGCAATCGCTATTCGATGTGCTAAGTAAAACCCTGGCCGGCCGGGACATGGCCGGCATCGTGATTGCGCTGGTCATGGGGACGGAAAACGCCATATCCCAAGAACAATGGGAGGTGTTGCGCCGCACCGGCACGGCCCATTTGGTGGCTATTTCCGGCTCCCACATCAGCTTGATCAGTGGTTTGGTTTTCCTGCTAGTGCGCTTTGCCTGTTCTTGGCTGGGGGTGATGCGCTGCCCGCCGCACAGTATCGCGGCGGTGGCAGCTTTCATCGCGGCATTCCTCTACTCGGCCCTGGCGGATTTTGCCATCCCCACGCAACGGGCCATGATCATGATTTTCGTCATCATGGCGGCTGTCGTCATCCAACGCAATGTCAAGCCCGTGCCAACCTTGGCGCTGGCCTTGCTGATGGTCAGCTTGTACGATCCGCTGGCAGTGCTGGCACCGGGGTTTTGGCTGTCCTATGGCGCGGTCGCGCTAATCTTGCTGGCCATCGCCGGCCGCTTGCGCCCTTCGGGTTGGTGGGCCGATTTATGGAAAATCAACTGGGCCACTTCGTTGGGGCTGGCCCCGTTGTTGTTGATATTCTTCCAACAAGTCTCGCTGATTTCGCCCGTCGCCAATCTTATCGCAGTGCCGACGATAGGCTTTATCCTCACGCCGGTTTGCCTTGTCGGTGCCTTGTTGCTCGGCATTATTCCCCCGGTCGGCGGGTTCGTGTTGGGCTGGGCGGAAATCTCGCTCGAATGGATTTGGTGGATATTGCAAAAGCTATCCGATTTGCCTTGGGCGCAATGGCAGCATTCCGCACCGCCCGTTTGGACGCTGCCCTTCGCGCTGCTTGGCGCGGCACTGCTGCTGGCACCGAAAGGGATTCCCGCCCGCTGGCTAGGCTTGGTCATGCTGGTGCCTGCGTTGACCATCATTCCGCAACCGCCTGCCGAAGGGCATTTCCGGCTGACCTTGCTGGACGTGGGACAGGCACTCGCCGTGGCTGTGCAAACCCATAGCCACACTCTGGTTTTTGACACAGGTGCAAAATTCGGCAAAAACTTCGACGCCGGGGAGGCGGTCATCGAACCGTTCCTGCGCCAGCAAGGTTTGAATGCGATTGACGCCTTGGTGGTCAGCCATGGTGACAACGACCATATCGGCGGGGCCGAATCCTTGCTGCGTCATTTCGAGGTAAGGCAAATTATCAGCAGCGTGCCGGAAATGCTACCCGCCCCCACAGAACCTTGCCATGCCGGGCAAAGTTGGGAATGGGACGGTGTGTCATTCGACATGCTGTCGCCCTTCGGCACCTTGGGCAACGAGAACGACAATTCCTGCGTATTGCGGGTCAGTTCGCCATCGGGCTCGGCATTGATGACTGGCGACATTGAAAAAGGCGCGGAAAGCATGTTGGTCGAACATTATGGCGAGGCACTGAAAACCGACATCCTGATCGCCCCCCACCATGGCAGCAAAACCTCCTCCACGCAATACTTCCTCGCCGCCGTAAAACCTTCTTATGTATTTATCCCAATCGGTTATCTGAACCGATGGAATTTCCCCCATCCCGATGTATTGAAACGCTATCTTTCTATCAATGCGTTAGTTTTGGATTCCGCACACTCAGGGGCCATTACTATCGAGCCGGGGCTGCTTCCGCCGGAATCTTATCGGGAAACGCATGGGAGATATTGGAATGCCAAGGAATAGACTTTATCGGAAACCTTGGCTGGTTCCCAAGCTCCGGCTTGGGAACCCATGTCTTGCAAGCTCCTGCTTGGTCGTTTCTCGGGAAGCTGGAGTTTCTAAGACCGCATTCCCAAGCTGGAGCTTGGGAACGAGCGGAAAAGAATCGTCCACGAAAACCACGAAAGGCACGAACAAAACGGCTTTCGTTCGTGTTTTTCGTGCCTTTCGTGGACTGTATGTTTTGCCTACGGATCAAATTCTTCATGGGATGTTTTTTCTCAGGAATCATCTGAAGTCTAATGAAGAGTGATTTTTTAGATAAGTCATTCCGGCAGGGATGCCGGAATCTAGTGCCAGGGACGGTAACTTGTCGTTTGCTGTGTGCCTGAACGGTTACGATTTAAGAAATGCCTTGTTGCGTTTCCGTGCGGATGCTGCAATGATTTGCCCTAATTCGGTCGATCAATGGGTTCTTCAAACTTGGCGCGACCGAAGAGGGAGGTATGTTTGCTGCGCCGATGAGCCCTTTTTACTTTGCCATTATTATTGATAAACAATGGGGCGAATGGGCTTTAGCGTGGTTATACCCCTAGGTGTAGACGTATCATACACCTATGTAGGTGTATAATACCAACGTTAGGCTTTGAACAGGACAATACAAACATGAACTTTAAAGATTTAGTTAATCGTGCGGTCTCTTTAATAGCGATGGGAAATAGAGAACACATATTAAACTCAATACAGAGCTGGATATTAGAAGACTATATTTTATATGTAACGGACGGAAATTTAGATGTAAATTTCCTAATGCGCGGAGCTATAGGAGAAATTCTTAATAATGAAAAATTTAAATCTGTGAAAAATATATCTCAGATTTACGAACAATTAAAGCACGCACAAAATTCGTACTGACGGCCTAACAGGTCGTTCCAGCGCACCCGCGCCACGAAGCGACTTGGTGTTTTCGGGTTTTGTGGGGTGGCGCGGGGCGCTGATCGTGGACGTTAGGCATCTGGACATCACAAATCTTTCATTTGTCAATAGCGACGGGTTACATGTCATTGTGCTAGAATGATCTCCATGAGCAAGCCTGTGTATTTCGTCGTTGTGCTTTCAGATGTCGAAGCCGTCCGCAAACGGCTAAGGGAGGTCGTGTCTGAGGAAACCATGGTCTTTGAACTTGACGAAGATAAATGGTTTGTCTCTTTTGACGGTATTTCCCGCGACCTAGCCGAGAAGCTTGGCATCCGTGGAGAACCCAACATCGGTTCCGGCATTGTGATCCCCGTCACCAGCTACAGCGGAAGGGCCAACCCGGCGCTTTGGGAATGGCTCAGTCTTCGGATGGCGTAGGCCATGAAAACATCCAGACCCGGCAGCCAAAATAGCCGCGACGTTGACGATAGCGGGGTTCCTCCTGTTCAAGACCAGCGGTCAACGTCCATGGTAGACCATAGCTTCACGCTGCAAGCCATTATGGAAGTCCAGAAAACCCTTGGGAATCTGGACGGCAAGCTTGGCGCAGTGGCGGACAGGTTGGACAAGCTTGAAAATCGCGTGAGCAGTCTTGATGACAAGCTGTCAGGTGTCACCCACAAGCTTTATGCGGCAGGTGTCGTGCTTGCCATCGCGCTGGCTGTTGGCGGTTTCCTGCTGAACAAGTCATGGGATAGGGCGCTAGACTTGCTGGCAAACCAGATAAAACAAGGCCAGCAACATCCCTAAAATGTTCAACGTCAAGGTCTGGCGCATTTCTTCGCGCTAGGCATCTTAGCCTAACTGTCCCGTTCCAGCCGACCCGCGGCGCCACTTGGCCGGTTCAATTTTCGGGCCTTGTGGTGAGCGCGGTCGGCTGAACGGGGTCGTTAGCCCGCGTAGGGCGCAATAGCGAAGCGTATTGCGCCGAATGTCGTCTCTGTGGCTACGATAGGGATGTACGGGTAGGGCAATGGTTCTATAATTCGCCCAACGACACCAAACTAAAGCTTAAAACATGAAATCCAGCGTCTATATCGAGACCTCAATACCTAGCTTCTATTACGAGGTTCGCACCGAACCGGGCAATGTTGCCCGCCGTGAATGGACTCGCCAATAGTGGAACGAACATCGTGCCAAATGACCCTGCGGGAAATGCACTGCATCTTGCAATTGCATCATTCCACAAATGTGATTTTCTGGTGACTTGGAATTGTCGCCATTTGGCTAATGCTAATAAATTCGGCCACATCCGTCAGATAAATACATTTGGCTGATTACCAAGCTCCGGCTTGGGAACCCATGCCTTGCAAGCTCCTGCTTGGTCGTTTCTCGGGAAGCGGGAGATTCAAAGACCGCATTCCCAAGCTGGAGCTTCACTGCCATTAAGTTAACAAAACATCGTCGTTCCGGCATGGACCGCCGGAACCCAGGCTCCAGGGATGGCGCGGGCTTGGGGGCGTCCCTGCAATCTGGATACCGGCGGTCCATGCCGGTATGACGGCTTAACT
>CAIODU010000353.1 GCA_903857165.1 uncultured Methylococcaceae bacterium | reverse complement strand
TCCCAACCGTTTCAGGTAGGCTTCGTCGATCTGTCGCAGGCTGTGGTCGCTCAGTTGCATGGGGGCGAAAATGTTCAGAATGTTGGGATCATTGTGAACCAATTAATCGAAATTTGCGATAGGGGGGTGATTGTTTACGATAAGACTACATTGGACTAAAGAAGCCAAAGCTGCCGAAAATGGCCCGGCAGCAGATTTGAACGAACTATTAAAGATAAACTCAGAACCTAGTACGGACTTTCTTCGGACGTGGAACGATTTTAAAGATAGGATTCCTAAAGACTTATTGTGTTTTGCACGGGACTCAGGTGGCAGTGTGTATCTAATAGGAATTAAAGAATACAACCTAGGCAAAATATTTTTTTGGGATCGAGATTACGAGGCAGACATAGACGCTGGCGAAACCCCCAATTACGACAACATCGCCTTCGTCGCCAATTCCTTCACCGAGTTTCTGTTGGCGCTACGCGAAGAACCCGATGACGGCGAATCCTTGGAGGATTGGGTGAAGCGGGTTTATCCTGAGTGAGGAAACCCAACGGCTGGCATCCTCCTTATGACTTCCAAGCCGCCATGCCCTATTGCGTGGATGCATGGCCCAAGGCTTGGCGCGACTTGGCCCCCGCCAGTGAAATAATCCCTTTAAACCGGGAAGAAATGAATGCCTTGGGTTCACAGATCATCGGTTTTGGCGACTGGTTCACGCCCAGCCCGGCAAGGCCGTTGCTGCATTTGGCCCGTCGCTTGGATGCCGCCATTGCCAGACTAAACCGCTCCTGCTTTGTGCGGCTGACCTCGCGCAGCCCCAAAGACTCCCTGTCCGCCCTACGCAAAGGAATGAAAGTGGCTGACGGCGCACAGGCCCTTGCCTTGTTTGTCGAAGGTTCGCAGCGCTGTGCCGCAGACCTGCGGATGGCGCTTGATGGCGGCCATGAATTGGGGCTGGTGGTGAGGCGGTGGGTTGATTTTCCGCCGTGGGCGGAATTCCGCTGTTTTATGCTTGCCCGCAACTGGGTGGGCGCAAGCCAAGCCCGGCACTTGGAAGGGGCTGCATTGGCCCCCATGGCAGAACACGTTTCGGCGATACTCACCGCATTGCACCGGTCCATGGGACGGATTGTTGCGGCTTCGCCGGTCGCGGATGCGGCTTTCGACCTCGTGTTTCAGCCACCCTGGGGGAATTCATCCTCGGCAATCGGCGCAACCCTGCTAGACGTTAACCCACTGCTGGACATAACCGACACCGCATTATTTTCTTCGGCAGCGGACTTCGATCTGACTTTCCGGTTTCGCCGCATGGACGATCCAACGCTGGCTAAAATTCCCCTATAGGCCGGGAAATATCAAACGACTAACCGCCGACATGACATAAAGATAGGGTCTAGTCTAGCTTTTGGCCTTGCCACTCCGCTCAGTCCAATGCACTATTGACCGATCCCACGGATTCCAAAATACATTCTTATGGACTCGACTTTGGCCTTTTTTTGAGGCAGAGAGATCGTTCTCGTAGCACAATACCCGACTGTTGATGGCTTACGAGAGATGACAGACATTGCTGATGCTTCCCGATGTGGCGTTGATGGTTTTGAGTTCCTTCGCGCCG
>CAIODU010000352.1 GCA_903857165.1 uncultured Methylococcaceae bacterium | reverse complement strand
TCTATATCTACTTGTTACTTTATTATTTACGCCCATGTCGGCAAAGGGTTGCCGACCTACTGCGTAACAAGGGTTGTAGGGCGGCAACCCTTTGCCGCCAACGATTATAAAGTAATCAATGGACATTAAAAACGCTGTAATATCATAGTCACCTCTGGTTAGGGCTTTTTCAATCCAGCTAAATGACGAAATGAGTTTGGCTACTGTGCTTTTTCCAGACCCTTGATTGCCGATAAACACAGTGACTTTCTTCACATCCATCCAGCCATCATTTTTTTGGTAGCCTTTTTTGATGGGTCCAAAATTCTTTATTTTTATTTTGCTCATTTAAATCTTCCGATGATCCATCCGCTTACGGCGCAGACTGATCAAAGTGACTGCGGGGCCGGAGACAGCATAGCCCAAGAAAAACAAGAACAAGGCCAACGGTGGGTTGATGAAGATCAGGGCAAAAGCCAGCATGATGGTAATGGCTTTGATGAAGGGTACCCGACCACGCAGGTCAACGTCTTTGAAACTGTAATAGCGGAAATTACTGACCATCAACAGACCAGTGGCGATTGCCAGCCAGAGGGCGGTATAGGCCACCACCAAATTGTCGCCGCCGATATCATATTGGGAGCAAAGCCAGACTAGGCCGGCCGGGATGGCGGCGGCGGAAGGGCTGGGAAGCCCTTGGAAAAACCGTTTGTCTGCCGTGCCTATTTGGGTATTGAATCGGGCCAGTCGCAATGCAGCCCCGGCGCAATGCACGAAAGCCGCAATCCAGCCTATTTTACCCAGGCCGTTCAGTGTCCAGACGTAAAGCACTAACGCAGGGGCCGCGCCGAAGGAAATCATGTCGGCCATGCTGTCGTATTCGGCACCAAATGCACTTTGCGTATTGGTCATGCGGGCAACGCGGCCATCCATGCCGTCCAATATCATCGCCACGAAAATGGCGATGGCGGCCCATTCGAAGTGATGGTTCAAGGCGGCCGTGATGGCGTAGAAGCCGGCAAACAATGCAGCCGTGGTGAATAGATTGGGTAGCAGGTAAATGCCGCGCCGACGTTTTGATGTGGGGTTCGATGTTTCGCTCATATTTTGATCTTATTAGCTGACGGAACAATTTAGGTAGGCCATCCCCCCCAATATCCCCTCCCCCTGAGGGGAGGGGTTGGGTGAGGGATAAACCCTAGTTTTTGGTTTTGTCAACGATCTTGTTGGCCTTGATCCAAGGCATCATATCGCGCAACTTAGCGCCAACCAGTTCGATCTGATGCTCGCGGCCCAGACGGCGTTTGGCTTTCAGTGTCGCCGCACCGCCTTGGTTTTCCAAGATAAATTCGCGGGCAAATTCGCCGTTCTGGATTTCCTTGAGTATCTTCTTCATCTCCTTCTTCGTCTCTTCGGTGACGATGCGCGGACCCCTGGTCAAATCGCCGTATTCGGCCGTATTGGAGATGGAGTAGCGCATATTGGCGATGCCGCCTTCGTACATCAGATCGACGATCAACTTGAGTTCGTGCAAGCACTCGAAGTAGGCCATTTCAGGAGCGTAACCGGCTTCCACCAAGGTTTCAAAACCGGCTTGCACCAGCGCCGTCGCACCACCGCACAACACCGCCTGTTCGCCGAACAGGTCGGTTTCGGTTTCCTCTTTAAAGCTCGTTTCGATCACCCCGGCGCGACCGCCGCCATTGGCCGAGGCATAAGACAGCGCAATTTCTTTGGCGCGCCCCGAAGCGTTCTGGAACACCGCAATCAGGCTCGGCACACCGCCGCCTTGGGTGTAAGTCGTGCGCACCAGATGACCGGGGCCTTTCGGCGCGATCATGATGACATCCAAGTCGGCGCGGGGCTGGATCTGCTCGAAATGAATGTTGAAGCCGTGGGCAAAGGCCAAGGCCGCGCCTTGCTTGATGTTCGGCTCGATCTGCTCGGCATACAGCTTGGCCTGATGCTCGTCCGGGGCCAGCACCATGATTACGTCGGCTTGTTTCACCGCGTCGGGTATGCTCAGCACGGTGAGTCCGGCAGTCTCGGCCTTGGCCGCCGAAGCCGAGCCGGGACGCAGCCCCACGATGACCTCGACACCCGACTCCTTCAAGTTGAGGGCGTGGGCGTGGCCCTGCGATCCGTAACCGATGATGGCAACCTTCTTGCCTTGGATGATGGAAAGGTCAGCGTCTTTGTCGTAATAAACCTGCATGTGATTCCTCTTTTTTTATCAAACTGTAAAACGGAAATTGTGAAACGATGATGACAACTCACGGTACGAAATGTTCTCCAGCAAGGACAGGGGAAAGCATGGAGCCATGGCTGGTTTGCGTATGCCGCCAATCCAAGGGTTAGCCAAAACTGCATCGTGGTGTGCATTTTACACTGTCACGGCGCATCCGCGTTCCAAATTATTTCGCAGGCTCGCCTTTCTTCAAAGCAGTCAAGGAGCATAGGCTGATTGGATCGTAAACAATCACCCCCCTATCGCAAATTTCGATTAATTGGTTCACAATGATCCCAACATTCTGAACATTTTCGCCCCCATGCAACTGAGCGACCACAGCCTGCGACAGATCGACGAAGCCTACCTGAAACGGTTGGGA
>CAIODU010000351.1 GCA_903857165.1 uncultured Methylococcaceae bacterium | reverse complement strand
TCCAGTCTTCCAGCCGCGATGGGACCTGGCCGAATTCAAAGCGGTCTATCCCTTGTTTGTATGGCCTGCTCGTCAATGTCTTACCAATACCAGTCTAAATTGGCACAGAATACATGAGGGGGGAATATTTTTACAGTCTCGAAGCGACACCCCCGGACGGCAAACCGAGTAAAATATCGACCCCGGAGGGGTCGCAGTCTTTCCTGCGCGAGCTATGACAAAGAGAGTCTGAGCCGAGATTTGCTCTGTTTTCGGAAGACCAACTGGTTTCATGGGCCGATTTCTGCGACCCCTTCGGGGTCGAATGCGGCATTCGACCTCAACCGGGGGTATCCCTGACGCTCAACCCCCGGCTAATAGCTAGCAACCCTCCGGGTTGCAATATATCTATATCTGTATATTTGTGTATAACGATGAGCGATGGAGCGTGGAAACCAGCACAAAGCCACAAACTTCCCCCATTTTTATCCCGAACTTAGCTTCATCCAAACAACTTATTCCCAGCCCAATCTAAACGAGGCACTGTATGCACATTTTGGACCGTCTAAGCAAAGACTTGGCCTTATTGATGGAACGCGAGTTGACCAAGCCCCATGCCGCCCCGCAACGGTTGTATATCGCGCTATTGCTGTTGATCGGCTGGCAGCGCGGCGTAGGCCCGTCATCCACTAACCAAGCCAGACGGCCTCGCTTGGTCAGCGCAGAGGAGTTGGCAGCATTCGAGCCAGAAGAACCAGACGGCGACGATGAATTGGACGCAGCCATAGAGGAACCCCGGCCAGCCGCCACCGATAACGTGGCATTCGCGGAATTCGTGCGGGAAGCCCCGTTCACCCATCGCAACCCTTATCTGTCAGGCTTGCTGTTCCGCGACTATTACGCCAGCCATACCTCCGATGAGCGCTGGTTGCCGGGTTTGGGCGCGGTGAAAATCCATGCCGAAGCATCATTGTATGTTGAAGAGGTGTTATGGCTGAAAGCATTGGGTTTGGCGAAGAGCAATGGCGACAAACCCACTAACCTGCATCTGTTGCTGCGTCGGTTGTGCCAACTGAGCCGGGCGGCGGGGGCAAAAGCCAGTGCTGTTGAAATAAGCCGTCATTCCGGCATGGATTGCCGGAATCCAGATTGCATGGATGCTTCGAGTTCCGACCATCCCTGGAGCCTAGGTTCCGGCGCTCCCTGCCGGAACGACGAGATAAGTCTTAATTCAACAGCATTGGGCGCATGGATCGACACCGACATCCTCCGGCACAAAGACAGTAAGTCAAAAGGTCTGGATGTGCTGTGGTTCCGCAAAACCGCCTTGGCCTTGCGCGAACAGGCCAAACGCTTGGGTGAACGCATGGGCGCAACCGCCCGCAATCGCCGCGAGGCATCCGGGCCGTATTGGCTGGAGACGGGTGGCTGCGCCGAAATCGTCGGCGAAGAGTTAAGCCTAGGCGATATTATTGACATAGTACCGCTGCCGCTGCAATCGGGCTTCGCCGCTGACGGTGAATTGGCCGGGTTGTTGCTGGCCGTGGTCAAGTCATTGAACAAGCAGTATGAATATTTGCGCGCTTGTGGCCTGCCGCCGCAAGACTGGCTGCACCGCGACGAGCCGTCCATCAACCAATTGAAAGAACTGAAAACCCTGCGGGAATGTGCCAACCAATCCGAAGCTTGGCAGAAAGGCCATAATCAATCGGCCTTCGAAGCCGCTTTCACCGCCCTGCAAGCGCAAGGCAAGGACTCGCCGGGCGGGTTTGCCGATTTCAATGAGTGGCTGGACAGCGATGTCGGTCAAACCATGTTGCGGGAACGGGCCGTCAGCTTGTCGGAAATCATCGACGGAGAGGAGGATTTCGACCTTCCCGACCACAACGCCGACCCTGCCGAAATCGTCCAGTCTTCCTCGCTGATGGCGGAAATCATGGCCGATGTCGGCCCCATGCTGGCGAAAGACGCGGTGCTGACCGATTTCTTTCGTGAAGTGCTGGTGGGCGAACGCTTGTTTGTCGGGCCTGGTGGATTGCTTGAAAACGATAGCTTTCAATTGAGGGTGGCACAATCCCCGGAATATGCCCGTCTGGCCCCCGATCAACTGGGTGAGCGTTTGTTTTATCAGGCACGGGGGTTGATCGCCAGCGTGTTGCAAGAAACCGCCAATACCTCCCTCGCCTCGCCTGTAGCATTGGCATTTTTGCGATGGGTGGTGATTGAGGAAAAGTCTGCCAAGACCTTGTTTAAGCAGAAAAGCTTCCAAGCCGATTTGGTCAAGCAAGTCCGTTTCAGCCACTTGCCCTTAGACCTTCTCACCGGAGCCTTGCACGAGGAAGCCTTGCGGCTATTGGCGCAATGGCTGGATGACAGGGGCGAAAACAACTTGTGAGAGGCTTAATCTCAAAGTTTGTATGTAGGGGCGGCTTTAGCCGCCCATGGGCGAATGAATTCGCACCTATAAAATGACATCCTCCCGCATTTCAAACCTTCCCGCACGGGCGGGAACCTAACAACCGTAAACCCAAACTAGGCAATCACCATGGCCATTTCATCCTCCGCAGACCACGGAAAACGCGCCCGCTGGCAAACCCTCTGGCACACACTCCATGCCGTGCGCTTTGAACCTCTACCCACCGACACCGACATTGACCAAGTGCTGGCCGCGCTGCCCAAGCATTTGCCCGGCGAAACCCTGCCCGAGCGCTTGCGTAGAGCCGGACGTGGCAGCGCGGCACGAAGAAGTTTCACCCGACTGGCGGAGTTCGAGCGCTGGGCGGCGGGCAGTACGACGGAAGCTTACCCCCTGCCGGAAACGCCGATGGTCTCCTTGGACGAAGCCTTCCGCCTCACCGTCACCTTACTGGGCGACCTCATCAGCTTGCGCGTCGAAACACTGGGCTTGGCCGCATTCGACTACCTAGGCCAAACCATTGGCTTGGCGTTGCATGATGGCAGCGACGTGTTGGTGGAATTTGAACTGGACGAAGACGGCAACGGCGAGGCATCCGTCGAAGACAACGAGCAAGCCCGGCTGGCGCTGGTCCGCCCACAATTAGTCTTGATCGAATCCGGCAATGGCGGCTAAAACCCTGTTCATTCCGGTTGCGGCATTGGGCCAAGCGGACAAGATTGACTTTTTGGAACTGGCGATCACACCGGCAAGCGACAAAGCCCCGCGACACGACCCGTTCCAACGCCTGGCGCAACCTGGCTTGGAACAGGCGGAAGCGGCAGCATGGCAGGCATGGGAAACGATTCTGCCGCCAGTGGCGGTGAATGTGCGCGTCGCCAGCCCAATCTTCGGATTGACCAACTCCACCGGGGCGGCATTGGGCCTGGCTTTATGCCCGTTCCTCTGCGCCCCCGGAGCAGCTTACCGGGTTGCCATTGTCATGGGTGGTTTGGAGGGCGGCGTTCAAGTCAGCGCAGTCGCCAACTTGGCGGCAAAGCTCCGCGCCATCCGTAGGTTCGGCTACCGTGAGGAACCGACACTACTCATCTATGCCAGTGACGGCACCGAAGAGGCACGGCAAGAAGCCGCCGGGTTGGCAGCGTTGAATATCGCTGTGCGCCAAGTCGAAACTTTCAACCAAGCCTGCCTTGCCGGTGTAGGCGAGTTGGCGTTAAGCAAATGATTCCATTTCCACGGCAATCATTAAGTTTTGTAGGGGCGAATTCATTCGCCCACGGGCGACTGAAGCCACCCCTACATTTGACCCATGCAATAGAATTGGAATGAAGGCAGCCATGGCAAAACTCCAGATATTCATCCCCGTCGTGACCGGCCAGCCCGAGGCCCGGGAAACGCGACTGTGGGAAGTGCGCTGCCGCTACGCGACCTTATCCGAACAAGCCGCCGCATGGATGCTGGACGACAAGAAGATCGAGCCGACGGTGCATCCGCTGGGCAAGTTCAACCGCTACAAAAGCGGTTTCAAGGCATTGGGCGCGGTCAGGCGGCTGCTTGGCAACGGGTCGGCCGGGTTCGAAGGCCAAGCGGACGATTTGGAAGACGCCTTGCGCAACCGCCGCCTTGTCTCCGCCGAAGGCGCGGCCTGGGGGGACAAGATCGAAGAATACAGTTCCGACTTGGGATTGGGCCTAATCTTGCTGCTCGATTTGATGCAAGCCAAAGGTGTCATACTGGCGGCGACAGGCGCACTCGGCGACGCCCAGGATGCCGACTCCGCCGACAATCTGCCGGTCATGCCAGTGCGCGACATCCCCGCTAAGCTGCAAGCCATGCTGGATAAAAAGCGCGGCGACGGCGTGTTAAAACAACTGGCCATCGTCTTCACGCCACTGCAATATTATGCCGGGGATGGCGAACTGGCACTGGTGGAGACGTTGCCGGTGATCGGGGAATTGAACAACGAGGGTGTCGCCGTCCATCCAGTGCGTAGCTTTGGCGAAGCCGCCAAAATCCTCGGCATCGCCCCAGCCGCCCATGCCCGGCTTCGCCGCGACCTGTTGGTCCGCGAGGCACGAAGGTTTTGGTTGCGCCTTGCCGCCTTTGGCCTGCCCCTTGCGGCCTTGCTGGCAGTATCGGCCAATCTGGCGCATTTCCTGAGCCAGCCTATCGCGCTGCAATGGCACCCAATGACGCGCACCGCCCCGCAAGGCGAGCCGTATTTGCTCTGCTTCGATGCCCAAGGCCAAGCCGCGTCACGGCTTGCCCTAGCCAAGTCCGGGCCTGCGGCGGAACCGGTCGCCCCAGTTTCCAGCCGCCTCGCCTGGGAAGTGCGCACCGGTAGCTTGGCAGAAGCCGCCCGTTGGCAAAACAAGCTGCTGCGTTGGCTGGGTTATCGCGGGTATCATCTTGCCGTCGTTTTAGTCGGCAAGGACAGCGGCATCACCGACAATGCCGTCTTCATCCCCAAACAATCGGCCAACAGCGATGCCCCGGCCAGGCTTCCAGCCGGGTCAGTGTGGAACTACAGCCTGTCCTTGGATGGCAAGGCGGAGGAAAGCCGGTTGGTCATCCTGGCAAACCGTCTTCAGCCTTTCGACAGCGAAGCCCTGAAGTCTGGCCTGAAAGAACGCTTCAAGCCGCAAGACGGCGGCTTGGATTTGCCGGCAGTCGAACACTACCTAGCGGAACAAGCCAATGCTTTATCACAATTCACGTTGCAAACCCGTGCCGATGCGCCGGGCTGCCCGGCCCGGCATTAACCCCTTGGCCGCCGTGCTGGCCTTGGCTGTTGCGGCATGGGCACTGCCCGGCATTGCCGCCGCAGACTACCGCTGCCCCAAGGTGCAGCTTGAGACTGGGGACGACGGCCAAACTGCCGTGCGCCTGTTGGAAGCGGAGTTGCCGAAAGGCCACCGCTTCTATGCCTTGACCATGGCAAGCCGCGCCCTCGGCCCGGATGATTGGCTGGCGATAACCGCCGACAGGCAGTCCGCCGCACCACGCTACCTCGTCCCGCTGGGCCAACACTGGCTGTACCTCGTCACCACGCCGGGCGCATGGCCGGGCCGGAATGCCTATGCCATCAAACCCCCGTCGGTGGAAGACACCAAGGGCGCGAAGTTTTTTCACGGCCCTGCGCCGCGCTGGCTGGAACTGGAAAATGAACCTGACCCTTTGCCCGGTTTGCCCAAGGCAGCGCGGGTGTGTTCGCTGGAATGGTAAGCGGATTTTATCCCGAATAGGGCATTAAAACGTGGAGCGTCAAAGCTTGCTTTGACATTAAAACGTGGAGCATCAAAGCTTGCTTTGACAGCCTCGACAGACAAGGCTAAGTTGACTTGTCAAAGCAAGCTTTGACGCTCCAATGCAATTCAAAGCAATCTTTGACAGTCCAATGCAAGCTTATTCCCGTTTGACTTAAATGTATAATAGCAACCCATCACCCCATGATTAAAGGAGACTGCGATGAAAACGTTTCTGCCCTTACTGGCGATTGCCCTGCTAATGAATGCAGTCCCCTCCGCCGCCGAACCCGGCGGGAAATTGATCCTCAACAGCCAAACCGAAGATTGCGCATTGTTCAGGGCGCTCAACGGCAGCGAAGCGGTGCCGGACGAGTGCAAGGACGGCGACACTAAATCCGCATTTGGAGCACGGCCCATGCCGCCGCAAATCGTGGTTCTGAACAGCATCACCTTCGACTTCAACTCCAACCAACTGACACCGGATGCCGAGAATGACCTATCCCGGGTTGCCAAGGTGATGCGTTACCCGGTCAGTGCAAGCCAAGTTTACCGGCTGGACGGTTACACGGACCTGAAAGGCGACCCTTACTACAACCTGAAACTGTCCAAACGCCGCGCCGCCGTCGTGCGCAAATATCTGGTCAGCATCGGCGTACCTTCGAGCCGTATGGATTCGGAAGGCTTTGGCTCGCAGAAACTGGCCGACCCCGACCACCCTTACGATTTGGTCAACCGCCGCGTGGAGATCGTCAACCTGAGCCAAGGCGTGAATTGAAATGAAACTGCGGAAGATGCGCCAAGCGGTTATTGGCATGGCTCTGGCGTTGGGCATGGCGGGCGCGGCGGTTGCCGACCCGCGTGTCGCGCTGGTGATCGGCAATGGCGCTTACGCAGAAAGCCCGTTGAGCAATTCGCTGAACGATTCCAGAGGCATTAAAACCGCGTTGCAAAATCTCGGTTTCAAGGTCATATACTTGGAAAATGCCGACCGCTTGCAAATGAACCGTGCCACCGACGAATTCGCCGCCCGGCTGGAAGCGGACAGTGAGGGCTTGTTTTACTTCTCCGGCCACGGGGCGCAAGTGGAGGGTTCTAACTACCTATTGCCGCTGAGTGCCGAAATCCGCGACGCGGTGGATTTGCAACACCATGCCTTCGATGTCGGCCTCGTGCTGGACAAAATGCGCCTGCGCGGCAACCGGTTCAACCTCGTCATCCTTGATGCCTGCCGCGACAACCCGTTCAAAGGCTTCAAAGCCGCCATCGGCGGGCTGGCCAGCATGTCCGGCCCGGAAGGCACGCTGATTGCCTTTGCCAGCGCCCCCAACACGTCGGCCCTCAACAACAAAAGCGGAAACAACAGCCTATTCACCAAACATCTACTGCTGCACATCAGCGAGCCGGGGCTTAAAATCGAGGATTTGCTGAAAAAGGTGCGTTTGGGCGTGAAAGCCGACAGCCCCAAACCGGAACACCCGCAAACCCCTTGGGAAAATGGCTCCATGCTGGGGGATTTTTGCTTTGCCGGCTGTGCGGGTGCAATGGAGTCGGAAGCCGAGCAGAAATTAAGGGTGGCGGAGGAGATCATTCGGCAATACAAAGAACGTGAACACCAAGCCCAAGCGGTACAGCCGTCTATTGGCGGGGAACAAGGTAACGCGGCGCGTCCTGTTCCGCGTGTCCACGCGGAGCGTGGGAAAGATGAGGTTTTAGTCGAACCATCAGTTCGCCCCGCGCCGCCAACCAAAACAAAGACCGACTCGGTTTTGAAAGTCGAGTCGATCTATGGGATAGAAATGGTCAAGCTCCCCGGTGGCAAGTTCCAGATGGGCTGCGGGCCTAAAGATGAGGATTGTTATGACGATAAAATGCCGCGCCACGAGGTGACAGTTAAAGCCTTTGCCCTAGCCAAGACTGAAGTCACCCAGGGCCAGTGGCGAGCGGTGATGGGTGACGAAAATTCCAATTTCCGTGGTTGCGGCGATGACTGCGCGGCGGATGGTGTGTCATGGAACGAAGCGCAAGCCTTCATAAAAATACTGAATGCACAGACTTCTGGCGGCTATCGGCTACCATCCGAAGCCGAGTGGGAATACGCCTGTCGCGCTGGAGGGGACAGCTTGCATTGTGGCGGGGATGATTTGAAAATACTGGCTTGGTTTAATGACAATTCGAACAGTGAAACGCACCCGGTGGGGGAAAACCAGGCCAATAAATTCGGGCTTTACGATATGAGCGGCAATGTCTGGGAGTGGGTATGGAATTGTTTCGATGACAGGCACGCGGCTGTGCCTACCGATGGCCGTGCTTGGGATGATGGCAAGAAGTGTTTTAATCGGGTGGCTCGCGGTGGCTCGTGGGGCGACACCAGCCTCCCGGAGACCATGCGTTTGCCCTACGTCGAATTTGCCTATCCAGATGCAAATTACACGAAAATGGGTTTTCGGCTTGCTAGGGATTTCTAGTCTTTGTGCGGGTTCCCAAACTCCAGCAAGCGTAGCCCGGATGAAGCCGCTTCGCGGCGTAATCCGGGATGAACGTGGCTCGGAAACCCGTATTCCGCTTCGCTTCATACGGGCTACATTGTGCTGGTTCCCAAACTCCAGTTTGGGAACCCCTGCTTTGCAAGCTCCTGCTTGCACTGCCCGAAAAAGCAGGAGCTTCAAGAACTAGGTTCCCAAGCCGGAGCTTGGGAACCAGCGAAGTGTCTCTGTGCTCTGGCTCTTCTCTGATCTCTGGCATTTTTGATCGTTCCCACGCTCCGATGCTCATCGTTATACACAAGTCATCGCGGGAGCAGCAGAACCCCGAAGGGGTTCAAGCTATTAGCCGGGGGTTGAGCGAAGCGACACCCCCGGACGGCAAACCGAGTAAAATATCGACCCCGGAGGGGTCGCAGTCTTTCCTGCGCGGTCCTAGGATGCTACCAGTCTGAACCTTGCATTTGCAGCGTTTTTTTTTGAATAGCGCCTAGGTTCATGGGTCGATTGCTGCGACCCCTCCGGGGTCATGGGTCTTTATTTCCGCATTATCCGGGGGTGTCGCTTCGCTCAACCCCCGGCTAATGGCTGGGCAACCCTACGGGTTGCAATAGATCGGCATTTATAGCTCGGCGGGACTTGTGTATAACGGCGAACGCTCCGGCGTGGGAATGTGCAGTTAGCCGCTCTGCGGTTTGATGTTGGCCTTGAACTGAAACGGGAGCCAAACAATCGGTTCCTACGCTGGAGCGTCACTGCCATTAAGTTAACAAAACATCGTCGTTCCGGCATGGACCGCCGGAACCCAGGCTCCAGGGATGGCGCGGGCTTGGGGGCGTCCCTGCAATCTGGATACCGGCGGTCCATGCCGGTATGACGGCTTAACT
>CAIODU010000350.1 GCA_903857165.1 uncultured Methylococcaceae bacterium | reverse complement strand
GGCGAAAACCGGCAATTCAGAGACAACCAACGACGCGGTGGCCAGGTGCGGCAAACAAAATGACGTGGCCTCGCGCCAGTCCAAGCAAACCAGCACCCAAAAGGCCGCGTTTGGCGAAAAGACCGCGCACGATAAAATGCTACAACGGCAAATGGAGCCGCTCGGGTCCACCGACGGCCAATACCAACCGGGTAAAACCGGCATTGACGGGGTGTACAAAAACCATAGCCCGCCGCCGGAGTATGTCATCACCGAGGCAAAGTATGGCACGTCAAAATTAGGCTGGACGAAGGATGGCAAGCAGATGAGTGATGATTGGTTGACGAAAAGGCGGTTAATCGACAAAGTTGGTGAAGAAAACGCTGACATCATTCGGCAGTCGCTTCGAAAGGGGGATGGTAGCGTAGAAAAATGGTTGATTCGAGTCCGTGAAGATGGCTCTGCCCGTATGACGAAGCTTGATAAATTTGGCAAAGCGATGGATAAGCCAAGTCCATTCTAAACAAACAGGAGGAATTATGCGAGATACTGTTCAAACCAAAGAATATTTCGATAAAGGTATAGCATTCAAACAAAAAATAATAGAACGGGATAAAATTTCTATTACAGAGTTACCTCAATATGGTCAGGCAATGTGCTTGTTTGATTTATGTGAAACTTCAGCTATGCTTTGCACCCAACGCTACAGCCGGGGCGATTCGCTGGACGACATGGAACCTAGTATTAGGCAGATGTTGCAATTGTTTCAGTTGCGCAGCTTGACGATGCCGACCTTGGATTTGGAACCCAAGGAACGTGAAATGTGGAGTAATCTCACCCTGAGCAAGCTTTACGACACCCTCACCTGCTTGGCTTTTGCCGTCAGCCAGCGTTACCCGGCGGAAAGCTACCACAAACTTTTTCAGTTTATCGGACATGCGGGCAAGGACGGTTTGTTAGATCGGATTGCCGTTCAGATGGGCGAGAAACAGCGCCCCGTTGCTGCTGCGGCTAAATTCGCCAAGGAATATAATGCACTCGTTGCCGTGGTTGACGCACCCGCCGAAGCCCGGCCCGCATTACTGAAAACCTATGTTGAAAACTGGTATAAAAAGCACATGCGCGGTTCGGCGCTGTATGGCACCCACAAGAGCGAAGCTTATGTGGGCTATTGGTGCTTTGAGGCGGCGCTGGTCGCCATGTTATGGAAAATCGACGACAGTGCTTTCGCCGAGCATCCTCATTACCCAGTTGATTTGGTGCGTCATTACCAGACGCAGGCCGGATAGGTGACAGGCAAAAAAAGGGCTGGGAAGGCAGTGGCGAGCGGGGCAACGGCCCATGGAACCCAGGAAAATCGGGCATGGACAGTGATACGGTAGAGGAGATAGAATCGGTCACTCATGGAAAACCGATTACATTCAAGGAGGGCTATCCTGATTTTTCGGAGTACACTTATCAGGCTAAAGGAGTGGATGGTAAGGCAGTGAGTGCAGAGGTGGAGATTGAATTGAGCAAGGCTGGAAACAGGGAACAAGATTTCGCTCGTGCTAGGACAGCAATGGCAGAAAAGCTCGGCTCTGAAAAATTCAAAGAACCGCACGATTGGACATGGCATCATGTGGAGGATGGAACGACCATGCAGCTTGTGCCAACCGAACTGTACAATAACATGCCTCATACCGAAGGCGTTTCAATGGCAAAAGACCCTAATTACTAACAGATTGGAGTATTTTATATGTTAAAAGAAATTGAAGAACCTTTGGAGGCATTAAACCTACAGGCAATTCAAAATGCCGAAAAGTCTTTAGGAGTTAAATTTCCAGAAGAGTATGTACAGTTTTTATTGAAATACAATGGTGGTAGACCGGAACCGGCTGGTTTTGACATAGATTGGAAAAATAATCAAGAAATCGGTCAACATTGGAGAACATCAATGCTTTCCTGGTTCCTTTCCATTTATGATGGGGAAGAAACCAATTTATTGCGAGACAACCAAGTATCTTTTAGAGGTCGCATACCCAAAGATACCATAGCCATCGCTCATGATTGCGGTGGCAATTTAATTTTATTGGGAGTGGCGGGAGAATATAAAGACAAAGTGCTTTTTTGGGTAAAGGATTATGAAGTTGAGGAAGGCGAGGTTCCAGGGTTTGACAATGTGGGTTTTCTAGCGGATAGTTTTGATGAATTTATAAATGAGAAACTCCGTTGAGTTTCAACCTAAGCAATGGCCTGATTTCGCCGATACTTGGATTGAAAACTGGCCCCCCGGCCTGTCAAACCTTTCCTATCCACAGATAGGCATTCAACTTGAAATCAATGAAGTCCATTCCCTTGGCAGACGCAACGGTGTACACAGCCATTGCTTCGATCCAACCGTTGAAGATGATCTACAACCTTTGGAACTAAGGCTCGATAAGGCAATCCGCCCTTTTCCTCAAGGGGTGTTTGTCCGGCTCGGGTCGCGCAGCCCAAAAGATACGCTTGAAGGTATGCTCACATCCGGTAAAGCCTTTGACGGCCAACAAGCCATTCGCTTATTGACGTGCGGTTCAGCCAGAATTGCCTACGATCTTAGGGCAGCGATAAAAGCCAATTACAACCCTTGGATATTCGTCCGCCAATGGGCGGATATTCCTCCTGACATGGAGTTTCGCTGTTTTATGCAGCAACGCCAATTGATAGGCATCTCTCAATATTTTCATAAGACTTATTTTCCCCGGTTCAGATATCGGCATGCCGCGTGAAAGATTATCACGATGATTAACTGGTGTTACGCACCAAACTGTAAATGTTTGGCATATCGCTGACCTTGGCACGGAGCGTCAAAGCTTGCTTTGACTGGCAAGGCAAGGCTTGCCCCTGCCTGTCTGCGACAGGCGGTCAAAGCAAGCTTTGACGCTCCAGCCCTAGGTCAATGCGTAACATTCAGTTAAAAACTTAAAGTACAATGTCAACAACAATAATTTACCCAAGCCCCATGCCATGCTGATTATCCGCCCCGACCAGATGCAATCGTTCACCGACCGGATCAGGGCGCAATTTGCCGCCAAGCTCACCGGGCAATTGCAAGCCGACTACCCCGGACTGTTCCAGCCTTTGCCGCCGCCATTGGCCCTGCGCAT
>CAIODU010000349.1 GCA_903857165.1 uncultured Methylococcaceae bacterium | reverse complement strand
TTAGTTACTTATTTATTTACGCCAATGTCGGCAAAGGGTTGCCGACCTACTGCGTAACAAGGACTGTAGGGCGGCAACCCTTTGCCGCCAACGATTTCAAAACTTAAACAACGTAATCAATTGGAATTAAAAACGCTGTAGTCAGAAAATATAAATCGCTATCTTAGTCAACGTAATACCCGCCAAATGCACCGGGTAGAACCAATAAAAAAATCCCGATGTCGCTTTTGGCAGTAGCGGTAAGCGGTCATGCAGATGGCAACCGCAAACCAATTGCCTTCCACGATGCAGCCCCCCGCCTTGCTCAAACAGGTAAATCGCACCGGTTGCCACCAGCAATGTTGCCAAGATGTTCAGCGGGAAAACCGGCCATCCAGTATGATATGAGGGATTGCCGCAACCAGCGCGAACATTCCAATTCAAACACTTAACGCAACCGACGTGTCACCGTCCGTGGCACTGGATTCCGGCATCCATGCCGGAATGACGGCAATGGAGCCATAATGAGAATTGCTGATGAATATGGCGATTTCATGATAAAACCGTCGCGCAAAGCGTATGACAGGTTGATCGAAAATGAATGGCCCACCATTCAGCGCATCATGGCTTCCCTGGCGCAGAAGGACGTGACGCAGGCCACGATTGTCCGCAAGCTTGCCAGCTATGCGCGGCAGAACCAGACCGAGAAAGCCCTGTGGGGACTAGAAAATATTTGCCGCACATTGTACATCCTCGAATACATTGATGATGTTGAACTGCGGAAATGCGTACAAAAGGCATTGAACCGTGGCGAGGCTTATCATCGGCTTCGCCGCGCAGTGGCTTTTGTCAATGGCGGGAAATTCCGGGTAAAAACGGAGGCCGGGCAGCAGCTATGGAACGAATGCTCGCGACTTATAACCAACGCAATCATCTATTACAACACCGTGCTGCTGTCGCGGGTGTGCGAACAAAAAAAGGCCGCTGGCGATCAAGATGCGCAGGACATCATTAAAGGCACTTCCCCGGCCGCCTGGCAAAGCGTCAATCTGTTTGGAAGTTTCGAATTTACCCCGTCGACATCAAAAATCGACATTGACGCTTTGGCCGCCCGCTATGCCGACCCTGCGTACTGGAGTAAGGTTGTGCAGGGGAAGCAAGAACCGCCATTGGGCTGATTTTACCATTTCGGGGGATGGGCAATAATAGCCATGTCCTCCGTGTCCTTCAGTTCGGCCCATTGCTCCTCGACCAGCTTGCCCAGCTTGTCGGTCGCATTGGGAATCGACAAGGCCGACAGCGCCGTCGGGAACCAACTGTTCGACGCGCCCAGCAGGATGGGTTTGGCTGGCTCTTCGCAGCCTTGCTCGACCAGCCTTAGATGCGGATGATGGCCGGGACACGCAAAACTGGCGTCGGATTCGAAGGCATCCGCCATGCGGCGTTCCGTCTCGCAAGAATGGCATTTCACGATGATGTCCGAGGCATCGCCGGATGCGCCAAATTCGCGCAGGCTCAGCGTTGCCGGACGGCAAGCGACGTTGCCCCGGTGGACGAAATTCAACTAGGGGAAATCGGTCAGATGCCCTTCCCGGCAAGCCAGCAAAAAACGCACCGAAAGCGCCGAAGGGGGCCGGTTGCCTTGGCTCTTGAGACAGCCCTGATGCACATATTCGGTGTTGTCCGGCCGATAAGGGTCTTGCAGCAGTTTGAAAACACCGGACTCCACCGTCGCCAGCGTCTGGCACAGCGAGCAGCGCATCCACCGGGGAAACGGCACGACCGGAACCCCCACCGCCGGCAAGCCTTCCTTGGGCGCGTTGTTCTCGGTGAATGCGCAACGCCCCAAGTCGTCGCCGCAATAGGTCACACAGCGGCCTATGTCGCCGGGGGCTTCATACACGCGAATATGCTGTTCCCTTATTTCACTGCCGCACCACGGGCAGGAGGTGATTTGGCGCGGTGTGCCGCTGCCCGTCGGCCTGCCGCCGATGTTGCGCTGGCGTAGCGCATTGGCGGCGGCGGACAAGGTGTTCGGCATCGTCTTGTTGCCCACCCACAGGCCGAGCCGGAAAGGCACTTCGCCCCAACACGCCACATTTTCCCGGCGTATCGTCTCGCAGGCGCAAATCAGCGCGGCGGCGCGCTGGAATTGCTGCAAGGTCAGCAGCCGCAAGGTATAGCGCATCAACACGGCAATGCCGTGGTCGCCCCGGCGGCCCTCGACTTCACCTTGCAGTCGGCGCATCGCCAATGTGTAAGCAGTCAGACCCAAATAGGCTTCGGTCTTGCCGCCGCCCGTCGCAAACCACAGCAAATCGGCGACAGCCTCGGTTTCATGGCTGCGGTCGGGGTGGTGCAAATCAGTCAGGCTGGGCAGGTTGAGTAAGATGAAAGCCATCTGGAACAAGCGCCAACTGCGGTTTTGCGCAACGTCCATCACGTCCACGCCGTCTTCCACCGTCATTTCCTTTTTGCGCACTTTGCGCGAGAACGTGGAATGGATGCGCTGCCGCCACATGGCGCGGTTGGCGAAACGGAAAGCCTCTTCGGCCAACGGGTCGGACTCGATCAGGCCGATGCCTGCCTTGATGCGCTCCAGCGCCCGTCGGCATTGCTTCACGGCACTAGTCGCGGCTTCTTCGTGGCCTGCCAGTTTTTCCACAGGCAAACTCAGCTTGGCCTCTTCAATCTTAATCCAAATGCGGTAAGCGGTTTGGACAAATCGGCTTTCGCGTTCTTGCGTTGCACGAAAATGGGTTGATGTTCGCTGTCATGCACTCGCAACTTGGGCTGGAATAACCACACCTCGTCTTTCGGCTCGTTCCGGCCTTTGCGTTCCTCCTGCTGGTTGACCATGAACAGCGTCACCACCCAGCCGTCCGCCGTCAGGCGTATCCGGCCCTGCAACAACACCAACGGATGGTCTGGATGCAGCGGCTTGGGGGCGATGCTGCCCTCCGCCAGCGGCAAGCTCACGGCTGGCGCAACCACAGGCCGACGTTTCCAGACGTTCGCCGGGGCGGCATTCTTGTCTTGTTGGGTGAGGCTCTTGATGCGCAGATATTGCCCCCATTCCGCCTCGACGACGATTTCTTGGGCGTTGCCATCGACCACAAAGCTCAAACCCATGGACGACGGGAAATAGGTTCCACCCGCCGGTACGCTGGCATCCGGCCCGCCTTCCTCGCCCTCGTCGCCATCCCCGGTTGCCAATTCATCCAACTCCGTAGCCAAAATCTCGCTGCCCTTGGGGGCCAACATGCCGACCAGATAGCGTTTAAAGGCATGGTCTTCATACTGGTGAAGTTCCTCCTCCGGGCCACCGGCAGGCCCAAGCAAATCCTTGATGACCTTGGCGGTCAGTTCGTCGCGGAGGGCGGAGGGGGTTGGCGGGGTAAGCGTCATTCAGAGCATTCCCAGCTGCTGAAAAGTCGCCAAGTCTTGCTCAAACTCCGGCACATCGTAATGCGGCGAAGTGTTTCGGCTGGCTAACAAATGTTGAAAAGGAATCGGGCGCATATTGGCGAGTTCGGCGGCTTGCATCAAGGTCAGGCGGTCTTGTTGAAAAAGCAACACCGCCAATTCCTGCTTGAGTTCCGCCGCCGTCAGGTGCGCGGCATATAAGGTTTCATCGGGTATGACGACAGCCATGATAATAATCTCTGGATTCAGTGTTCGTGGAAAATTCCTTCCCGCTCGGCAATTCGGATACTGCCCAGTCAGTATGGTATTCGACGGGTTTGCAACGTTCCTCAATAGGATGCCCATTTTGTACATAGCTTTTTACTATTCACTTCCTGTGGGTGGTTTTCCATGGCTGACCGCTATGGCTTGCAAGTCGCTTTCCAGTATAGGCAAAGACAGCCTAACGGTATCCCAAACCACATCCAGATTAATTTCAAAATAGCCATGTGCCATGCGGTTTCGCATTCCTCGCATTTCCCGCCACGGTATCTCGGGGTACTGCGCGATCCAGTCCGGGTAAGTATTGGCAATTTGGGTGGCGGCTTCACCGATGACTAAGATGTTCAAAATCACCGCTTGTTGGGTTTTCTTGTCGTCCAAAAAATCTTCGCGTTCCATCCCCTCCACGTAGTCCATGGCAAGATGGATAGCTTCCGGCATGTGGGTGACATAATCAATCTGCCGCATCTCCTACTTTGTCATAGCGGTCTTGCCTCCCGCAACACCTGCTGGCGAAACTTGGCCGGTAGGTCGCCGGGAGTCAGCACATCCACCCGGACACCTAGCAAATCTTCAAGGTCAATCTGTATGCCACCCAAGTCCAATAAAGTCGCACCCGCAGAGGGTCTACCAGCAAGTCAATATCACTTTGTTCTGTATACTCGCCGCGCAGAACCGAGCCGAAAACCCGTGGGTTTGTCGCACGATGCGCCATGACTATGCGAAGGGTCTGTTCCCTGTTCAGGATAAGGGTTTCAGAGGGTTTCATGCTGTCGTCTCTTGTCAGAATGGGCCTAGGTTAGAGTAATTCAAAAAGATTATATTCCGATGCAGTGGCAATACCTTCGCCAAAAATCATGCTGCTTTTGCATGAATCCTGCCGATTTCCGCAGCTTGGAAAATCCTCTCGTCGATTAAAAACGCCTCGCCCGTTTTGCCGAGTGAATTTATAATCCGCCGCGTGTATTTTCGCGCCCTGAAGATGGTTTTCAAGTCCAGC
>CAIODU010000348.1 GCA_903857165.1 uncultured Methylococcaceae bacterium | reverse complement strand
CCCCCCGGACAATACTGTTGAATTAAGCCTATGCAACAGAATCCGTAGGGCGGCAACCCTTTGCCGCCGAGGGAAGAACAAGTTCATTGTCGGCATGGGGATGCCGACCTACTCCTTAATTTAACAGTATTGAGGCCCCCGAACCCCCGCAAAGGGTCGAATCACTCAAACACCCAAATCACCCACGCCGCCGTGCCCTCGTGCCCGCCCAAGCCAATGCGCCAATCCCCAACAATCCCATCACGCCCGGCTCTGACACGGCGGCGACATCGCCAGAGCGCACGGCCCACGCATAGCCGTTAAAGCCCTTATTGTCGGTGTCCTGGAAGCCAAGGTAGGTATTGAAGTCCCACGCGTCACCAGGATTGGGCGCGTACTCGGTACCGGACCAGTAAACGGCGTTTTGCATATTAGAAAATAAATTTGACAAAACAACAGAACTGGTGATGGTCTGGCCTTGAGTCAAACCCCCTACGGTGTAATACAAATGCCCCAGTTCGCTGCCAGTGCAGTTGTAAGCGGGGCCACATGGACCGCTGCCGTCGGCATTCAGCGCGGTCGGCAGACGCCAGCCGGTATAGCCGCCGACCGTCAGGCCCGCCGCCCAGGTATTGGCGTCGGCCCAAGTCATCCGGCCGTCGGCATCATAACCCGAGGTCTGGGCGTAGTTGGCATCCTTCAGCCAAGAAAGGTTACTTACGGTGTCATAGACGGCAAACGCCCGGTCGATCAGCGCGGCTTGGGCGGTGGGGGCAAGGCCCATCCCGACCAACAGCAGCAGAATGGGGAAACGAGGTTTTAAAGGTTTCAACTGAATATTCCTTCGTGATTGGGATAGAGTTTGCGCTCAGGGCGCGGGCATATGTTGCGCCACTTTCATCATCTAGGCAAGGAATTTGTTGGTTTTTTTATTCCCACGTTCCATCGCTCACCGTCATACACAAGCTCGCGTAGGGCACAATAGCTTACTCGTGTATTGCGCCGTATGAGATTCGGTTGAATACGGCGGTGTGCCGCCTATTCCGCCCTACGCGGCATGTTAAAATGGCCTTAACCGTCAACCCGTCAGCAAAGCCTCAATGAAACACCGAATAGACCCCAAAATAGATTGTGTATTCAAAGCATTGCTTGGCTCGGAGGAAAACCGCAATCTGCCCGTCCACTTCCTTAACGCGATATTAGCCGCCGACTTGACCGCGCCGATAACCGGAGGGCCGTAGGATGCGCTGAGGAACGAAGCGCATCAATCGCGAAAGATGCGCCTCATTCATCGGCGTAGCCTACGATAGCTTGCGATTGCGTTTTATATAATTTTTGAATCTTAGATGCTCATTTATCTTGATCTTTGTTGCTTTAATCGACCATTTGATGACCAAACCCAACATCGCATTCGTTTGGAAACTGAGGCCAAGCTGGTTATACAGCAACATATCCGCGATGGTCGGCATCAGCTTGTTTGGTCTCATATTCTGGAATATGAGAATAGCCTGAATCCTTTCCTAGAACGGCGAAATTCAATCGGCGATTGGCGGAAACTTTCAATTATGAAGATTACCCATAGCGATACATTGGTCAATTTATCCCGTGATTTAATGAAATTGGGAATAAAAGAACATGATGCCTTGCATGTGGCTTCAGCAATGACTGCAAACGCGGAACTTTTCATCACGACGGATGATCGTTTGTCAAAAAAAATTAAAACCCACGGCAAGCTTCGCTGTGCATTACCATGGGATGCTTTAGCCTATTTGGAGAAATGGTATGAGAACTGACACAGAAATTCGGCAGGAAGGCATGAAGGCTTTGATACAGATACTTGGCATGGTGGATGCCGAGCGTTTCGTTGCGACCTTATCAAGGGAAAGATTTGATTATACTGAATGGCGCAAAACCCATTTGCCTGAAATGGATGTGGAGGCACTTAGCAAACTAGCGGCGCGTTACGCTCAAGACAAACCAGGGCCGTAGGATGCGCTGAGGAACGAAGCGCATCAATCGCGAACGATGCGCCTCCTTCGTCGGCACATCCTACGCATGCTGCATTCCCTACATTTCTCTAAAACCACCGCCATGAAACACCGCATAGACCCGAAAATAGATTGCGTATTCAAGGCCCTGCTCGGTTCTGAGGAAAACCGCAATCTGCCCGCCCACTTCCTTAACGCGATATTAGCCGCCGACTTGACCGCGCCGATAATCGGAGCAGAGATTCTCAATCCCTACAACGACAAGGAATTTCTGGACGACAAACTCAGCGTGGTGGATGTCAAAGCCAAAGACAGCGAAGGACGGCTTTATCAGATTGAAATCCAGCTACTGACCTATCGGCATTTGCCGGAGCGGATGGTCTATACTTGGTGCGACGAAGTAGGCAGGAATAAGCCAAGAAATCCCCCCTGCCCCCCTTTGCAAAGGGGGGTTGGGGGGATTTCCATCGGGCGTTTCAGGCAAGCTGGTAGGCCGAATGCCGGAAACTGTCGTTGCACGACCTTATTCAGGCCTACTTCCGAAGACGAATACGCCCATGAATATACATTGTGAGACTGACTGGGACGGAAATTATATATCCACCTGTTGGAACTGAAAAAATTCACGGCAGTACCAAAAAATACTTTAGACTAAGGAAATAACCATGACTCTTTCCGTTCATTTGCCGCAACCGATGGAGCAAGCACTCAAAAGCTATTGCGCGAATCATGCGATTTCCCAAGACCAAGCCATAGCACAGGCATTGGAAGAATTTTTATCCTTACAAGATCAGATGCCCAATGCCTATGAATTGGGTAAATCAGGTTTCGGTGCGGATGAAACCCATGCCGGGGATATTGCCCGCAACAGCAAACAGTTACTCAGGCAGAAATTCCGTGGCGAATCTGCTAGTTGACACAGGCTTTCTTGTCGCCTTATACATTCGCCGCGATGCCTTGCATTCGCAAGCCATCCACTTTTTGCGCAACAATCGTGCGACACTATTGACTGTTGCGCCTGTCATCACAGAAACTTGTTATTTTCTTGATGCTAAAGGCAGGCAGGAATTTCTCAAGTGGGTTAGCCGTGGCGGAATGAAAGTCATCGAAATTCCGACCATTGAATATCTCAGTATTGCCGGATACCTTGATAAATATGCCGACCAAGATTTAGACTTCACCGGTGCAGCCTTAATATGGCTGGCGGATTTGCATAAAGAGCGGAAAATCCTAACCGTGGATAAAACTGATTTTTCGGTATTTCGGCTATGGGGCGGTTTGCCGTTTGAATTAATGGATTGGTATTAAAATGCGGTAAGCCCGGATGCGCCGAGGAACGAAACGCATCAATCGCGAACGATGCGCATGCTTCTTCGGCACATCCTACGCATGCTGCATTCCCTGCATTTCTCTAAAACAATCATCATGAAACACCGCATAGACCCGAAAATAGATTGTGTATTCAAAGCCCTGCTCGGTTCTGAGGAAAACCACAATCTGCCCGTCCACTTCCTTAACGCGATATTAGCCGCCGACTTGACCGCGCCGATAACCGGAGCAGAGATTTGAAACTGTTTTCCGAGAAAGAACGCGACTACCACGCCTACCAAGCGCGGCAAAACTATCTGCGTGAGCAACGTACCCTGCAAATTTAGAGAGAGGAGGATTTGCGGGAGATTGAGAAGATCAAGCGGCTTTGCAGGAAAACAGCAATTCTCATTATGAGCCAAAATGTTGATAAACAACCCGATAGGGGTAGGGAAGGCTCGTGCCTCCCCTCCCTCCGAACCGTGCGGGCGGTTTTCCCGCACACGGATATCTCCAGTCGGCAGTTTCCTCATCGGGGGTGTCTCGCAGCAAGCCGGGCTGGGTAGAGCGCGAACAGCCCGGCCCACGCGAAGAAGGCATTGTTCCATCGTTTGCGGTCTCCAAGGCAGCGACCCATGCCGGGCCGCTTTTCCCGCTTCCTTAGCAGCACACTTAACCGACGGCGTATGAACACGTCCGTTCTGCTAAATGTGCTTCCTTGGGCATGTTTGAAATATCCAAACCAGCCTCGCAACATGGGGTTGGGTTCGCTGATAATCTCCTTCAGGCTCCCGCTCCACATCCGGCCCGTCTTTGACCGGATGGCATCCTTGATCCGCTTCAGGCTTTTCTTCCGTACCCATCGGCGGCCAGCCTCAAAGCGGTAGCCTAGGAACTCAAAGCCTTCCCCCTTCTGGCGGCAGTCGCCCACATGGGTCTTGCCCTGATGCAGGGTCAGGCCGTTGGCCTCGACCCACATCCGCACCTCGGCCTTGCCTCTCTTTGTCTTTCACGCATCCACCTTCCTACCCCCCCTCACTGCCATTAAGTTAACAAAACATCGTCTTTCCGGCATGGACCGCCGGAACCCAGGCTCCAGGGATGGCGCGGGCTTGGGGGCGTCCCTGCAATCTGGATACCGGCGGTCCATGCCGGTATGACGGCTTAAGGTGATCTCCAATAATGAATCCACCAAAAGAATCGTCCACGAAAAACACGAAAGGCACGAACGAATCTTGCTTTTGTTCGTGCTTTTCGTGTCTTTCGTGGACTCTATTTCTTTTCTACGGATCAGATTCTTCATGG
>CAIODU010000347.1 GCA_903857165.1 uncultured Methylococcaceae bacterium | reverse complement strand
TGAAACCGAGGAACAACGCTGGCTACAGTTTTTCAAAGAAGGCGAGCAACTGGACGAGGCGGCATTACCGGACTGGATGAACACTGACGAAATGAGGCAAGCCATGAAAACCTTGAAATTGTTTTCAGAAAAAGAACGCGACTATCACGCCTACCAAGCGCGGCAAAACTATCTGCGCGAACAACGTACCATTCAAATAGAAAGGGAGGAGGATCAACGGGAGATAGAAAAGATGCAACATGAATTAGAAAGGGAAAGAATGGAAAAACAAGCGGCTTTGCAACGTGAAGAAGTTGCCTTGCAGCGTGAGCAATCCGCACAGGCAGAAATTGAACGGCTAAAGATATTGCTGGCGCAATCCAAGCAATAATCATCGGATTCCACTTCATTACATCCGGGCTACTTGCTGACAATGCTGGAAAAGCCGAATGGCCCGACCCTATCTATTTTCTTTACACCATGCGATGCGTGGTGTCAAGAAAATACAGGGTGTGGACTGTCTTCAGCAGCGAATAGCCGCCTTCGGACAGCGGCAACCGCCTTTCGGCCTTGAGCGCTTCGATGGCCTCGGCCTTCTGGCCGAGCAAATACATGTTGGCGGCGGCACGGCGGATGTCGCTTTCGTTGGGCATCGCCCCCGCCATCGGCAATTTGACTGTCACCAGCACTTGCATCCGGCGCAGGCGTATACCCGTAGTGCCATCAAAAGCAGATTGCGCACCCTGGCCCAAAAACTCTACCGTGGCATGGAGCATGTCCTTGTGGAAAGGCTGCTGCTGGGCAATCCTTCTAACCTGCATCAACGCCAAAGTCGCGTCGATGTCGGGCGAGGTCCACAAGCTCACCTGCACCAGCGTGTCCACCGGCCAGTCTTGGTTCAGCAGCACGTTCACCCTATCCGCCACGGCAGTGTCCGCGCCGGACAAGGGCTGGCAGATGAAGCCAAACGCCAAGCTGCGATCCTCGGTCAGGAACAGACCGTCCTCGGCATCGTAGGCTAGAATCGAAAACAACTGGCTGGTTCGGTTGCAATCGGTTGGGGTATTCGATTCCGGCCCTGCCCCGAAGGGCAAGGCTCGGGTTTTCAGGGTGTGGCTAGATCACGGCGGTGACGATGGCGTCGATCACCGTGGGCGCGGTGTACACGCCAAGCCCAGCGGCGATGCCGACCACGAAGCCCATGATGCTGCCGCGCATCACGCCGCCGACCAGTCCGACGGCGACGAAAGTGACCGCCATGATGCGGCCCAAGGTGCCTAAAGCCAAAGGGTCAATGGTGTAGATGGCACCGAATTCGTTGTTGCCGCCGTTGCCCGCGAACACATCGGGGGCCAGCAGCAGAAAGGCAACGGCACACAGCACGGCAAGCGTGGGTACGTTTGGTTGTTTGAGGGTGGATTTCAAGTTCATGGATTCCTCATGGAATGATTACAGGGTTTAAAAGGATGGCGGCGGGTTTCCCCGTCTGCCTCGGAGGCATTGGCTTCCGGTGTCCTGGCGGTTTCCCGCCCCCTCTCGGCTAAGGCTTGATGCCTTGCCGGAAAAACTTATGATTAAACGAGCATTACCTGTCCAGCGGAGTAGCTGTCACGCCGTCTGGCCTTGCCTCGTCAATCCTGGCATGGTCCGCATTGGACGGCACACTCTTTTTCTCCTTCTCCCTATGGATGACTTGCAAGGGCTTGAGGCTGGTTGCCACTGATGGCGCAGCCTTGCCGACCATCCAACGGCGCGGTTCGAGTTCGGTGAACAGGTAGCCCGACACGTTGAGATCGCCGTCCGAATCTTCCCAAGGGGCCACCCAAATACGCATGACCTTTGAAGGTGTCCGAATCGGCGTGGGATCGTCGATTTTTGGAACCGGGGCGGATTTTGTTCGACGATTGTCAATCGCAGACGATGCCGGTCCCGATTCTGATTCCAATGTCGATGCTGAACCCAGTATGGATGACGATGCAGGTTTTTCTGTCACTGGAGTTTTGGCCTCATTGGGCCGGAAAGTCGTGTTGGATTTGTCTGTGATTTGGTAGGCTTCAACCGCCGATAGGCAGGCAGGGTCTTCCGGCAATCCTTTGCAGCCATATTGGGTTGAGCAACTTGCCAACCCAATCAACAATATGGAAACGAGTACGGTAAGGGGTCTTTTCATGGCTTGGCATCCTCACCTGCATTGGATGTTTTCGCAGAATCGGGAGGCACTACCGCCGCTTTGGACGGTGGCTGGATTGCTTCGGCTTTTACTGCGGGTTTATTTTCCAGCCAGTCTGCCAAGCTGTCCGGCGCACCCTTGAAGATGCGACCGTCTGGAGCAATCAGGAACGGCACACCGTCGATGCCGAACAGCTTGGCCGTCACCATCGCCCGTTGCACGGGTTCGCGGTCGCATTTGGAGTCTATTTCGGACGGGAGGGTTTCATAGGCTTGGTGCATCAAGGCAGCGAGGATCGACGAACACCACCACCTGTTGCTTGCCAGAACTAACAGTGACCGGGCCAAGGTCGTCGATCTTGAGCTTCATCTTGGACAGGTCTATTCTATTGGCAATCTGGTCAACCTGGTCTAGTTCCGTCACCGCCACCCGGTTCCAAACATCCAATAATGTTCCAGTGATGACGAACCGCCCATTGTCCGACATGAAGAAGGTCTTGCCGTTCGCTTTGACCATGTTCAGGCCGTGGACGGGCAATGCCTTCAACCCTTCGATGGTTGGTGTTGGATAGCAAGTTTGCCGTGTCGGACACGGACGGTGAAGGTGGATTGGTGTCTGCAATTGAATGTCCTGTCAGGACGGAAAGCAGTATGATGATAAATGGTATTGGTCGCATGGTTTTCTCGCTGAAAGTGAGAAGCCATTTTGCAATTTTTTAGGCGGGGGGAGTGTTTGAAAAGATGGGCTATTTTGGAAGCTTTTTTGATGCATCAATGCGCATAAATGAGGCAATCGTCAGTAAAGTTCGACAAATTTGTGAGTGCTTATCGTTCGATCCAGCCCAGCTTGAAAAACCCGATCAATGATGCCGACGACATGGCTCGGGCATTGGAATCGCTTGGCTTTCGCGTAGTGCTGTCACGGAACGCCTCTCTGGTCGTTATACAGGTGAAAGTTGAGGAGTTTGCGAACCTGCTCGAACACGCCAAGGTGGGATTGGTTTACTTTGCCGGTCATGGTCTGCAATCCGGGGGAGTCAACTATCTGGTTCCGGTGGATGCCCGCCTTGCCTCGGCGGCGGATATTCCCAAGGAGACCTTAAGCTCGACTTTGGCCTTTTTAAGCCACCGCCGCGAGTTGATCCAGCAAGGCATCCCAGTCACGGCAAGATAATTCCAACCGGTCGCTGCCGGTTTTGGAGTTGACGAAATACTTGCCAGCCCAGATGGCGCGGCGGACG
>CAIODU010000346.1 GCA_903857165.1 uncultured Methylococcaceae bacterium | reverse complement strand
TTAGTTACTTATTTATTTACGCTCATGTCGGCAAAGGATTGCCGACCTACTGCGTAACAAGGACTGTAGGGCGGCAACCCTTTGCCGCCAACGATTTCAAAACTTAAACAACGTAATCAATTGGAATTAAAAACGCTGTATAGACAAGAAAACGAAAACAAAGACCGTGACGGCGAAACCCCGCCAGTGCCACAAATAGAACTGATCAAACAACTACCAGAAATTTTGAAACTCTTATTAGGCAAGAGGGGCGATTAAGCGGTAGTCAATAATGTTACAATTTCTCGTTTTCCAACAAACGCTTGGCTTCCTCCCACAGCGCGTCAAGCTCTTCCTCCGAAGTTTCAGCCATGGCGCGGTTCTGTCCTTTCAGCCTTTGCTCGACCAAGGCAAAACGGTTGGTGAATTTGCGGTTGCTGGCGCGTAAAGCCGCTTCGGCATCCACCCCGAGATGACGGGCAAGATTGACGGAAGCAAAAAGCAAATCGCCGACTTCATCCGCTATGCACTTAGGGTCGCCTTGTGCGTGGGCATCCCGGAGTTCTGCCAACTCCTCTTCCACCTTGGCGTAGACTGGTTTGATCTCCTTCCAGTCAAACCCAAAACGGGAGGCGCGTTTTTGTAGCTTCTGCGCGTACATCAACGCAGGCAAGTTGGCCGGGATGCCGGACAAAGCGCCCTCCGGTTCCTGCCCTCCTTTCTCCTTTTTTTCCTCCAGTTTTGAATTTTCCCAGAAATGCAGACGCGCCATATCACTGTCAAAATCTACCCCGGCAAAAACGTGGGGATGGCGGCGGACCAACTTGCCGCAGATGGCAGCGGCTACGTCTTCAAAATCAAACAAAGCCCGCTCCTCGGCCAAACGGGCGTGGAAAGCCACCTGCAACAGCAAATCCCCCAACTCATCGCGCAAGTCGAAGTAGTCCTCCCGCTCCACCGCATCCGCCACCTCATAGGCTTCCTCCAGCGTATAGGGAATCAGACTGGCAAAATCCTGCTTCTGATCCCATGGGCATCCGTTGTCGGGATCGCGCAGTCGGGCCATGATTTCAATCAGGCGGCGGGTGTTTTCCATGATTCAGAATCCGTGGCCGAAGTTTTCCCGGTAGCGTTCCTTGAATTCGTTCAGGCTGAAACCGTGATTTTGGGTGCCGGCGGTTTCCACTTTGATCGCGCCGAGCAGGGAGGCTATGCGCCCGGTCGTTTCCCAGCCCAAGCCTTCTGCCAAACCATGGAGAAGTCCCGCACGGTAGGCATCCCCACAGCCTGTGGGGTCGGTGACTGCCTTGGGTTTGGCGGAGGGGATTTCCACGATGCCGCCCTCGGTATGGATGAACGAACCTTCCCCGCCCTTGGTCACGATCAGCGCCTTGACCTTTTTAGCCAGCTTTTCCAAACCCAACCCGGTGCGTTCCTCCATCAATTTCGACTCATAGTCGTTCAAAGTCACCCAATCGGCCAACTCCACAAATTCCAGCAATTCATCGCCGTTGAACATGGGCATCCCTTGGCCAGGATCGAAAATAAAGGGAATGCCTGCGGCATGGAACTGCCGGGCATGCTCGACCATCCCCTGCTTGCCATCCGGGGATACGATGCCGAGCTTGATTCCCCGATTGCCCGGCACTTGGCTTAGGTGGGAGAACGACATTGCCCCAGGATGGAAGGCCGTTATCTGGTTGTCGTCCAGGTCGGTGGTGATGTAGGCTTGGGCGGTGAAGCTGTCGTCCAAAACACGGATAAATTCATGTGACAGGCCGCAATAAGCCAGCCATTGTGAATAGGGCTGGAAGTCCTTGCCCACTGCCGCCATGATCAAAGGCTCGCCCCCCAGCAACTTAAGGTTGTAGGCAATGTTACCGGCACAGCCGCCATATTCCCGGCGCAAATCAGGCACCAAGAACGAAACATTCAGGATATGAACCTGCTCGGGCAAGATGTGATTTTTGAAACGGTCATGGAAAACCATGATGGTGTCATAGGCCATGGAACCGCAAATTAAAACGCTCATTCAGTATTTTCCTAATAGGTTGGGATTCTCAAGATCAAACGTCGCAATCATGCAGGCGATGTCGAAGATTCATATTCGTTGGCCGTTAGCAGCTTATCCAGTTCGGAAGGGTCGCTGGCCTTCACCCGAAACAGCCAATGGACATAGCTGTCTTGGTTCACCCATTCCGGAGAGTCCGACAAAACTGCGTTGCCATCCATAATTTCCCCGGACACCGGGCTATAAATGTCGGATGCCGCCTTTACCGACTCGATCACGGCGCAAGCCTCCCCCGCCTTGACCTTACGGCCCACATCGGGAAGCTCAATGTAAACCACATCGCCCAGTTGTCCCTGGGCAAAATCGCTGATGCCGACCCGCACCAAGCCATCCTGCTCCAATTTTGCCCATTCGTGGGTTTTTGCGTATTTCAAATCATTTGGAATGTTGCTCATTGCGCTGCCTCGTGTTCAAAAAAAGGAAATTATAAACGAAGTAAGTGAAAAATCAGTTAAGGTAACTGATGTTACACAGTGATCATCTGTAGGGTGGCCTTCAGGCCGCTTAAGCTTGCGAAACGGATTTTGCTCTTCAAGCCTTTGTAGAGTTTGGCACTGACTCTTCCATTAAATTCTCGAACAACCCCAAATAAGCCGCAGCCACCTGCTTGGTTGCGTTGTCCATGGCTTGGTAATGGGCCAGCACCTCCTTGCCTAGTGGTGTCAGCCACGCGCCCCCACCGTGGCTGCCACCTTTCGCCGTTTCCACCAGAGGACTTTTAAAACATCGGTTCATCACGTCCACCAACATCCAAGCACGGCGGTAGCTCATGTTCATGCTTTTACCCGCCGCCGATATCGAACCCGTTTCTGCAATTGCCGTCAACAATTCTGCCTTGCCCGGACCCAAAGCGATTTCATCATTGTGCATCAGGCGTAGGCTAAGTTTTAGCCTCGGCAAGGACGGCAGAGGTGCGGCGGTTTTGGATGGTTCGATTCCTAACTCGTCGGTTCGAGGTTCCGCTTTCTTTGTGAGTTTTGGCATTTTTCCCCCGTATGTGCAAACACATGGAGGATAAGCATAGGCAATATGACCGATTTGGGCAAATAATCAAGTCAGAATCGTAGTTCCGTCTGCACATAGGCATAGTTGACATTGTCGTGGTTGGTGGGTGCGCCGGGGGCGTTGCGGCACTGCCATTAAGTTAAGCCGTCATACCGGCATGGACCGCCGGTATCCAGATTGCAGGGACGCCCCCAAGCCCGCGCCATCCCTGGAGCCTGGGTTCCGGCGATCCATGCCGGAACGACGATGTTTTGTTAACTTAATGGC
>CAIODU010000345.1 GCA_903857165.1 uncultured Methylococcaceae bacterium | reverse complement strand
CGTGGCCGTAGTTGTGCTCGAAGTGGTAGCCCTTGGTCTTCAGGGTGTTGTTGTTTTCGTTCTCGATCTTCCAGCGGCTCCGCCCGGCCTCGACGACCTCCGCCACGTTGCCGTCGTCCAGCGCCAGGTCGGTCGCAAAGCAGCAATTCTCATTATGAGCCAAAGTGCTGATAGACAACCCGTCATTCCGGCATGGATGCCGGAATCCAGTCACAAGGATGTGAATCCAGGTGTCGCCATCAAGCCTTTTTCAAACACTTAACGCACGACATGTTACCGTCCGTGGCACTGGATTCCGGCATCCATGCCGGAATGACGGCAATGGAGCCATAATGAGAATTGCTGGCAAAGCTTGGGACATTTGGACATTGCCCGCACCCACTTGGGAAGGCCCGCCCCCCGCCAGCGAGAATCCCCGCCGCAACACCGCCACCGTGCCACCGTCTTTGCTATCCAAGGCTTTGCGCAGCGCGTCGAGGAGGGCCGTCTCGGTGTTCGCACCATGGAGCCTATCCCACACTTCGGGCTGGCTTTCTTTTAGCCAAGCCAACACATCTTCCGGGTAAAGGGCGCGGGCTAGGTCGTAGTGTTCGGAATTCCCAATTAACCAGTCGGCAGCTTGCAATTGTTCGACGATATGTTGTTCGAGTTTGCATTCGTGGTGGGTTTGACTCATGCGCAATCCTTGATAGGTTTAATGAACGATCACACTTGCCAATCTTCCAACTCCTCGCGTATTTCATACTCGCCTTGCGGCGGGCGCTCCAGTTCGCCTTCCCAACAACCCGCAAGCGAAGCCAGCCCAGAGACTGGCCGCGCATCCTTTGTTGTCAGCAGATTTTTGGTTTCATCCAGTGCAATAAAAATGACTTCAGTTTTGCGATGGCGCATTTCCGGCGGGACGGCTATGAAATCCTGCGGGTCATCGACAATTTGGCGGACTGCAAACATGGGGTTTCTCCTAGGTGTTGAGGGGGTGTTCAATTTGGATTTCATGACAAGGCGCTCCCTTTCCAATTAGCCGGGTCAAGCACAAGCAATCCCTCCACCCGATTGAAATGCTTCAAGTTGGCGGTGAGTAACGGAACCGAATGAGACAGGCAGATAGCGGCAATCAACGTATCTTTGATGCCAATATCTTGGTTGCGACGGATCATGTCGGCATGGAGGTGCGCGGCTATACTTGCCGATGCCTTATCCAAAGCCAATATTTCAAATGACTCAGTTAAAACCTCCTCGCCGATGGATCGGCGGGCGCGTGCCATGCCATAAAGCAACTCATAGTGAGCAATAGCCGTTATGCCGCAATGGTAGTCCCGCAGCGCACGGTTCAATGCTTGACTGCCCGGCTCCCGGTTTTTCAGGTAGTCAATCAGGATGTTTGTGTCTAGGCACAGGTTTGCTATTGCCATTGTTGCCATGCTTCGTCGATTTCCTCCATGGCAGCATCAAACTCCTGGTCATCTTCATAAAACCCGCGCAATTCGGCCAGCCGGTCAATGGCCAAACGGGACGGCGGCTTGTCGTCGAACAACAAAATGAGCCTGGCATGGCGACCGTAAACCCCGCGCAAAGGCGATGGCAAGCAGATCTGCCCTTCCGGGCTAATGTCGGTTTCTAGCTCTATGGCTTGCATGGGTCAGGCTCCGAGGTTCGATTTATGGTTACCGCGCAATGCGTAGGAACTTTGCATTCATACCGGGTTTCATGGTGGGGTGTTCATTGGACTATTATACCGCACGTCAATCTGCCCGGTGACGGCGGCGGTAATCAACGCGGCACTTCCATTAATTTAAGCCTTGTAGGAGCGGGCCATGCCCGCGATGGGGATAGGCGTAGCCACAAGCGTAGCGGTTTTTTCGCGGGCATGGCCCGCTCCTACGTCATGACGAACCGCTAACTTGATGGCAGTGAGGCGGTGGGTAGGAACTAGGAAATAATACACGGTTTCATGGCGGGGTGTTGGTTGGGCTATTGTACCGCACGTCAATCTGCCCGGTGACGGCGGCGGTAATCAACGCGGCACGGCGTTCTTTCAAGAGGTTTATGCTGTGTTGGGTTTTGGAGATGAGGGAGTCGATGCGGGTGGCTTCACGGTCGAGATAGGCAACTATGGCTTGCTGTTCTGCAATCGAAGGAAGTGGAATGATCGTATCAGAAAGATAATCCTGTTCGATACTTTCTACTGTGGCTCCTTGTTTCCGCCAAGCCTGTAATAGGTCATTATTAAAACCCTGAACCCAACGCAAGAAAAATTTTCCAATGCACAAATTATGGTTAAAGAATAACGCCCTCATGTCTTGATTCAAAGCTACTTGAATCACGTTAATTGCTATTGGAATTGTGTGCTTAAGTATACCAGAACGGACTACAAGCAAAATCTGATTGGCTGGCACAAGTCTAGCGGCACTGTTTAATAAGCCAGCTTGAGTAATATTTTCTTCGGTTTCACAAATTGCTTCGACTTTCATGTCTTTGGGCGAAACCCATGGTATATCCCCATTCCAGAATCCCAAGTTATCCCTGCTAGGAGTGCCGCCACCGCAGAAATTAGTAATGTATTTAAGCGTTCTAACTTCCCAATGCTCCGGCACTTCGCCCAACCATTCCACGCCGGAATCCTTCATCTTGGCAGTTGGGTCTAGTCCTCGGGTGACGGCTTGGGTGAGCAACGCCTGCCGCTTCTCGCGGAGCAATTCAATGAAGCGGGATTTCTTGGACACTAGCGCATTGATGCGGGCGGTTTCCTGGTTAAGGAAGGCAGATATCTGGATTTGTTCCGATAATGGCGGAAAAACGATGTAAAGTTTTTTGAGTTGGTCCGCGTAGATGTGGATAACAGTGAAACCTCTTCCCATAAGTGATTTCTGAGCCACAGATAGGCGACAATCTGCTGCATATCCAATAAAGGCTGGATCAACCTCTAAGGTTGCTCTGAAGATGATAATATCACCTCCGCAGCAAGCCTCAGATTGTATTAAGTTGACTGCCGATTTACCTATTTCTTCGTGCGTTTCTCCCGATGCTGCAAAGAGTACATCTCCGTATTGAATTATGGTATACTCCGGTAAACGTTCACAAGCAACAAAAGATCGGGAATGATGGATGAAAAAATTGTGTGTTGTATAAAGGTCGCCATACCGAATACATGGGACACCTGCCGGAGCTTCATCCGCTTTTGTTGCTCCGTTCCCCTTCTGAAATTTTCCGATTTGACCTAGCAGTTTTATTTCCCAATCTTCCGGCACTTTCCCCAACCATTCCACCCCGGAATCCTTGTATACCGGATAGGGCTTGTAAGGGTTCATATCACAGAATCATCCAGAAAAGGGTTTAGCAGTCGAACACCAGAACGCTCGACATCGCGCACGTTGCGCGTAACAAAAGTTAAATCGTGTACCAATGCGGTAGCTGCCAAGAGACCGTCAATCACCGGCAAAGGGTCGGGGACATTCAAATATCCCCAACGCTCGGCGATGGCTTGGGTGATAGGCAAAATGCGCCCTGCCATGAGCGTTTCCACTGCCAACAGCTTGTGTTCCAACCGCTCGGATTGAATGGCGTCACGACGACGTAGACGCTCTATGCCTTGGCGAATTTCACCTATTACCAGCACAGACAGAAAAATTTCTTTGCTATCGGTAGCTGCGTTCCAGCGTTGCACACCTGCATGGCATCGGTTGCCTTTTTGCAACTCCGATAAAACATTGGTATCAATCAAGTATCCCATTCTGGCAACTCCCTGCCAAATTCGCGTGGCCGAAAAAGGTCTTCATCAGTCAATCCTTCTGTCAAACTGGCTAACAAGTCTTTCAATGTCTCTCCCTCTGCACTGTCGGTGGTCTGTTCCGATGGTTTGGGATTTTCGTCGAGTAGCAACAAAACTCGCAGCATAACCCCATCCGGCACGGTATCAGGGATATGGATGGTGTGCTGGTGGGCAATGGCTTCAAATTCGATGGCTTGCATGGTTTTTCTCCGATTCAATCAACAATGGTCACTGGCAACTTTTGCCGCAGGGGATACTTGTATATTGTATTTTTCCATTATCTCTTTTGCGCGTTTTTTGACTTCGGAGGATGTCGTGGCTTGATAGCCCTCGATACGCATGGAAGTTTGCACGGCTTGGGTAATCTTTTGATCTAACCGAGGGGTTATCTTCATGGTGTTTTCCTTCCATAATCAAGTGGGCGGCAGAAATCTTCATCACCGCCAACATCCGGCATGGCAGCCAACAAGGCTTTCAATACCTCCCCCTTGTCACTATTGGCGGTCTGTTCCGATGGTTTGAGATTTTCGTCGAGTAGCAATAACACGCGCAGCATCACCCCGTCCGGCACGGTATCAGGGACATGGATGGTGTGCTGGTGGGCAATGGCTTCAAATTCGATGGCTTGCATAGTTTGTCTCCTGTTCAGTCCGCAATTTTGATCGTTCCCACGCTCCAGCGTGGGAATGCAGCCTTTACCGCTCCAGCGGTTCGATACCTCCGACGCTGGAGCGTCGCCGGAGGCATTCCCACGCAGAGCGCTCATCGTTATACACAAGTCCCGCCGACCCAAAAACGCCGTCATTCCGGCATGGATGCCGGAATCCAGAGCCATGGACGGTAACTTGCCACTTGCACAAGTGCTTGATTCAGGTAAGTTGCCAGCCCCTAGGTTCACATCCTTGTGACTGGATTCCGGCAGTCCATGCCGGAATGACGGGCCTCTTACATTTGTGTATAACGGCGAGCGCAGAGCGTGGGAACGATACAATTGTAGCCGGGACGGGGCTACTTTCGTCAACCCTTAAGCCGTCACCTCGCCCAACAGTGCGGCAATATCAGCTTCCACTGCCTTCAATTCGGCATCAATCTCTGCCAGCGGGCGCGGTGGCTGGTATTGGTAGAAATAACGGTTGAAATTGATTTCGTAACCGACGATGCCAATCGCTTTGTCTTGTGGGTCGCGTTTGCCCGCGTCTATCCAGGCATCCGGCACATGCGGCAGCACTTTGCTGGTGAAGTAGTCGCGGATGTCCTGCTTGAGCGGCACGTTCTCGAATTCGCGCAGGTCTGGGTCGGACTCATAGACGCGGACTTTGCCATCTTCGTGCAAGAAAAAGCCAAACAGGGTTTCCTGTCCGGGTTTGGCCGGGCATTTCTCGGCGACGACAGGGAGGCAGTCAGTGTCTTTCACCGTCAGCCACACGCGCAGGTGTTTAATGTCGGCGGCGGTCAGTACAAGCGAGTTTGCCCGGATATGGCGACTCAATTCATACTCAAATAGGCTGTAGTGATTCCAATGGGTTTGCCTAGTCTCCGCCCAAAAGTCGCGGACAGCTTCGCTCAATAGGCTGCGCCGTTCCCAAGCTTTTTGATCCAGCAGCTTTTTCAGAATGCCGAGTGCGTCTTTTTCCAGTTTTTTCCGTTCCTCCTTGGTCATGTTTGCCTCTAGGCCAAGCGCGGCATGGACATGATCGGTGATTTTAGTTTTGTTGTTTTCTATGCTTTTATGACATTCAAGCCCGAATTGCCCTTCCATCCATTGCATGTGGCTTTGCAACTCTGGCAGATGGCGTAAGCTGTCAATGCGTTGTCCGTCCAGCCTGACCCGCAGACGCAGCGGACGCTCAACCGTGATGCGCCGGTAGCCAAAATCAATGGTGTCGAAAATCTTGGCAATCGGGCTTGCCGCGAAATGCCCGTGCAAGCGGGCAATTTCGGCTATTTGGTCGTCGGTCACAACCTTGCGCTTGCTGCCCAAAGACTTGCCCATGGCTGCGTACAAGCCCGAAGCGTCGATCAATTGTACCTTGCCCTGGCGGCGTTCCTCTTTGTGATTGGAGAGTATCCAGATATAAGTGCCGATGCCGGTGTTGTAAAACAAATCGTTCGGCAGGGCGACGATGGTCTCCAGCCAGTCTTGCTCCAAAATCCAGCGGCGTATTTCCGACTCCCCCGAACCCGCCCCGCCATTGAACAGCGGCGAACCGGACAGCACGATGCCGATGCGCGTCCCGCCTTCCGCCACGGGTTTGCGCTTGGACAACAGATGCAGCAAAAACAACAGCGAGCCATCCCCGATGCGCGGCAGGCCAGGGCCAAAACGGCCAGAGTAGCCCTCACTATCGTGTTCCTTTTGCACTTTCGTTTGCACGTTTTCCCACTTCACGCCGAAAGGCGGATTGGCTAGGCAATAATCAAACCTGTCAAATGGCAGCAAATCATGGGAGAGGGTGTTGCCTAGCTTGATGTTTTTGGTGTCGTAGCCTTTGATGAGCTTGTCGGCCACGGCGATGGCATAAGTTTCCGGGTTGAGTTCCTGGGCATAAGGCGTGATGCTGGCGGCGGGATTCCATTCTTCCACCAACTCGATGCCGGAAGACAGGAAGCCGCCGGTTCCGGCAGCGCAGTCGTATATTGTGCGAATGATCCCTTCTTGCATGAGTGCCTGTCGGTGCGGGGAAATCACCAACGTGGTCGCCAGCCGCACCACGTCACGCGGGGTGAAGAATTGCCCTGCGTCATCGTTGGAGGATTCGGCGAATTTCCGAATCAGATGCTCGAAAACCAAGCCCATTTCATGATTGGTGATGACATCCGGGTGGAGGTCGATGGTGGCGAATTTCTGCGTCACCAGATAAAGCAAGTTGGCGCTTTCCAGCTTGACCAGCCACTCGTCGAAGGCGAAATGTTCGAATATCTGTCGGGCATTCGCTGAGAATTTGGCAATGATGGCATCACGGTCGCAGGAGGCGATCAACCGCTTGATTTGCTGGTCAAATGCCAAGGCCCAGTCATGGGAGGTGTCTTGCCAGACCACTGCGCCCAAGTTATGGACAATGTTTCCGCTTCCGACGATCAGGATTCCCCGGTTCCGAAGTTCCCTGAGCGATTTCCCCAGTCCATAATGGAAGGCTGGTTCCTTGGTGCGGTCGAGGCTGAGTTGCACCACTGGAATGTCCGCTTGCGGAAACATCCGGCACAGAACCGACCATGCGCCGTGGTCAAGCCCCCAGTCTGAGTCCAGAATGATTGGCGCATCGGCAACCGATTCACGGATCAATCGCGCCAGCGCAGGATCGCCCGGTGCGGGATATTCCATATCAAACAGCGGCTTTGGAAATCCATGGAAGTCATGGATCGTGCGGGGCCGCTCCATCGCCGTGACGCGGGTTCCTACGGTTTCCCAATGCGCCGATATGCACAGGATGGCCTTCGGCTTGGTAATTGATTGACCGGCTTCCGCCCAAGCGCGGCTGAACTCGCTGTCCTCAATCGCGTTCATCGGGCTGCCATGCCCAATAAACAAGGCGGGCATCCGGTAGGGCAAATGGGGAAACTCCGGGGGTTCGGAGTCTGTTTTTGGGGTATCGGTGCCGTGGCTTGCTTGCATCAATGCCTTTTCTTTCGATTTTAGGGATGGGGATGGCACTCGGACATCATAAGCCGCTTGCTTTGGCCTACGATATCCACAATAAGGGGGGGTAAGGCTGTGGATAAGTATGTGGAGTTTGGCCTGCCGACCAACAGCCTTGGGCTTTGCAAAGAACTGGTCAAAGTTTGGACAGTTGACCAATCCCCGTTTGCCCATTGTAGGGCATCATCGCCGCCTCGGAAATAACCTCACCCACTGCCTTTCATGAACAGTGCCGACGACCGGGCCAATCCCCTTGAACGCCTCGGAGGTTCGGTGGAGCGGGTGACTTTCCACAGCGAGGAAAGCGGGTTCTGTGTGCTGCGCGTCAAGGTGCGCGGCCAGCGCGACCTGTCCACGGTCATCGGCTCCGCCGCGTCGGTGACAGCAGGCGAGTACGTTGAGTGCCTTGGAAACTGGATCAACGACCGTTCCCACGGGCTGCAATTCAAGGCTTCCCAACTTAAGGTCGTGCAGCCCTCGACCCTTTAAGGGATTGAGAAATCTCCCGGCTCCGGCATGGTCAAGGGCATCGGGCCGCATTTCGCCAAGAAACCCGTCATTCCGCACCCCATCCGTCATTCCGGCATGGATGCCGGAATCCAGTCACAAGGATGTGAAACTAGGTGTCGCCACCAAGCCTTTTCAAGCACTTACGCAACCAACATGTCACCGTCCATGGCACTGGATTCCGGCATCCATGCCGGAATGACGGCAATGGAGCCATAATGGGAATTGCCGGGAAGTGCTTTCATCCCTAGCGTTGAAACGAAAAATTGCATATAATAACCAAAGATTGCCGGGATGGCGGAACTGGTAGACGCACCAGACTCAAAATCTGGCGATGGTGACATCGTGCCGGTTCGACTCCGGCTCTCGGTACCAAATAAAACAAGGGCTTGCCTGTCATGGGCAAGCCCTTTTTTTCTGCCTCGATGGGTTGGGCCCACCTAGGGCCATGCGGCATCGAAGCTGTCCAAAGCAGCCGTGTAGCGTCGGCTGTCCTGGGACTTGCCATAGTTTAAATAGCCAACTGGGGCTTTCCAGTGATCTGTTTAGGAGAAAACATCAATGTCAGACAATCGCATTTTATTGGTGGAAGACGAAATCATTTTCGCAGAGATTATCGAGGAGATTCTGGCCGATGCCGGCTTCAGCGTTCGACATGCCGCGGATGGGCAGGTAGCCTGGGAGATTCTCGAGGGTGGCGATATCGCTTTCGATGCCATCCTGCTGGACCGCCTGATGCCCCGCATGGGTGGCATCGAACTGTTGGGGAAAATCAAGGGGAACCCCCTGCTTGATCAGATTCCCGTCATCATGGAAACAGGCTCGGGCGATGCAGCCAGTGTGCAGGAAGGGCTTGACGCCGGCGCCTATTACTATCTGATCAAACCGTTTGAATCCAAGGTTCTGTTGAGCATCGTCGGGGCGGCAGTTGCGCAATACCGCGAACACCAGGCCATGCAGGAAACTTTAAGGCTGGCGGAACGGCCCTTTGCCTTTCTGGATAACGGTGTCTTTCATTTCCAGACCCTCGAAGACGCTTGCCTGTTGGCTAATTTTTTTGCCCATGCCTGTCCAAAACCCAGCAAGGCCATCCTCGGCTTGCGGGAACTGTTGATCAATGCCGTGGAGCATGGCAATTTAGGCATCACCTACCAAGAGAAGGGAGATTTAATCGACGACGATTTGATGCACCGGGAAATTGCCAGGCGTTTGGGCCTTGAGGAATACCGCAACAAATATGTGGAGGTGGTTTTCGAGCGCAAACCAGACGAATTGGCTTTCACCATCCGCGACCAAGGCGAGGGCTTCGAATGGGAACGCTACCTGGATTTCGACCCCGAGCGCGTGTTCGACCCCAATGGCCGGGGCATCGCAATGGCGCGCACGACGAGTTTCGACTCCATCGAATATCAGGGCAACGGCAATACCGTGGTCGCCACGGTAAACCTTCCGGCAGTAAGTTAGCCAAAGAGCCCGCATGAAAGCAACAGATGGCAAGCCACCAGTAATCCCCGCCCAAATTCAACCAGAGCCGCCGCCCAAGACACCCTCACGTTGGTTGCGATTGGGTTGGGTCATCCTCGCGTTGCTGCCGGCTCTTTTCCTTGGGGGAATCGGTGGCTATGCCTTCTCAAAGGCTAGGTACTCGATCAAGGAAGAGATTCTACAGACCCTCGCCACCATTGCCGAACAAAAAACCCGCGAGATTGATCTCTGGCTGTCTGGCATTCGCCAAGATGCGATTCTCTTCTGTGACCAAACTCCCTTATCCGGTATGGTGGCTCGTTGGTTTCACAGCGGACAGAAGGATGCAGCCGTGGAAAATACAATCCGGGTCCGGCTGGGGCAGATACTGAAAAACCGCCATTACAGCAGCCTCGCCGTGTTTGACCTGCAAGGCCGACCCGTTTTGACGATGGGCGATCCCGATGCTGCCGAACACAGCCCGCTTGCCCTGGAGGTGATCCGTCATGGCGAGCCAAAGTTTGTCGATTTGCATGGCAGTGTTAGCGGCCTGATCGAGTTGGGGGTGCTTGCACCGTTCATTAGCCAGACGGGGCAAACCATTGGTGCTTTGTACCTGGCTCTTGATGCGGCTGACTACCTTTACCCCTTGCTGCAATCTTGGCCTATCCCCCACGCCACGGCGGAAACGATACTGGTTAGGCGTGATGGCCAAGCGATTGAATTCATCAGCCCTTTGCACTTGCTCAACATTCCTGCTTTGACCAAGCGAGTCCCCATCAATACTCCCCATTTGCCCGCCTCGGCCGCTTTTCAGGGATTTCGAGGAATTTATGAAAAGGGCACGGATTACCGTGGCAAGCGAATCTTGTCCTATGTCGCCGCGGTTAATGGAACGCCATGGGTCATGGTGGCCAAGATGGACAACAATGAGGCTTATGCCAGGATTCACCGGTTAGGCTGGTACTTCGGGGCAGCCTTTGCCATTGCTCTTTTTTCAATCTACTGGGGTGCATGGCTGTTTTGGCGAAACCACAGTTTGAAACATCGGTTGCTGGTAGCCTCAGCCCAACAGGCACAGCGTCAAAGCGAGGTCTGCCATAGGGACGCGCTTAATGTTGAACTTGAAGGACTCGTCCGGGAAAGGACGGCGGAATTGCAATCGGTGATTGACCAACTCTCCGTTGCCACCAAGGCTGCGGAAATCGGCATTTGGGATTGGTGGGTCCAGGACGACCGCCTAGTCTGGGATGATCGCATGTTTGCCCTTTACGGAATCAATGCGGGCGATTTTTGCTCTGCCTATGAAGCTTGGATTCATGCACTGCATCCTGATGACAAGCAACGCGCCGATGGTGAAATAAAGCAAGCCCTGTCAGGCCAAGCCGAATTCCGCACCGAGTTCCGCATCATTTGGCCCGATAAGTCGGTTCACCACATCATGGCTTTTGCCAGGGTCCTTCGAGATGAAATCGGTAGTCCATTGCGCATGATTGGAGTCAACATGGATGTCACCGACAAGATCCAGGCAGCACAGGAGATGGCAGAAAAGGAGATGCGCTGGCATGTCGCACTGGAAAGCCATGACATGGGTGTCTGGGATTGGCATTTGGACACCGACAATGTGCTTTTCTCAACCCGCTGGAAGACGATGCTGGGTTATTCCGAGGACGGGATTGAAGGTAATTTCCCTGCTTGGAAGCGGCTGATCCATCCTGATGACGAGCCAGGCGTGATGCGGACATTGCAGGATTATTTTGACGGCAACCAACCCTACTACCGGGCCGATATCCGCCTTCGCACCAAGGAAGGCGGTTATCGATGGATATACACCTGCGGAAAAGTGACGGATTGGTCGCCTGATGGAAAACCGTTGCGGATGATTGGGACGCACACCGACATTGACCGGAAGAAACGGATTGAAATGGAGAACCAGAGGCTGGCTTCCATTATTGATGCAAGCAGTGATCTGATTTTAATAGCAGATTCGACAAGAAAAATTGCTTATATCAACCCCGCCGGTTGCGCGCTCCTAGGGATAGAATCCAATGAAAATTTGGCGAGTCTGCGCATTCGTGACCTTCATCCCCGTTGGGCTTACGAAATTGTATCAGGCGTAGGCTCGTCCATTGCCATTGACCAAGGCACTTGGACGGGTGAAACAGCGTTGCTGACCAGGGATGGACGGGAAGTGCCTGTATCGCAAATGATCATTGCCAAGAAAAAAACCGATGGAAGCGACGAAATCGAATTTTTTGCGACCATTGCCCGTGATATTAGCAAGGCCAAAAGGGTGGAGGCTAGTTTGCGGGATAGTGAGGCAAGGTTGGACTTCGCCCTGCAAAACAGCCAAATCGGGGCATGGGAGATGAACCTGCAGGATCTCTCCACACATCACACACTTATCCACGACCGGATTTATGGCTATGAGACGATGTTGCCTTGCTGGAACTACGCGATATTCCTCGAACACGTTCTGCCGGAGGACCGCGCTGAGGTGGACAGAATCTTCCGTGAGGCAATGGAAACGAAGGCCGAATGGAGCTTTGAGTTCCGCATCCGCCGCGCCGATGGCGAAGTGCGGTGGGTGTATGCCGCCGGCGGTCATTTGCGAAACGCGGAAGGCACACCCGGGCGGGTGTCGGGCATCGTGCAGGACATCACCGACCGCAAGCGGATTGTAGATGCGCTTGCCCAGGCAAAAGAGGCCGCCGAAGCTGCCAGCCGGGCCAAAAGCGCATTCCTGGCGAACATGAGCCACGAAATACGCACGCCATTGAACAGCATAATAGGGAAGGCACAACTGATGAAAACGCAGGGCTTGGATGATAAGGCCAAGGGACAGCGTTTATCCATCTTGAATGCCGCACAACATCTGCTGTCCATCGTCAACGATATCTTGGACCTATCCAAAATCGAAGCGGGCAAACTAAGGCTGGAAATAACCGACTTCCCGGTTCGCGATAAAATCGAAGAGGTCGTCAATTTGCTGGTGGAAAAGGCAGACGAAGCGGGAGTCGTGCTGGCCGTTGACATTGAACCCACTCTTCCCCCGGTGCTTAGGGGGGACAATAGGCGTATACGGCAGTTATTGCTCAACCTAGTCGGCAACGCGGTGAACTTCACCGAAAAAGGCACTGTCACTGTCAGGGCCAAACGAATGGGTTCAGGCGACGGGCAACTCCTAGTGCGGTTCGAGGTGCAGGATACTGGCATTGGCATTTCACCCGAATATCAGCAACGCTTGTTCGAAAATTTCGAGCAGGCAGACAACCAGAGCACTCGAACCTATGGCGGGATCGGGCTTGGGCTTGCCATCTGCAAACGATTGGCGGAACAGATGGGCGGAAATATCGGCGTCACCAGTGAAGTCGGGGTTGGTAGCCTGTTTTGGTTCGACATTCCTTTAACCGAAGGCTCGAATGCCCCCGTTGTGTCAGTGGGGACTTTGACAGCGGAGGGACTGGCTTTGCGGCTTTCCCAAGAATATAGTGATGCGCGGGTGTTGCTGGTTGAAGACAATTTGACCAACCAGGAAATTGCCGTGGAACTGCTACAGGAAGTGGGCATTGCGGCGGATTTGGCTTTGAACGGCGAAGAGGGTGTCGACAGGGCGGCGGGGCGGGATTACGATTTGATTTTGATGGACATCCAAATGCCCAAAATGGATGGCTTGGAGGCGACCCGATTGATCCGCTGCCTGCCCGGGCGGGCCAATGTCCCCATTGTGGCGCTTACTGCGAACGCATTCGCCGAGGATATTGCCCGCTATCTCGAAGCCGGGATGAACGGCCACATCGCCAAGCCCATCATCATCAAAGACTTGTACCAGACGATGCTAAATTGGCTCAGTGCCAAAAAATCGGTTCCCGTGAAGGGGGAGGGTTCGGCAGTCACACCCTCCGACAACGAAGCGGTTGATCTTATGGCGGTAAAACAACCAACGGCTTTTCCGGTGAATTTGCCCGAGGCTGGCACAATGGCACGCCTCGCCGCCATTCCGGGCCTGGACCCGCAAGCGGGCCTGAACAGTGTGGCTGGCAAGTCGGCAAGTTACATAAGATTGCTTGCCAAGTTTGCGGATAGGCAGAAGGCTGACATGGCCGATTTGCGGAACGCCTTGGCGGAAGGCGATCTCATCACGGCCAAACGGATTGCCCATACCCTGAAAGGCTTGGCCGGCACTTTGGGCGCGGCATTGTTACAGGCAAGCGCGCAACAACTCGATGCGGCCTTCCGTGAAAGCCTTGGGTTGGAAGAAATCAACCGGTTGAGCGAGAGTGTCATTGCCGAAAACTTAGCCTTGGCCGAGGCGATCTTGGATGCCGTGCACCAAGGACAACACTAACAAGAGTTACGCATGGAGCGCCAAAGCTTGCTTTGGCCTGGATTGGGTTTGGAGCGCCAAAGCTTGCTTTGGCCTGAATTGGGTTTGGAGCGCCAAAGCTTGCTTTGGCAACGTATCCGTCAAGGCTTCGCCTTGATGTCAAAGCAAGCTTTGACGCTCCAGCCATAGGCCCATGCGCACTTTAAGCCATCACAACAGGGCGCTAATCTCGGGATGACCTGAAATCAGACGGTTGCGGAAGGCTTCCACTTCGGCTTCGTCTTCGCGTGCGTGGCGCGGAATATCGACCGCGACTTCGTGCAGCAAAGTCGTGGGCGGTGCGGAGAGGAAGACCAGTCGGTCAGCCAAGGTAATGGCTTCGCGCAGATCGTGGGTGACAAACATCACGGTATGGGGGCGTTCCAGCCAGACCCTAATCAACAATTGCCGCACCCTGCGTGCGGTCGGCGCGTCCAGCGAGACAAAAGGCTCGTCCATCAACAACAGCGTGGGCTGGATGGCGAAAGCCCGCACCAAGGCGACACGTCGGCTCATTCCCAGAGAAAGCCTTTCCGGGTACTGGCCCTGCGACTGGGACAAACCCATGACTTCCAATAAATGATCAACCGCCTTGCCATCTTGACCGCCGGGCAAGGCCAGATCAATGTTTTCCCGCACCGTGCGCCATGGCAACAGGCGTGGGTTCTGGAACATATAGGCGATGCGAGGGGTCTTCGCTTTCCCGTCGGTTTTGATGGTCCCTTCAAATTGACGGTCCAAGCCGGCGATGAGATTCAATAAGGTGGTTTTGCCACACCCGGATGGGCCGACCAAGCAAACGAACTCCCCCGCGCCTAATTCGATATGAAGGTTTTCAATCGCCCGATGCTCGCCCGAGCCGTGCCGGGCGGGATAGGCTTTGTTGCGGATGTCAATCAGGATTCTGCTCATCGGCGCCACCGTTTGGCGTGGCGGTCCAAAGGTTTCAATAGCAGTGCCTCGATTAATTGGATCACGGTCACGAAGGCAATGGTATAGGCCAGAATCCCGGTGACATTGAACATCTGGAAAAACAAGTGCAATTGGTAACCCATGCCATTGCTGCGGCCCAGCAGTTCAACCACCAGGATGATCTTCCAGATGAGCGCAATGCCGGTGCGTGACGCCCCAATCAAGTAGGGGAACAATTGCGGCCAGATGACATGGCGCAAGGTTTTCCAACGGCCAAACCGATAGGCCTGGGCCATTTCCAGCAGGTCGCGGTCCAAGGCCCGCGCCCCTTCGCGCACCGTCACCACCACGTTGGGTAGTTTGTTGGCCACCACGGCGGTGATGGCAGCGGCCTCGGTCAATCCAAACCAGACATAGCAAAGGATAATGGTCACCAATGCAGGGACGTTAAGGAATATGACTAGCCAATTGTCGAAAAAGCGGTCTAGTTTTTCATGTTGCCCGAGAAAAATGCCGGCCAGCGTACCCAGGCCCATCGCCAATACAAAACTCACCAGCAATCGAGCCAGCGTTATTCCCAGATGGTAGGGCAACCGGCCGGAGACAATTTCCCCGTAAAGCGCGTGGAACACCACGCACGGAGTCGGCAAAGCGGGCGAAACCAATAGCAAGGCCAAGGATTGCCAGAGCGCCAAGAACAGCAGTGAAGAAAAGATCGGGTGTTGGAGGGCGGAACGCATGGGGACGAATCGATGCCTAAGTGTGCGGGTTGACGCAGGGTGCAACCATTATAATCCGCTAACTGGGTCATTTTCGGATTGTGCTGAAAAATGACCTTGAACCGGGAGATAATAAACGGGCTGCGTTGTAGGTTGTCGGGCGGGTTTGGAACCCGCCCCTATGGGACAATGCTGTTGACACAGCCGTCATTCCGGCTTGGGACCGCCGGAATCCAGATTGCATGGAAGCATCGAAGCCTGACCATCCCTGGAGCCTAGTGCCCTAACTTGGCTGAATTGACGGGTAAAGCCGCTTGAGTTTGATGCGGGCATCTTCGGTCTTGAAGCGCCAGCCCACTGTGCAGCCGTCCGCGTTGCGCCGGACCTGCCAGGCGGCGACTTCGCCGGCCAGCGTTTCCGCGTCGGCGATCCTCCGATCCAGACACTGCGTCGCCAAGGCGCTCAATTCGATTTCGGCCATGTCCAGCCAACTGCCGTGCTTGGGGCCCAAGCGTTCCGTCAGGAGGCAGACCTGCGGGCGCAAGGGGTCGTAAGGCCGCGTGTAGACTTCCAGCACGTCCTCCACCGCGCAGACGGACTCGGCGTTGGCCTTGGGCGGGATCACCCATTGCGTCTTCAGCCATGGCTTGAGTTCGTTTTTTTTAGCGTGGTGCGGACGCATTCGGGGCCGATGGCGTCGACGATCCCCAACTCCACCATCCGTTGCGCCAACAATTTCAGCGTCCACCGCGCACGGCCAGGTGCCGCGCCGCAGGCCAGCGCAATCAACTGGGCCTCTTGGCCGCCGTCCAGCTTGCGGTACTGGCGACCGGTGGGCTTGCGCCGGTACAACGCGGCTTCCAAACCCAACTCCACAAACGCCTGCCGGACACGGTGGGCCGTCGAGAGGCTGGTGTCGAGCGCACGCACGATGTCGCCGTCCGTCCAGCCCGGACCCTCCTCGCTTTCATCTTAAAGCGGTTGGGGCACTAGGGTTGCTATGATTTCGTTCATGGTCAGATTAGGGACGGAT
>CAIODU010000344.1 GCA_903857165.1 uncultured Methylococcaceae bacterium | reverse complement strand
GGAAAATATCCTAGGTTCATGGGCTGATTTCTGCGACCCCTCCGGGGTCGAATACGGTATCCAATCTCAACCGGGGGTGTCGCTGACGCTCAACCCCCGGCTAATAGCTAGCAACCCTCCGGGTTGCAATAGATCGGCATCAGTACACTTGTGTATAACGATGAGATCTCCTGCTTGGGAATGCAGCCTTGGGATCTCCAGCCTTTTAGAGTTAAGTCAAGCTGGAGCTTGCAAGACATGGGTTCCCAAGCGGGAGCTTGGGAACCAGCCAAATAACCTATGATAAATTGAGGGCGGGGTTGGAACCCGCCCCTACTGAGGATACGGAAACCCCTTCGCCAATTGCTCACTGAGTATCTGGTCATGCCCGTAGATGTCATTGTAGAACATGGCCTGGCCCTCGGCATTCGCCACCACGGTCGAATAGGTAATATAAACCGGAATGGGGGTCTTCAAAGTGACGATTTTCGGCTTGTCCTTTTGCATGGCCGCTTCGATTCTTTCGCGGGTCCATTCCTCACGGTCTTGTAATACAAACTCAGCCAACCTGACCGGATACTCGACACGGATGCAACCATGACTAAAGTCGCGGCGTGTCCTTTTGAACAAGCCTTGGCTAGGCGTACTGTGCAAGTAAACGTTATTGGTATTTGGGAAAGTGAATTTGACTAGTCCAAGCGCATTTTTCGGCCCAGGTTTCTGGCGCAATTTCAACGCCCCCGAGGCAAGCCCCTCCACATTCCCGCCACTCGCCGCGTGAACACTGGCATTAGCGGAGAAATTGGAAACTATCTCCATATTGTGGCCACTGAGATAACCTGGATTGCGCCTGAGGATAGGCAGATACTCCTTCACGGTGATGGCATAGGGGACGTTCCAATAGGGACGGAAATTCACATAAGTCATGTCCGAGTGGAAAACGGGTGTGCTGCGTCCATCAATTGCCTCGCCGACTATCACGTTCATGACCAAGTCGGGGTTCTCCGATCCAGAACCGTTATGGTAGCCATACAACTGGAACGAGGGAATGTTGACCAGAATATAACGCCCATCAATCTGCCCGGGGAGCCAGCGAAGACGCTCCAAGCCAAGCTGAATCTGCTTGATCCTGTCGCCAAGCGGGACGTTGAACTGGGCCACGGTGGTTTTGCCGATCACGCCGTCCGGTGTCAAGCCATGCCGCGATTGAAAGCGTTTGACTGCCTCTGCAAGGGTCTTGTCGTAGGTCTGCGAGGCATCATTCGGGTCACCTTCAGTCAAGTCGCCTAACAGTGAGAGCAATTTTCGCACCTTGGGTACGTCGACGCCATGGTCGCCAGGTTTGAACTTGTTGGGCAATGAAATCTGGCCGACCGGGGTCTCCTTGGCCAATTTCCTATAGACTGCCAAAGCGTTTTTCAGATGGTCGTAAAGCTTGAGCTTGGGTTCCAAATTGCCTAGCAATTTGTCGGGGTTGCTGCTGGTGGCAATCTTTCGAATGAGAGCGGGCAAATCTTCGTTTTTCGGTTCGATTTCCAAGGCAAAGTTGACATGCTTGGGGTTGATGCGACCTTTGTAAAGATTGGAGGCATAGCGTATTAACGAGATGCTCAACGCCGAGTCAAACGATGCAAGCTCCTGCGGACTGGGATTGGCCGCGCCATTGATTGAGTCCAGCCACTTGTTCAACAAGTCCGCGTCATAGTCGGTGGAGTTCAATCCTTTGGCATCGGCCGATGCCAAATTGGCTATGGCCAACTTTGCTTGGTGGGTGGGTTTGTCTTCGTGAAGCCACAGTGGGGCGAAACCGGAAGGCTGGTAAAGGGCTTCCAATTGCGTTTGAAAGTCCGCAAAGCGCCCCCAACGCAATTTGGGATGAACCCCTTCCCTCACCAGTCCCTGGATAGCCAAGGCAAGCGGCGTAGACGGCTGCGGCGCAGGAACGGGGGCCGGCTGCGGTGGCGCGGGTGTTGCCGATTGCACCGTCGGTTGTTTGGCCACAGCGGCAGGGGCAGGCGTCACGCCGGGGCCTTCTTGAGCTTCAACGGTCAAGTTAACGAAAAATATCAGCGCAAGCGCCAAAATCAGCCTGCCAGGCTTACCGCATCGAAAAAAATATCCAGTCACCATCTCTACCTATGCTTGTTTGTTTAATTAAGTCTTCCTATTTAACTGGATTCCGCGTTTCAATCAAGCACGCTAAAGCTTTTTCACAATCAACCATTGTCAACACTTTACTCAGGAATCAAAGTGGACTAAAATAGTCCTATATAAAAATGCATAATCCAACAACACCATGCTTAAAATCAGCAAAATGACTGACTACGCCATCATCGTGCTTGGGCAGATGGCAAATGACACCGATCACACCCACACCGCCGCCGGTTTGGCCGAGGAGACGGGTGTGGCAGCGCCGACGGTCAGCAAAATATTGAAAATACTGGGCAAGGCTGGCGTTGTGAAATCCACCCGGGGCGCCCATGGCGGCTACGCGCTGGCGCAATCGCCACAACAGACGAGTGTGGCTGCGGTCATTAAAGCACTGGAAGGGCCGATAGCGCTGACCGAGTGCGAGGGCGAGCGAGGGGGATGCGAACAATCCTCTTCCTGCCATGCGCGGGGCAGTTGGGATGTCATCAACCGGGCCGTCCGGGCCGCCCTGGAGTCGGTCAGCCTGGCTGACATGGCCAAACCTGTCTCGAAACACAGGGAAGAATTTTTCGTGCCACTAAGCAGCCTTTTTCCAATCAAAAATACGTTTAACGCGGAGTAAAAACATGTCAGCGACGGCCCAAACCATTGAAAAGCTTATTAGCCAGGAATACAAGCAAGGTTTTGTCACCGACTTGGAGGCAGACACCATACCACCCGGTTTGAGCGAGGATGTGGTTCGCATCATCTCAGCCAAAAAAGGCGAACCGGACTGGATGTTGCAGTGGCGCTTGGAGGCTTATCGCCATTGGCTGACCATGACCGACCCGCGCTGGGCCTATGTCGAATACGCACGAATTGACTACCAATCCATCAGCTATTATTCCGCGCCAAAACAAAAGGAAGGGCCGAAAAGCCTTGACGAAGTCGATCCAAAAGTCTTGGAAACCTACAACAAGCTAGGCATCCCCATTTACGAACAGGAATTTTTGGCCGGCGTTGCAGTGGATGCCGTATTCGACAGCGTTTCGGTGGCGACAACCTTCAAGGGCAAACTGGCGGAGGCCGGGGTGATATTTTGTTCCATGTCCGAGGCCATCCGCGAACATCCCGATTTGGTCAAACAATACCTAGGCAGCGTCGTGCCGACTGGCGACAACTTCTTTGCCGCGTTGAATGCCGCCGTGTTTTCCGACGGATCCTTTGTGTTCATCCCCAAGGGGGTGCGCTGCCCGATGGAGTTATCCACTTATTTCCGCATTAATGCCGCCAACACCGGGCAATTTGAGCGCACCTTGATTATTGCCGAGGAAGGTAGCCATGTGTCCTACTTGGAAGGCTGCACCGCGCCCATGCGCGACGAAAACCAACTCCATGCCGCCGTCGTCGAACTGGTCGCCTTGGACAATGCGCAAATCAAATATTCCACCGTGCAGAACTGGTATCCCGGCGACGAAGAAGGCAAAGGCGGCATTTATAATTTCGTCACCAAGCGTGGCGAATGCCGGGGTGTAAATTCCAAAATATCTTGGACGCAAGTGGAAACTGGCTCGTCCATCACTTGGAAATATCCCAGTTGTGTATTGAAAGGCGATAATTCCATCGGCGAATTCTACTCGGTTGCGCTGACCAACCATCGCCAACAAGCCGACACAGGCACAAAGATGATTCATATCGGCAAAAATACCCGAAGCACCATCATCTCCAAGGGCATTTCTGCCGGTCGCGCACAAAATAGCTATCGCGGCTTGGTCAAAGTATTGAAGTCCGCCGAGAATGCCCGCAACCATACCCAATGCGATTCCCTGCTCATTGGCGACCTCTGTGGCGCACACACCTTCCCTTATATTGAGGTCAAGCAACCCAGTGCCGTGGTCGAGCACGAAGCGACCACGTCCAAAATCAGCGAAGACCAATTATTTTTCTGCCAGCAACGCGGGCTTTCCGCCGAAGATGCCGTGTCGATGATTGTCAATGGATTCTGCAAAGAAGTCTTCAAGAAATTGCCGATGGAGTTTGCGGTGGAAGCACAGGCTTTGCTGGGGATTAGTTTGGAAGGGAGCGTAGGTTAATTTCTCGTTTAATTTCTCGTTCCCAAGCTCCAGCTTGGGAACGGATATATGTTTTAAAATAGATAAGTTGGAGTCAGATTGTGATTGCCCCACAGAATGCCGTTATACAAGCAAAAAGATATATGCATGAATTAGCACCTGACGAAGACCTAGCTGATTTGCGTTTGGAAGAGATTAAGTTAGACCAAAGGGGCAAGCAATGGTTGGTTACTTTAGGGTATTTTAGAAAAAGAAGCTTTGATATTTATCAGCGTGACAGTCAACCTACCCGAATCGGCGCACTATTCGATCAAAAGGATGAAAAGCTTATTGAAAACCGAGTATATAAGCAGCTCGCTTTAGATTCAGAAACGGGTGAGTTTAAGTCCATGCGCATACGCGAAGTTGAAGCTGCTTAAAGTCATACGCTCGTGTATTGGAAAGAACTTATTCGCAAACACCGACAAACGGGTATTTTAGTTGACACCAATTTATTACTGCTTTTAATGATAGGGGCCGTTGACGAAAAATTGATTGGAGGCAAACGAACCGAACGTTACACCGTGGAGCACTACCGCTCATTGACTAATTTATTGAAAAATTTCAAACATTTAATTACTACCCCCCATATTCTGACTGAAGTTAGCAATCTGGGAGGAACGGCTCTGACCGGGAAGTTACGGGAAGCTTTCTTTGTTATGTTGCGAGTACCCGGCTTGTTTAGCATTGAATCTATAGACGATTATGTAGTTGAGCAGCAGATCCCACGGTTAGAAGTCGAAGCTAGGCATATTATCAGATTCGGATTGACTGACGCAGTGATCGCAAAATTATGTGAGCGTCGAATATTGCTGATTAGCGATGATTTTGATTTATATGGTAAGATTACTGGACAAGGCGGGGAAGCTATTAACTTTTCTCATGTTTGGGATGTTGAAAATCACTAGGTTTTTTGGTTCCCATGCTCAAGCGTCACTACCATTAAGTTAAGGATTTTGCACATGCCAAAACTTTACGAATATTTTGGACTGATTGTTCTCTTTTATTCAAATGAACATGAGCCAATCCATGTCCACGGCAAATATCAGGAAAGGGAAAGCAAAGCCGAAATAATCCTTGTGGAAGGTGAGATAAAAGAAATCAGAATTGCCAATGTGAAAGGCAAAAGACCATTGGAAGGCCGACACTTGAAAGACTTTGAAGCATTGGTAAGACATTTTGCCAGTGACATTATAAAAAAGTGGGTTGACTATTTTGTTTATCATAAATCTATCAGTACCGTGAAAATTCAACAGGAAATCCCTAATGATAGCTGACGATTTGATTTTGGATATTGTTGATGCCAAATCCCTTGGAGATTATAGGATTCAAATTGCTTTTTCAGATGGATTAAAACGAATTATTGATTTTAGCCCCTTTTTGCAAAAAGCTGTCCACTCAGATATTAGGAAATATCTTGATCCTAATTTATTCGAAAGATTTACGATTGATTGTGGAGATTTGGTTTGGAATGATTATGAGCTTTGTTTTCCGCTGGGAGATTTATATGAAGGCAATATTTAATTTCTGTTTTCTGGTTCCCATGCTCCAGTGTGGGAACGAGAATAATATTTACATCTAAAACATTACCTAGGATGCCACATATGGAACTTTTTAAAATAGTAAACTTACATGATGAATTAAAGTCATGGTCTCCTTTTCTAAAAACTTGGCATGATCTAAATGAAAGGTGTGTTCAGCATACTGACGGTAATTATTCCCCATTTTGCTATCGAGAGAGAACTAATACCGGCTTACTTGCCGCTGCCGCAATCAAAAATGATTGGGTTGCGCTCGAAGAATACAAAGTTCAAAAAAAGGACATCGATACACGTCAAAAATATGATGGTCGTGCCGACCTTGTATTAATTCATAAAATAAAATCGAAAAAGACATTATATGAGATAGAAGCAAAATTAGTTAGAAAACCAATCTCCACAAATCCTGATAAACGATCCTTGGGCTTTTTAGGAAAAGCATTCAATTCTGCGAGAAAAAATCGTGAAAACGAAGATAACGACTACACAGAACATAAGGTTGCACTTACTTTTATTGTTCCTTTTATAGACCCTCTTAAATATCCAAATGATAAACCTGAATTATTTAAGATTCAAAATAAATTAATAACTACAATAGATGACATATCGGATAGATATGAACCTGATTTACTGGTATATAGCTTTATTAAAAAGGGTTGTGAACTACTTGTTTCAAAACAGCAAAAACGAAAATATGGCTATGGAACAATAATTGTGGGTGAAATTGTAAATACATTTACTCGATAATTAGGTGTAAACTATGTCAAACAAATTAACCATGATTTACTGGAAAAACGAAAAGTTCTGGCTAGGAAAATTAAAGGAATATCCTGAAATAATGACCCAAGGGGAATCATTGGAGGAATTGGAAGAAAATCTGCGTGATGCTTATCATGAAATGATTTTGGAAGATGTACCTAGTCAATACCAAAGTAAACTTATCGCGGTATGAAGCAAAATGAATTATTAACACATTAGTTCTGGTTCCCACGCTCCAGCGTGGGAACCTATGTTGACCGCTCTGCGGTCACGCGGCGCAGGAGCGCCGCTGACTGCATTCCCACGCTGGAGCATGGGAACGAGAAATACTAATTAAACATAAGGTAACCCCATGCTAAAAATCGAAAACCTCCACGTCCGCATAGAAGACAAACCTATCCTGAAAGGGATTAGCCTACACATCAAACCCGGCGAGGTCCATGCCATTATGGGGCCGAACGGTTCTGGCAAAAGCACCTTGTCGCATGTGCTTGCAGGCCGCGACGGCTATGAAGTCACGGAGGGAACCGTCATCTACAAGGATAAGAACCTACTGGAGATGCCACCGGAAGAAAGGGCAAGGGAAGGGGTGTTCTTGGCGTTTCAATATCCGGTGGAAATTCCCGGTGTCAGCAATGTTTACTTGCTAAAAGCGGCATTGAATGCCATCCGCAAGCATAAAGGGCTTTCTGAATTGGATGCCTTTGATTTCTTGCAGATGATCAAGGCCAAAACGAAACTGGTTGAAATGGATGAGAAATTCCTTTATCGTGCCGTCAACGAAGGTTTCTCCGGTGGCGAGAAGAAGCGTAACGAGATACTTCAAATGGCGGTATTGGAACCGAGTCTGTGCATACTCGATGAAACTGACTCCGGGCTGGATATTGATGCCTTGAAGATCGTTTCTGACGGTGTTAATTCACTGCGTTCGGCAGACCGTTCGTTCATCTTGGTCACTCATTATCAACGCCTACTGGATTACATCAAGCCGGATCAAGTCCATGTATTGGCCCAAGGCCGCATCGTCAAATCAGGCGATGCCAGCTTGGCACTGGAACTGGAAGAAAGGGGTTATGGCTGGATCGACCAAACCGTGGGTGTGGCGGCATGAGCGCGACAAATTATATAAAACGCTATCAAACCCTTGCCAGTTCCCTGTCTGGCCAAAATCTGCCTTGGCTCAATACACTTCGACAACTGGCCTTGGGCAGCTTTTCAGCAAGCGGTTTCCCCTCACCCCGCGAGGAGGAGTGGAAATACACCAATGTCACTGCATTGGAGAAGAAACTGTTTGCGCCGTCAAGCGTTTCGGCATCGGCAACGGTTGATAAGGAATGGTTGGAAACCCATAAACTGGCCGATACTTGGTCATTGGTCTTGGTGGACGGACATTTCGACCTTTTGTTGTCTGATTTGGCGGGCTTGCCTGACGAGGTCATTGCAACGGGAATATCGTCAGCACTTGAAAACCAACCAGACCGGGTAAAAGCCTTGTTCGGTACTTCACTTGGAACAGAATCCCATGGATTCCTTGCATTCAATACGGCCTATTTCAGTGACGGGGCGTTTATTGGCATTCCCGCTGGCATAGTATTGGAAAAGCCAATTCAAATCCTGCATGTCTCCACTCGTAATGAAGCCTTATCCAACACCCGTAGCTTGATAGGATTAAGCAAGAATGCAGAAGCCAAACTCATCGAAACCTTTGTAGGCTTGCTAGGCATCAGTTATCTCACATCCGCAGTGACTGAAATCCACTTGAGTGAAAATGCCGACTTGGATCATTATAAGTTGCAAGTGGAAACGGACAAGGCTTACCATTTTGGCGGGGTTTATGTGAAGCAGGAAAAATCCTCCCGCTTCAATCAACATAATCTGTCTTTTGGTGGTTTACTGGCGCGTAACGAAATACATACAGAATTGGCAATGGCCGCCGAGTGTGAAATGAATGGGCTTTTCCTCGCTAAAAATCGCCAGCATGTGGATAACCATACGCTGATCCATCATATCGAACCGCATGGGATTAGCCGTGAAACTTACCGTGGCATCCTTGCCGACCGTGCGAGGGGCGTTTTTCAGGGACGCATCGTCGTCCATCCCCAGGCGCAGAAAACCAGCGCGGAAATGAACAACCGCAACCTGTTATTATCGGAAGATGCGGAAATCGATGCCAAGCCGCAGTTGGAAATTCTCGCCGATGATGTCAAATGTTCGCATGGCGTGGCGGTGGGGCAACTTGATCCCGAATCGATTTTTTACCTAGTGTCTCGCGGGGTGGATCGGGAAACGGCAAAAAACATGCTGACTTTTGCCTTCGCCAATGAGATGGTGGAAAAAATCGGCTTGGAATCTTTGCGTGGACGGGTGCAGGAACATTTGTTGAATCTGTTCCCGCAGACCGGCATTCGGAGGGACTGGCTATGAGCGCCACGTTTGATGTCGCCAGAATCCGCCAAGATTTCCCCATCCTAGGCGAAACCATCCATGGCAAGCCTTTGGTTTATTTGGACAACGCGGCATCCACTCAAAAACCCAAAGCCGTGCTGGATACCCTCCGGCATGTCTATGAACATGACTATGCCAATGTGCATAGGGGCGTACACACGCTCAGCCAACGGGCCACGGATTTGTTCGAAGGTGCGCGGGAGAAAATCCGTGCCTTCATCAATGCCCGTGATATAAAGGAAATAATCTTCGTGCGCGGAACCACCGAGGCGGTCAATCTAGTGGCACAGTCTTACGGACGTTCCAGTCTGCAAGCCGGTGATGAAATCCTGATTACTGCAATGGAGCATCATTCCAACATCGTACCTTGGCAAATGCTCTGCCAACAAACCGGTGCAGTGTTGAAAGTCGCACCAATCAACTTGGTCGGTGAGATTATCATGGAGGAATTCGAGGCATTGTTGACCGAACGTACCAAGCTGGTTTCCGTGGTTCACATGTCCAATGCCTTGGGTACCATCAATCCGGTAAAACGCATCGTGGAATTGGCCCACGCCAAAGGCGTGCCCGTCATGCTGGATGGTGCCCAAGCCATTCCTCACATGCCGGTTGATGTGCAAGCACTGGATTGCGATTTCTACGCCTTCTCCGGGCACAAGTTGTGCGGGCCTTCTGGGATTGGCGTATTGTATGGCAAAGAGGCATTGCTGAAAGCCATGCCGCCTTGGCAAGGCGGCGGCGACATGATCCGCATGGTCACGTTTGCCAAGTCTGAGTATAACACCCTGCCCTATAAGTTTGAGGCCGGCACCCCGGCGATAGCCGAAGCCGTTGGATTAGGTGAGGCTGTGGATTATCTGCAAACCATCGGCATGGATAAGATAGCCGCTTACGAACAGCTATTGTTAGATTATGCAACCCAAAAAGCGCTGGAAATCCCAGCTTTGAAAATCATCGGGACCGCGAATGACAAAGGCGCAATACTGGGCTTCACCTTACATCATATTCATCCCCATGATATAGGCACAATGTTGGATCAATTGGGTATCGCCGTCCGTGCCGGGCATCATTGCGCCATGCCGGTGATGGACTTTTTCGGAGTACCCGCCACGGCGCGGGCCTCATTCTCGTTTTACAACACCGCCGAGGAAGTCGATGTATTGATCGACGGAATCAAACAGATCATAGAGGTATTCGGCTAATGTTCGATGAATTACGCGATCTTTATCAGGAAGTGGTGTTCGACCACAACCGTAACCCTCGCAACTTCCGGGTGATGGAAGATGCCAGCCGCAAAATTGACGGCTTCAATCCCCTGTGCGGCGACCGCATCACCCTGTATGTCAAGGTCAACGGCAATGTGATTGAAGATGTCAGTTTCCAAGGCTCGGGCTGTGCCATTTCGACCGCATCGGCCTCATTGATGACCGAGATAGTCCGGGGCCACACCGAGGAGGAAACCCACGAAATATTTGAGCTTTTCCATCGCATCGTCACTGGCGAAGACCAGAGGACCGATTTCGGGGAATTGGGCAAACTTGCCGTGCTGGCCGGTGTGCGGGCCTATCCTGCCCGCGTCAAATGCGCCACCTTGGCTTGGCATTCTTTGGAGGCTGCGTTGAAAGAAGAGGCTGAAACGGTTTCTACGGAATAATGTATGAGCGACTGGATAAATGTAATTGCCGACTCGGCTCTGGCCGAAGGAGAGCATATTGTGGTGGACATTGACGGCGTGGCGGCTGCGGTGTTCAGGCTTGACGGTTCATTATATGCCATTGAAGATGTCTGCACCCATGACGGGGCGGAAATCGCGAGCGGTCAGAGGGAAGGCGGCGAAATTATCTGCCCGCGCCACGGCGCAAGGTTTTGCCTGAAAACCGGCAAAGTGCTGCGAGGACCGGCCTACGAGGATCTTCCCTGCCTGTCTGTGCAGGTGGATAATGGCATGATCCAAATAAAAGATGAACGCTGGGATTGAAATACCTTAATTAAAATCGCTTCATGGGATGACAGAAACTAGGGTTTTGTCAGTTGCTGTTCATGCCATTGCGCTTGTTTGGGTTGTCCGAGAACCCGGTAACATTTAGCCAAATGAATATGGGTTTCTTTGTAACCCGGCCATATTTTCAAAGTGCGCTTGAATTCAGTAATTGCCGCCTCACACTGATTGGTTTCCATCAGCGCATAGCCAAGATTGAAATAGGCTTGATAATAATTGGGTTCCTGTTGTAGGTAACTTTGATAAATTGGGATCGCCGCTTGAGGCTGGCCGCTCAACTGTAATTTCAACGCTTGCGAAAAAAGGCCTAAATTGACAGGTGGCTTAGGTTGGGGCCGGTTTTTGCTGTTGTAAATAAAGATTGAATAACCAATTTTTTCGTCCGGTTCGCGCAGCAGCATCCAATCATAGCAGCGTTTTTTTTCCAAGTCATAAGTCAACAACAACTGCCCGGCATGAATGGCGACCAATTCGCCAGTATCCTCGCAGGGTATGGGTTTTATGGCAATGCCCGCCCGGTTCAAAACCACCCCGCCCCAACCGAAAGGCCCGAAAGCAACTTCCTTGATTCCGCGCTTTTGCAGCCAGCGGCCCAATTCAGCATCACCTTGACCATAATCGTCGCCTGTCACAGAAATTCGCCAGCCTTGCTCTGCACCACCACCCAAAAAGTTGAAATACATCAAATAATTAGGATAAATAGCCAACGTATTGAATCCACTCATTGCAACCAAGCCACCCACTGCAATCTTTTTCCATCGGCGCAATGGATAACGCAAAGCATAACCGGCCAGAAGAAATAAAAAAGGGAAGGCAGGTAAAATATGGCGGATCCCTATTTGCATTTTTCCATTGGAAGCCACCAACAGTAATAAAATGGGGGGGATCATTAAAAATAACACGTTCCACCAATCCCTGGGAAGACGGGATACCGCCCGAGTGACTCCCAAGCCGATCAATATTAAACTGGGTATTGGAAGCTTGATCAGCAAAAGCATCAAAAAATAATTAGGCCACCCTCCATAACCCGCCTGTCCCATAAAATAAGTCGCGCTGCCAAATTCACCGACATTTCCCACTAATGATAAAACACCGCAGACGTAAATGTAAGGCAGGGGGACAGGTAACCACGAAGGCCAAAATCTGGATAGGACTTCTGCCTTGCCATGAAAGGCAGTGAATGCCCCTGAAGAACGCTCAAGATATTCCAGAGGGGTCAGGAAAAAACCGTCGAAAAAGTAAATTATATTCAGGCCCACCACCGTGGTGACGCCGATGGCTAAAAGGGCAAAACCGACAATCCGCAAACGTCGGCCAAAATCGTCATGGATAACCGTAACCCTACCAAGCGAGATTGATCCCAACAACAACAAGAGGGGAACCAATAACATCGCCGTATGTTTTGAGGCAAAGGCAGCCGTCACAGACAAACAGACCCAAGCCAAGTTTTTCTTTGAAGGCTCGTTTAAATAGCGCCACCAAGAAAATACTGCCGCAAAAATAAACGTAGTGGCGGCCAAGTCTGTGGTGACCAAGGGGGCATTGGCAAGTAGAGGCGGGCAAAAAGCGTAAAGCGCGAGCGGTAGCCAAACCCGCTCCCGTCCATGCAATGCCACCCCCCAAGCATATAACAAACAACCGAGCAATACTGAAATAATCAGCATGGCAAGCCGGGATGGCCAAAGCAACCGGTCCTCGATAACCCCAAAATAATCGCCCGTGGCACCGGTTAGATCCGCTCTTTCCCATGACCCAGGGCCAAGCTGGGTCAACGGAGGGACATCCATGAAAAGTACCGGCAAGGCACCCCATAATCTTGCCAAAGGCGGATGGTCGGCATTTAGCCGGGGTTCTCCCGTCTGCCACTGGGACACGCCACCCGTTATATGAGGCGCGTCGTCCCAAGTTGAAGAGGTATGGTAAACACTTAATGCGGCAGTCACGACAAAAAAAAGGATGCAGGCGACTGCAAAAACCAAAGGGAAGCGTGTTCGCCACATAGTTAGATGATCACCGCCACAACACCCACGAGTGCTATCAAAAGGATCACAAAAACCACCCTCTGCAACCACGGCAGTGCGGTCCACCAACCGCCCAACCCGGCTTTCGTCTCCGCCCACCATTGTGGCATGGCGGCTTTCATGCGCTGAAATTGGTGGTAAAGCTTAATGCAACCCCAGACGATTAGACCGATGAGCAGTAAAAAACCAGACCAAGCAGAGGCTTTTTTCGCCGCTTCGTCTTCGAGGCCGATGATATCCTCGTATAAAAAGTCCAAGGACTTGTGCACCCATTCGAACGCCAACATCCCCAACTCTTCCAATAGAGGCAACATCTGTTCGCCGCCGAGAATCAGGCCGAACAGGCCCGCAAAAATCAATAAGACTTTCTTGTTAATGGTTTTATCCCCCGTTACTTTCATTCTGCTTCCTCCCGGCCATGTTGCCAAAGCAGCTAACTGTAACCGCCGTGGAAGGTCTTGAGACTTTTCTGGATAACATTTTCAATCGGTGTATTTAAACTCAACTGATTGCCGTTGGAAAGGCTGAATTTAAACGAACTTCGGCTTACATCGGGCATCAGAGGTTTTCCAAGCTCCCATTATAAGGTATGCTTAGACCTATTTTACTAGGTGGATCAAAAGGCTATGCGAGAACTCAACCCGCTTTTCAACCAAATCAAAGACTTAAAAGCCCGCCATGCAGGGCTTAGGGGGTATCTTTGACTTCGATGCCAAACACGAACGGCTGACCGAAGTTCTGCTTGAACTGGAAGACCCAAAAATTTGGAACAACCCAGAGAAGGCCCAAACCTTAGGCAAGGAGCGCGGGCAACTGGAAATGGTGGTCAACAACCTCATTCGTTTGGAAAAGGGGATTGCCGATGCCGAGGAGCTACTGGCTATGGCGGTGGATGAGGATGACGACGACAGCGTCGGGATGGTCGAACACGATTTGCAATCTTTCGAGAAGGACATCGCCGATTTGGAATTCCGCCGCATGTTCTCCGGGGAAATGGACCCTAACAATGCCTTCCTCGACATCCAAGCAGGAGCAGGCGGCACCGAAGCGCAAGACTGGGCGGAAATGCTGCTGCGCATGTATTTGCGCTGGGGCGAACGCCGTGGTTTCAAGACCGAGTTGATGGAAGCCTCGCCCGGTGACGTGGCTGGCATCAAAAGCGCCACCATCAAATTCGAAGGCGACTATGCCTTTGGCTGGCTGCGCACGGAAACCGGAGTCCACCGCCTGGTGCGCAAATCGCCTTTCGACTCGGGCAACCGCCGACATACCTCGTTCAGTTCGGTGTTTGTCTCGCCCGAAGTGGATGACAATATACCCATCGAGATCAACCCGGCGGATTTGCGCACGGACGTTTACCGTGCCAGCGGGGCTGGCGGCCAGCATGTCAACCGGACGGAATCGGCGGTGCGCATCACCCACAATCCAACCGGCATCGTCGTGCAATGCCAGAGCGACCGTTCCCAGCACAAGAACCGAGCCAGCGCGATGAAG
>CAIODU010000343.1 GCA_903857165.1 uncultured Methylococcaceae bacterium | reverse complement strand
CGTCCGCCGCGCCATCTGGGCTGGCAAGTATTTCGTCAACTCCAAAACCGGCAGCGACCGGTTGGAATTATCTTGCCGTGACTGGGATGCCTTGCTGGATCAACTCGCGGCGGTGGCTTAAAAAGGCCAAAGTCGAGTGTTCCACACGCTATGGATATTGGCTAGCCCGTTTTCCCGTCACCGCCACCCAGTTTCGACATTATCTGGCAGAGACTGGCATCCAACCCGGCGACCAGAATTGCCTGAACGGGCTATCCAATCACCCGGTGGTGTGGGTCAGTTGGCATGAGGCGATAGCCTTTTGCCGGTGGCTGACCGGTCGCTGGCAGTCACAAGGCTTTCTGCCGGACGGTTGGGCCGTTTCCCTGCCTAGCGAGGCGGAATGGGAGAAGGCCGCTCGTGGCGGTTTGGAAATACAGGTCAAACCCCTGATCCAGTCGCTGCCATTGAAGAATGAACCGTTGACATTGCACGTTAATTACCAACCTTCCCGCATTTTCCCATGGGGAGGGAGCGAGGCAGACCCGGAAAAGATGAACTTTGAGGGAACCGGCATCCTTAAAACCAATGCTGTGGGCAGTTTTCCGGCTGGAGCCTCGCCTTATGGCAACGAGGAGATGTCCGGCAATGTCTGGGAATGGACCCGTAGCATATGGGATAAGGACAGCTATCGCTATCCGATGTCAGGTAATGAGCGAAGGCGCTGGGAAGGCTTGGAATCAGAGCGAGAAAGGGTGTTGCGTGGAGGTAGATTTGACTTTAATTCAACAGGAGTTCGCTGCGCCTATCGTGGTAGCCATAAACCCGATGAGCGTCTCAATAGCCTCGGGTTCCGCATTGTGGTGTCCCCATTCTTGTAGTCTCTGTTCTCCGGCTTTTCTCTGCTCTTCTCTTTTTTTATTGCCGGAATAAGCCGAGTCAGCGGTGTTTCCGGCGAATGGGTAAGGGGCTTCGCGGAGGGATGCCGGAAACGGTCGGTGCGCGACCCCTTCGACTTCGCTCAGGACAGCTTATTCCGGCCTTCTCACGCTGTCGGCTGAAATCCGTGACCCGCTACGTTACAATTAACCCATGATAAAATCCTTCACGCACAAGGGGCTGGAAAAGTTTTTTTGACCGGGAACAAAGCTGGCATTCAGGCCATTCATGCCAAGCGGCTTCAATTAATTTTGGCCTTAATCGACAAGGCCGTTTGTATCGAAGACATTGATTCTCCGGGTTTACGGCTGCACCCTTTGAAAGGTGACAAGGAGGGGCTTTGGGCGGTGACTGTCCAAGCTAACTGGCGCATTGTTTTTCGTTTCGAGTTTGGCGATGCGCACGTCGTCGATTATCTGGACTATCACTGAGGTATCGCCATGCGTATGCACAACCCGCCCCATCCGGGGGAAATCCTATCTGAATTTTGGCTAAACCCACTGGGTTTGACGATTACTGAAACCGCAGATCGCCTCAACGTGACCGCTAATACGGTGGTTGAATTGTTAAACGGAAAAACTGGCATCAGCCCTGAAATGGCTTTGCGCTTGGAGTTGGCCTTCGGCAAGAGCGCGGAATCTTGGCTGGCGCATCAGGCCGCCTTTGACCTTTGGCAACTAGAATCCCGCCGTGAGCAACTGGGCGTAAGGCGTGTGGCAGCATAAATTTGGAAATCGCCAAAACCCCTTAGCATCAGCCATGACAAACATCACGCATCTGCGAATCTTTCTTGCCTCGCCGGGGGACGTCTCACAAGAACGTCAACTGGCCCTGAAAGTGCTGGATGAATTGCCATACGACCCTGCTTTCAGTGAGAAGATTAGTGTTCGGACAGTCGCTTGGGACAAACCCGGCGCGGGTACGCCGATGCTGGCAGGCATGACACCGCAACAAGCCATTGCCGAGGGTTTGCCTAAGCCTTCGGAGTGCGACATCGTGATTGTCATCCTCTGGTCGAGGATGGGAACCCCGCTTCCCCCAGAATACGCCAAGCCAGACGGCAGACCTTACCTGTCCGGCACAGAATGGGAATATTGCGATGCCAAACAGGCTTGGGACCGGCACAAAAAACCGGTTATTCTCCTTTACCGGCGCACCGAGGAGGTATTGCTCAATCCAGCCAAGCCAGGTTTTAAGGAGAAATGGGAGCAATGGGAAAAGGTACAAGCGTTCTTTGAAGCATTCCGCAACTCGGACGGTTCAATCAGTAGCGGGGTGAATGACTATGCCGACCCGGCGCAATTCGAGAAAGACTTGTCGCTGCATTTGCGGAGTGTGATTCATGACCAGTTCTTATCCAGTGGACAGGAAACCATACCCGATACGGCAGTCGCTGACCCGCCAAGCACAGTGGTTAATCGTGTGGTCAACCTCGGTGATGGTTCGGTCGCACTAGGCAACCACGCCGTGGCGGCAAGCAATGGCAGCATTGCCATCGGTGGCAATGTGGGCGGCAACATCATCAAAAATGTCTACAGTGGCACACCCGACCCAACCGCCGAGTTGGACGAAAAACTGACCCATTACTTCGATAATTTGGCGAATGAATGCGGACGCTTGCCCTTGGAAGCCATCGACTCCAAATTCTTGGACGGACAGGAAGTGCGCCTGCCCAACATTTACGTCCCCCTCCACGCTTTGCGGCGTACCATCAAGCAGGAACAACCGCAAACTAGCCAAGAGGAAGAAAAACGCTTGCCGGTGTTGGATGCGCTTGCCAAAGAACGCCGCGCCGTGCTGTTGGGAGAGCCGGGTTCGGGCAAGACGGTGTTGGTCAATTATTTGGCGGGCTGTCTGGCGAAAGCGGCGGCGGGCGGCGAAGCGATTGCCGACATTCCCGAAACCATCAAACATCTGCTGCCCATCCGGCTAATCTTGCGCGAAGTCGCCGCCGCCTATTTTCCCCACTCGGTCAAAGCCCAAGATGGCTTGCTATGGCAAGCGGTGCGGGATGATTTATCCAAACGCTTAAGAATCTCTCAGATTGACGAAGTGTTCAATCGTCTGCAAACCCGCATCCGGCAAACCGGAGCATTGTTTTTCCTGGACGGTCTGGACGAAGTGCCGGAAAGCGGCGGGCGTCGCAAGGCACTGCTTGAGTCGGTGCGGCAACTGGTGGACAACTGCAAAAACTGCCGGTTTTTGGTGACGGCCCGCCCTTAGGTGATTTCCAATAATGAACCCACCAAAAGAATCGTCCACGAAAAACACGAAAAGCACGAACAAGACATGCTTTTGTTCGTGGTTTTCGTGCCTTTCGTGGACTCTATTTTTTGCCTTCGGATCAGATTCTTGTTGG
>CAIODU010000342.1 GCA_903857165.1 uncultured Methylococcaceae bacterium | reverse complement strand
TTTAATATGGGCATTGCAATGATTAAAGCTCTACTTTGCACCTTATTCAGGTTGGCAGCAAGTCCTGAAGACAATGGTTTTATATGGTTGCTCCATTGTGCAATATAATCAATGATATGCGTCTTAAGTTAATGGCTTTGAAGCTCCTGCTTGGGAACCCATGTCTTGCAAGCTCCGGCTTGGCCTTTGGTCGTTTCTCGAAAAGCTGGAGCTTCAAAGACCGCATTCCCAAGCCGGAGCTTGGGAACGAGCGAAACGGACACTTCCTCTGATCGGGTGAAACAATTTGCTATATTCCCATTCTATGCTTTAATTATGGCAAATCACTGACCTGTCTAGCCCATGACTGGACGCGAATGCGAACGCTGCCAAGTTGACCCGCAGCATGCTTGTCATGATGCCGTGCAAGAATGTAGAAGGCTTGCCAGACCAGCCACACAACCCCGCTAAACGATGCAGCAACTCACGAAACCCTTAGCAGTTTTCAGAACACATCTAACCGCCTGCCACGATTGCGATCTGCTTTTTCAGATTCCGCATTTGCAGAAGGGGGAGCAGGCGCATTGCCCTCGCTGCGGTGCGTTGGTGATGGAGCGCAAAGGCCACAGCCTTGATTATTCCTTGGCACTGGCCCTCACCAGCTTGATTCTGTTCGTCATCGCCAATGTCAACACCCTGTTGCGCATGAACGTCGGTGGCCGCACCCAATCTGAGAACATCATTTCCGGCGTCAATGAGCTATACGTGCAGGGCTATTGGGAAATTGCGGCTTTGGTTTTCATCGTCAGCATCCTCGCGCCCTTGCTGAAGATTCTGTGTGTGTTTTACGTGCTAACTCCGTTGAAGTTCAACGCTCGGCTACCGTATGCCAAACAGGTTTTCAGATTTTACGAATCGCTGAGTCCTTGGGCGATGACTGAAGTCTATATGCTGGGCATTCTGGTTGCCCTAGTCAAACTGGCCGATCTTGCCACTATCAATGTCGGCATCGCGCTTTACTCCTTCGCTGCATTGATCCCCTTCATGGCGGCCACCGATGCTTCCTTGGACGATCATGAAATTTGGGAACGATTGGAGCCGTCCGATTGAAAACTCTCTCTAACACAGCAGCGCATAACGGCTATCTTTCATGCCACACTTGCCATCTGCTCAGTCGGGCCGAAGCCCACTTGCACCCACTCCATTGCCCGCGTTGCGGCTCCCGCTTGCATAGTCGCAAACCCGACAGCCTGGCGCGGACGTGGGCGCTCACCCTGACCGCCTACATTCTTTACATCCCGGCCAACTTGCTGCCGATCATGACGGTGACCATGTCGGGTCGCGGAGAACCGGACACCATATTAAGCGGCGTCAAAGAGTTGGTGGTAAGCGGCATGTGGCCCTTGGCCTTGCTGATCTTTTTTGCCAGCATCACCGTGCCGGTGTTGAAATTGCTGACACTGACTTATTTGCTGCTGTCCGTAAAATTCAAGTCGCGCTGGCGGCCAAAGGAGCGCACCGTGCTATATCGGATCACCGAATCCGTCGGGCGCTGGTCGATGATTGATATCTTTGTCATCGCGATCCTAGTCGCCTTGGTCAAGCTTGGCGCCCTCGCCACGATTGAGGCGGGTGCGGGCGCAGTGGCTTTTGGCGGAGTGGTTGTCATCACCATGTTTGCCGCGATGAGCTTCGATCCTCGTTTAATTTGGGACGCATTGGAAAACGATCATGAATGAAGAAACCCCTGAACAAGAGAAGACCGGTTCCCTTGTCGTTGAAACGGAGGAGTTGGTGGTGGAGAAAGCCCGCGGACTCTCAGTGATTTGGCTAATCCCGTTAGTGGCGTTGCTCATTGGCGGCTGGCTTGCCTACAAGACCTTGAGCGAGCAAGGCCCGACGATAACAATTACCTTCAAACAACCGGGCAGTTTGGAAGCGGGCAAGACCAAGATCAAATACAAGGATGTGGAAGTCGGCGTCGTCGAAACTGTCAAGTTGAGCGATGACCTGTCCAAGGTCATTGTGACTGCCCAGCTCGACAAGAACGTCGAATCGCACTTGGGGGAGGGCACCCAATTCTGGGTGGTCGAACCAAGATTTGGACTCGGCGGCGTGTCGGGTTTGGACACTTTGATAGCGGGGCACTACATTCAGGTTGAATTTAGCGATGGGAAACCGAGGCGGGAGTTCATAGGATTGGAACATGCGCCAAAAATCAGCGCCGACACACCTGGGAAGCGGTTTACCTTGATGGCTGACAGGGCGGGCTCCCTGAGTGAGGGGACAAGGCTATATTTTCGCGATATTCAAGTTGGCAGTATTGTGGGTGTCCGTTTGGCCGATGACAGAAGCGACGTATTGGTTGATGTATTCGTTGATGCGCCTTACGACCAACTGATCCATGAAAGCAGCCGTTTCTGGCAAACCAGCGGCATCGACATTTCCATGGGCGCGCAAGGGATTGATGTCAAGGTCGGCTCATTGTTGAGCCTGTTGGGTGGCGGCATAACTTTTGACACGCCCAACCTGAATGATCCCAACAACCCACCCAGTAAACCCGGCGCTAAATTTTGGCTACACAAGGACTATGCCAATATTGCCGAAGGTTACTATGTCCACAAGATTGAACTCATGATGAATTTTGAGGATTCCGTGCGTGGTTTGTCCGTGGGTGCCCCGGTCGAAGTGAGGGGCATCCAAGTCGGCAAAGTGACCGGGGTGAAATTCAATTTCGATATTCAAACCAAGAAACTAAAGATACCGGTTTATATCGAGATTGATCTGGATAGGATTATGCCGCAATCTGAGATCAAAAAAATGGAGACTAGTTTCTCACAGGAACTTGCGGCACACCACCATCCAGGTATTGAAGCACTGGTTGCGCAAGGTCTCAGGGCAAGGCTGAAGACCGGCAACCTGCTGACTGGCCAGCTTTTTGTCGACTTGGATTTTTACCATGACGACGTGGGGAAGAAAGTCATTTACGCCGGGGAACTGCCTGAACTGCCCACGCTACCCTCGGTTGCCGAGGCATTCAAAAACGATATTTCAGAAATCTTAGCGAAGCTGAAACGCTTGCCGCTGGACAAGATCGGCGACGAGTTGCTAGGCACCGTGCAAGGTTCCAACAAGCTGATGAACTCTGAGGATGTCAAAGATGCCATCCGTTCTTTGAACACCACACTCAAAGATGTCCATCAGTTGGCGCAGACCACTGACAAGGAGATTGTCAAACTGACTGCCAGCCTGGACAAAAGCCTGACCACGGCGGTGAAAGTATTGGAGCAAATCGATCCGGGTTCGCCGATCATCGTGGATGTCGGCAAGGCACTGGAAGAACTGGCGGCTTCCGCCCGTTCGATTCGCACACTCACTGATTATCTGGAACGTCACCCGGAAGCCTTGCTGTACGGCAAGGGAGGAGCCAAGAAATGAAAAAACCACTGTCGGGCTTTTATGCCGCTATTTTGAATGTCTGCCTATTGCTTGCCGCAGGCTGTACCACCAGCCCGCCCACGCGCTTCTATGTACTCTCCAATTTGCCGCCCGTGGCTGTCCGCACAGGCCAGGATGTCGCCGTCGGAGTTGGGCCTGTGGATTTGCCAGATTATTTGGATAGGCCCCAGATCGTGACGCGCAACGGCCAGAATGAATTGACCATGGCGGAGTTCGACCGCTGGGGGGAATCGCTCAAGGACAATGCCAAACAAGTGTTGGCCGAAAATTTGGCCGTATTGCTCCCCAGCAAGAAAGTCCACACCTACCCGTGGACTCGCGCCACCACGCTCGATTACCAAGTGGTAGTGAAAATCACCCGGTTTGACCATACCGAAGGCGGCGACACTGTCCTTCATGCGCGTTGGAGTATTTCAAGCGGGGATGGCAACACGGAATTTTTGTCACGCGAAACCCGCTATGTGGAGCGTCCCGATGGTAAGGGTTACCCCGAAACAGTGGCCGCCATGAACCGGGTTTTGGCCCAGTTCAGCCGGGATGTCGCCAACGCAGTCAGCGACCAGGCAAGCGGACACGTCACACCACCCTGAGCAGCCGTTGCGGGTTGGATTTGCCTAATGGCCCTAAAATGCCGGTCATCGTTTAACCGACTTTTGGAAATCCAATAACCAATCCAATGCATTCCAATATCCTTTGGCATCATGCCCCGGTTACCCGGAAGAGACGGGAGCTGCAAAATGGGCATAAGAGCTTCATACTATGGTTCACGGGTCTCTCCGGGGCGGGAAAATCGACCCTCGCCCATTGCGTCGAGGAAGCCCTTTTCGTCCGTGGTTGCAGGACTTATGTGTTTGACGGCGACAATGTGCGCCATGCCCCGTTGAGTGTGTGCGAGCAACGCGATGTCAAGGGGCTGCACATGAAGGCGAGGCGGGGCGAAATTAGCGATTTCACCGGCATATCGTCCCCCTACGAAATCCCAGACAAGGCAGAGATCGTCGTCATGACCGGCGAGCAAGGCGTGGAAGAGTGCGCCGGGCAAATCATCGAATATCTTGAACGCAGTGGAAAAATCAGCCCAAACCACCCTGAAAGAAGGAATTGAAGACCTTAATCTAAGGAGTGCCACTGTATCTGATGATGACTCTTCGCGTATAATGTCCGCAAATTTGTCAACCCCCCATTCTTCCTAAATGCTCATCTTTCCAATCGTTTCTTGTTTCGTAGCGGTGCTGGCTATTGCAGTCATGCTTGGGATGAGGCGATCCCTACCACTGGATCAACCGAATCATCGATCTCTTCATGAGACACCTACCCCAAGGACGGGGGGTTTGGCCATCATGTTAGGCGCTGTATGCGGCTGGACGCTTGCGTGGCTGCCTTCCGAACACATTCCCATGTTAGTTCTGGCCATTGCTTTGAGCGCTTTAAGCTTTTTCGACGACCTTTGGGGATTGTCCAGGGCCTTGCGCTTCGGCGGTCAGATCACTGCGGCCGCAGTGTTGATCTGGCTGATGCAGCCCTTTCCTGGAGGCGCTTTTGGCGCGGCATTTGCCGTACTTGTGCTGGTTTGGATGGCCAACCTGTTCAATTTCATGGATGGTTCCGATGGCTTGGCCGGGGGAATGGCGACCATCGGCTTCGGGCTCTACTCAGTGGCAGCCCTCCAAGGCGGAATGGCTGCGTTCGCGACGATAGCCGCCTGCTTGGCAGGGGCATCGGTGGGGTTTCTTTGGTTTAATTTTAATCCGGCTCGGATTTTCATGGGCGACGCCGGTTCTGTCCCTCTCGGTTTTCTAGCTGCCGCCATGGGGCTTGCCGGATGGCAATCCGGATTGTGGCCTGTCACTTTTCCAATTCTCGTATATTCCCCGTTCATTGCCGATGCCAGTTTGACCTTGGCGAAGCGGCTTCTGCGTGGAGATGAATTTTTGCAGGCACACCGCGAGCATTACTACCAGCGTTTAGTGCGCATGGGTCTGGGACACCGGAACACAGCTTTGCTGGAGTATTGCTTGATGCTGGCTTGTGGTTTTTCCGCACTTTTGACCAGGGATGCCCCCACGCTTGTGCAGATTGGCGTCGTCATGGGTTGGACTGTTGCCTACGGTTGGCTGATCTGCCAAATAGACAAAGCTTGGAAGAAACATTCGATGGAATATTCAACATCATGAGTCACCGCTCGTTTCTCGTCATACTACATGACGCAGTTGCGGCTATTCTTGCGTGGTGCATCGCTTACTTGCTACGTTTTAACTTTGACATCCCTCCTTACTGGGGGAAAGGGATGGTGGATACATTGTGGCTAGTCTTGCCAATTCAAATAGCCACCTTTTGGATTTATGGCCTCTATCGTGGCATGTGGCGATTCGCCAGCATACCAGATTTGAAAAGGATTCTCCTGGCCGTTGGACTCAGCTCCCTTTTAGTGCCTACCGCTTTATTCATGTCTCACCGGCTTTCGGAAACGCCAAGGGCGGTTTTGGTCCTATCTCCCTTGCTTCTAGTGCTTCTCATGGGAGGCAGCCGTTTCCTTTACCGTTCTTTCAAAGACGGACACATCCTCTTGTTTCGTACAGTTGAACCCATCCCCGTGATAGTGATGGGGGCTGGGTCGGCGGCGTCAATGCTGCTCAGGGACTTGTCTGGCAATTCCGCTTGGCGGGTAGTCGGTTTGCTGGATGACGAGATCAAAAAGAAAGGGCGTCAAATTTGCGGGGTGACGGTGCTTGGCCCGCTTAAGGACGTTGGAAAATATGCGCGGCGACTTGATGTAACCCAAGTGATCATCGCCATGCCTTCCGCTTCAGCCGGAGTCCGCAGACGGGCTTTGGAATTGGCAACAGATGCTGATCTGTCCGTGTATACTGTCCCTGGTTTCGATGATTTATTTTCAGGAAAGGTTTCAATCTCACAAATCCGTAAGGTGGAATTAGACGATCTTTTGGGGCGTGAACCAATAAGCCTGGATATAGGCGGGCTTCACGATCTCTTGAAAGGCAAAGTTGTGATGGTTACCGGGGCTGGAGGTTCAATTGGATCAGAACTATGCCGACAAATAGCAGCTTTCGAACCTAGCCATTTGGTAATGCTAGAGTTGAACGAGTTTGCCATTTATAAGCTGGAACAGGAATTTAGCGAAAGCCACCCGGGCATCTCAATTATTTGTGCCATAGGCGATGTAAAGGACTCCGCCAGGGTAAGTGAGATTATGCTGCGGTTTTTACCAAAGGTGGTATTTCACGCCGCTGCCTACAAACATGTGCCAATGCTGGAAACCATCAATGCTTGGGAGGCAATCAGGAATAATGTCCTTGGTACCTATACCATAGCCAAAGCATCAATTGATGCCAAGGCAGAAAAGTTTGTACTGATATCAACAGACAAGGCCGTTAACCCAACCAACGTCATGGGTACAAGTAAACGCTTGGCCGAGATGGTTTGCCAAACGTTACAGAAAAACTCCAACACTCGTTTCACAATGGTGCGTTTTGGCAATGTGCTGGGTAGCAACGGCAGTGTGATTCCAAAATTCCGCGAGCAAATAGCACGGGGTAAACCGGTAACCGTCACGCATCCAGAAATCATCCGCTACTTCATGTCCATTACGGAAGCCGCGCAGTTGGTATTGCAGGCTGGTGTCATGGGAAGAGGCGGTGAGATATTTGTGCTGGACATGGGAAAACCAATCAAGATCCTAGACTTGGCGCGAGACATGATACGTCTGTCCGGTTTCCATGAAGACGAGATTAAGATCGAATTTACAGGGCTTAGACCTGGGGAAAAATTATTTGAAGAATTGCTTGCTGACGGTGAGCTGACCGAAAGGACACCTCATCCAAAGCTGCGAATTGCCAAAGCCCTTGCAATGGATGAGAGATGGCTGGAGGACTTGCTTAATTGGCTGAATCAGCAGATAATACCCGAATACGAGACATTACGTATCGCCTTACAGTATTGGGTGCCAGAATATTCACCAACGGCCAGATCACATCCCAATAACTAGGAATACGTAGCATGCCGATGAACATAATAAACTTTCTAAAAATATTCTAAGATAGTAGAGATAAAATTATAATGAGAGATTTTTCAATAACACCTCAAGAAATGATCGCTAGCTTTTGGCATAATCGAAAACTTATTAAAACTCTGGTCAAGCGAGAGGTAGTGGGTCGCTATAGGGGTTCGGTTTTGGGAATAATGTGGTCATTTTTTAATCCCATGTTAATGCTAGCTGTGTATACATTTGTATTCAGCGTAGTTTTCAAAGCTAGATGGAATGCTGCCAGTGACTCAAAAACTGAATTTGCACTTGTACTTTTTGCTGGACTATTAGTTTTCAATCTTTTTGCCGAGTGTGTAAATAGAGCCCCGACGCTAATAATATCCAATACCAATTATGTAAAAAAGGTTGTTTTTCCATTGGAAATACTACCTTGGGTGACTTTAGGGACAGCCTTATTCCATATGATGATAAGTTTTTCAGTGTGGTTGATTTTTTATATTATCTTTTTCGGAAATCCACAGTTGACAGTTGTTTATTTGCCACTTATCATGCTGCCTTTATTACTATTGACAATGGGGCTTTCTTGGTTTTTAGCCTCATTAGGCGTATTTTTACGTGATGTTGCCCAGATTGTCGGCATTGTGACGACCACCCTCATGTTTCTATCCCCCATCTTCTACCCTCTAACATCTTTGCCAGCACAGTACCAACGCATTCTTAATTATAATCTTCTGACACCCATCATCGAACAGGCACGAGCGGTTCTCATCTGGGGTCAAGTTCCAGATTTCAGTAGCCTAGGGCTATACACACTTTTAACAGCCATTATTGCTTGGTTGGGTTTCGCTTGGTTTCAAAAAACGCGCAAGGGGTTCGCTGATGTCCTCTGAAATTGCCATCAAGGTTGACAATCTTAGTAAATGTTATGAAATCTACGACAAGCCAAGGGATAGGCTGTGGCAGATGTTGGCAAGAAGTCGCAAAATATTTTTCCGAGAGTTTTGGGCGCTCAGAGATGTATCATTCGAAATAAAACGAGGGGAAACGGTAGGTATTATTGGACGCAACGGATCGGGGAAATCAACACTATTGCAACTGATTTGCGGTACATTGAATCCGACATCTGGAAATATTATAGTGAATGGTAAGGTCGCAGCCCTACTAGAGTTAGGTGCTGGATTTAACCCCGAGTTTACAGGAAAAGAAAACGTCTACCTAGCGGCATCCCTATACGGACTGAGCAAAGAAACAATTACTTCACGTTTTGGGCAAATTATAAACTTCGCTGATATTGGAGACTTTATAGAACAACCAGTAAAAACTTATTCAAGTGGAATGTTTTTGCGTTTGGCATTTGCAGTAATAGCTCATGTTGATGCAGATGTTTTAGTTATTGATGAGGCATTAGCGGTTGGCGATGCCTTTTTTACTCAAAAATGTATGCGCTTTCTCAGGAATTTTATGGAAAATGGAACCTTATTATTTGTAAGCCATGACTCTTCAGCAGTACTGAATTTATGCCAACGTGCCATCTGGCTTGAGGAAGGCAATCTTAAGTTAATTGATAATGCGAAATCGGTAATAGAACACTATCTTGCCGCACTTAATGATTCGACAAAAGTTCAATATATCGCCCAGCCTGAAAAAAGTACTCAAGATTCCAGAAACTTCAGCAAAGTACGGACAATACAGGCAGTACGAGATCACAGACAAGATTTTATTAATAACTCAAATCTCCGTAATGATATACAAGTTTTTGAGTTTACACCAAACATTTCAGAATTTGGAGTAAGAGGAGCTACTATAGTTGATGTAGCCCTACTCGATAGCGAAGGCATTCCACTGCTTTGGGTAGTAGGTGGAGAAGAAGTGATATTGGCAATAGAAGTTAAGTCCCATCAACTAATAAAAGGTGCAATAATTGGTTTTTATTTTAATGACCGTTTAGGTCAAAACATCTTTGGTGATAATACATACTTGACTTATTTAGATAATCCAATTATTCTTCAACCAGATCAACGTATTATTGTAAGATTTATTTTTGTAATGCCTATCCTAGCGCGTGGGGATTATACTCTATCAGTGGCTATAGCGGAGGGCACCCAAAATGATCATATCCAACATCATTGGCTCTATGATGCCCTAGTTTTGAAATCTCACTCATCTAGTGCTTGCACAGGGCTGTTAGGTATTCCTATGAAAGTTATTTCCATAGAGTTCCTTAAATAATAATTTCAATCTTACCGTACTGGACTATAACCATGAATTTGACTAAACTAATTAATATAGCATCTTTTGAACCTCTAAGAATTCAATTGCCAAATTCATGGTGTGGGCATTTGCATTTTGCGGCATGGTTAATACAGAACCTGAATCCGGAAATTTTTGTGGAACTAGGATCTCACTCTGGTAATTCATATCTTTCTTTTTGTCAATCAGTCAAACAATTCGGTCTTGAAACGAAATGTTACTCAGTTGATACATGGCAAGGTGATGAACAGGCGGGTTTCTACGGCGAAGAAATATTTACAAGCTTAGATGATTATAATACACTACATTACTCAGGTTTTTCCCGCCTTTTGAGGATGACTTTTGATGAAGCTGTTCTATTATTTGAAGATAAAAGCATAGAACTTTTGCATATTGATGGTTTACATAGCTACGAAGCTGTCAGCCACGACTTTTTAACTTGGCTTCCTAAACTTGCCCCAGGTGCCATAGTTCTTTTTCATGACACTAATGTATATACACAAGGATTTGGAGTCTGGAAGTTTTGGAGTGAATTGAAGGAATGCTATCCTTTAAATTTTGAGTTTTTTCATTCTCATGGACTAGGAGTCATACAAATTGACAATGGATTTAATTCAGATCAGCTTGATTGGTTAGAACCAAGCTCAACTCAAAAGGAATTTTTGCAAAGATATTTTACTTCCATAGGCATTCACCAAGCTAAGCGGTATGAGTTAGATGCGCTATGTGAGCAGCATAAACTCCAAATCACCAGCCTCAGCCAAGCCGTAGCCAACAGCAACAGGGAAATCGACAGCCTTAACCAAACTGTAGCCAACAGCAACAGGGAAATCGACAGCCTTAACCAAACTGTAGCCAACAGCAACAGGGAAATCGACAGCCTTAA
>CAIODU010000341.1 GCA_903857165.1 uncultured Methylococcaceae bacterium | reverse complement strand
CGTCCGCCGCGCCATCTGGGCTGGCAAGTATTTCGTCAACTCCAAAACCGGCAGCGACCGGTTGGAATTATCTTGCCGTGACTGGGATGCCTTGCTGGATCAACTCGCGGCGGTGGCTTAAAAAGGCCAAAGTCGAGTTTTGATGATTCATTGGTATTCGAACTAATGGCATTTATTCGAGACAAAGGGTTTGAGGCTTTCTTATTATCGCAACCACTAGAACTACCATTTGGTGGTACGCGTGAAGATATTCTAATTGTTGCCCATAGATAGATAATTGAATAACGACATCCCAACACCTCGTCTATTATTGCGTCCACTGACTGAGTTCGACGCAACGCAGACCTATGCAGATTGGCTCAACGATCCATCGGTGAATCAATACCTAGAGACACGACATGAATTTCAAACGATAGACTCATGCCGTGCATTCATTGAATTTTGTAACCAGGATTTATATAGCCACCTTTTTGGAATTTTCTTGAAAGAAAATGATATGCACATTGGTAATGCAAAGCTAGGCTATGTCAACAAACACCATTGCACAGCAGAATTAAGCATGTTTATTGGTGAGAAAACATTGTGGGGTAAAGGATTTGCTACTGAGACCGTATATAATCTCACAAAATATGGTTTTAACGTTCTTGAATTAGAGCGAATTCAAGCAGGTTGTTACGAAGAAAATTTAGTTTCTTTGCATATTTTTTTAAAACTTAGATATACAGTGGAAGGTTTTTTTCGTAGGCATGTGAATTCCAAAGGTCGCCGCTCTGGTTGTTTCTGGCTCGGTATATTAAAAGATGAATTCGTCTAAGATTATTCAAAAGATAGCTCTTGGTTCGGTTCAATTCGGTTTGGATTATGGAATTTCCAACATCACCGGACAGGTTAAATATAATGAAGTTGTGGAGATTCTCCAGCTTGCGAATAAATCTGGGATGGATACCATCGATACCGCAATTACCTATGGTGACAGTGAAAAAGTATTGGGCGAAATTGGTATTCACGATTGGAAAATAATTTCAAAGTTATCTGCCCTACCCGAAGATAAGAACGATATAAACGCTTGGGTAAATGCTCAAGTGTCTGGTTCATTACAGAGATTGGGTATCAATCAATTATATGGACTTATGTTACACAGGCCAGACCAATTATTCGAGTCTCGTGGCAAAGAGCTTTATCGAGCACTGATTACCCAGCAAGAACATAGTGAAGTCAATAAAATTGGCGTTTCCATCTATTCACCAGACGAACTTGAACGACTATTCGACGAAATGCATTTTGACATCGTCCAAGCACCTTTTAGCATTCTCGATCAACGCTTGATAGATTCAGGTTGGGCGCGAAGGCTTAAACAGCAAGGTGTGGAATTGCATGTCCGCTCGATTTTTTTGCAGGGGTTACTGCTGATGCCAGCTTCACTCCGGCCAGTGAAATTCGGTCGCTGGCAGAATGTATGGCAAGAATGGGATCGCTGGCTTGATGAGAGCAGCCTTACGCCATTAGAAGCTTGTTTACGCTATATAACTACAATTAAAGAAATTGATAAGGTTGTCATTGGTGTGGATAGCCTAGAACAATTGCGCCAAATTCTCGCAATATCCAGTACACCGCTAACTAGCCTACCCAATTGGCCTAATGATATTGATGTAAGCCTACTCAATCCCGCTCGTTGGGATCAATTATGAAAGTTGTTGCCATCGTCCAAGCCCGCATGGGTGCCACCCGTCTGCCCAACAAGCTCATGAAATTGATTGGCGGGGTTCCGATGATCGAACTGCTGCTATCGCGCCTATCGCTGGCAACAGAGGTTAATCAAATTATTGTTGCCACTTCCGTCGATGGGCGTAATCAGCCATTGGTAGATCAAGCCCGAAGACTGGGCTTCGAGTGCATACAAGGCAGTGAAAACGACGTATTGGATCGTTATCTACAAGCAGCAAAAGCTGCAAAGGCCGATGTCGTCATTCGCATCACCGGGGATTGCCCATTGGTTGACCCGGCTTTGGTCGATGAAGCGATTCGTCAGTTTAAGGCTGCGGGCGTTGATTATCTAAGCAATACCTCACCGCCTAGTTATCCTGATGGTTTGGATATCGAGGTGTTTACTTATGCCGCGCTTGAACGCGCCGCAACAGAAACAGACAAGGCTTATGACCGTGAGCATGTCACGCCTTATCTGCGTACAGCTGGTCAATTTCGTCAAGCCACAATGCAGAACGAAGAAGACCTTTCCGCCCTGCGTTGGACGGTCGATGAACCCGCCGACTTTGCAGTCATCTCCAATATCTTCGCCCATTTCACCCCTGAGATTCATTTCACCTGGCGGCAAGTGTTGGAGTTGCAACGCAGCCAACCAGAATTGTTTGCTGCCAATCAACAATTGCTTCGCAACGAAGGAGCCACCATGGGTACGGGACAAAAACTCTGGAAACGCGCCAAACGGGTCATCCCCGGCGGCAATATGTTGTTGTCGAAACGAGCCGAAATGTTTTTGCCCGAGCAATGGCCGGCCTATTTCAGCAAGGCCAAGGGTTGCAAAGTCTGGGACTTGGACGGAAGCGAATACATTGACATGTCCATCATGGGCATAGGCACGAACATACTCGGATATGGTCACCCGGAAGTGGATGCTGCCGTCCAGCAAACCGTAGTAGCCGGCAACATGTCCACCTTCAATTGCCCCGAAGAGGTCTACCTCGCGGAAAAGCTAATCGAACTGCATCCATGGGCGGATATGGCACGGTTTGCGCGGGCGGGCGGGGAGGCCAACGCCATTGCCATTCGCATTGCACGCGCTGCCACGGGCAAGGATAAAGTGGCCATTTGTGGCTATCATGGATGGCACGACTGGTATCTGTCTGCCAACTTAGGTGACGATAAAAGCTTGGATGGTCATTTGTTGCCGGGTTTGGAACCTAACGGCGTGCCGCGTAATTTGCGAGGAACCGTGTTCCCCTTTAATTACAACCGCTATGACGAGCTTGAGACACTGGTGAACGCCCATGACATCGGTGTGATCAAAATGGAAGTGGTGCGCAACCAAGGCCCGGAGGACAACTTTTTGCACAAAGTCCGGCAGTTGGCGACAGATCGCGGGATTGTCTTGATCTTTGACGAATGCACGTCTGGCTTTCGTGAAACCTTCGGCGGGCTGCATAAAAAATACGGAGTCGAACCCGACATGGCGATGTTCGGCAAAGCCTTGGGCAACGGTTATGCCATCACTGCCACCATCGGACGGCGTGAAATCATGGAAGCCGCGCAATCCACCTTTATTAGCAGCACCTTCTGGACGGAGCGCATTGGCCCGACGGCGGCATTGAAAACCTTGGAAGTCATGGAACGGCTACAATCATGGGATACCATCACCCGTATTGGCTTGGCAATCCGCCAGCGTTGGCAGCAACTAGCCGACCAACATGGCTTGAAGATTGACCATTGGGGTTTGCCGGCACTGACGGGTTTTACCATCCAAAGCCCGAATGCACTGGCTTATAAAACCCTCATTACTCAAGAGATGCTTGCCAATGGGTACTTGGCTGGGAACAGTGTTTATGTGTGTATCGAGCATACGCCTGAAATCATTGATGCTTACTTTGACGCATTAGACCCGGTATTTGGCTTGATTAAAGAATGCGAGGAAGGGCGGGATGTGACTACCCTGCTCAAAGGCCCATTGTGCCATACGGGGTTTAAACGATTAAATTAATTGGCATAAATGAGACTAACCCCGACACAACACCAACAGATACTCCAAGCAACACGGCTAAACTTTGGAGCCAATGCAAATGTATGGTTGTTTGGTTCACGCGTAGATGATACGCGGCGTGGTGGGGATGTTGACCTTTATGTGGAGACAGATCAGGCGAGTACGCTCTTGTCGGCATTGCGATGCAAAATCAAACTCGAAGACAACTTGGATTTGCATGTTGATCTTGTGGTAAAAGAGGAGGGTAAAAACAAGCCGATTTATCAGATAAAAAAAAACAAGATATACAATTATGACCGGGCATTTGCACTTAATAATCAGGCAACTCACTCATTTGCAACGGATGAGCGAATACCTTGCCCATTCTGTTCAGCGAAGTAGGCCGGAATAAGGTCGTGAAACGACCGTTTCCGGCATATCTCGGGCATGGTTTGCCGGAAACGCCCGTGAACGGGCTTATTCCGGTATCTACGCTATTGATTTCCCAAACTCCGATGACCCTTGTTATACTGACCGCATGGACCACGACCACAGCTACAAACTCTTGTTTTCCCATCCTGAAATGGTCGCCGACCTGTTGCGCGGCTTCGTCCATGATGATTGGGTAAAGGATTTGGACTTCGCCAGCTTGGAGCGTGTGGGCGATGGTTATGTCACCGACGACCTGCGCGAACGGGTGGACGACATCGTTTGGCGGGTGCGGCTTGGGCCGGAATGGGTTTACGTTTATTTGCTAATCGAATTCCAATCTAGCGTGGACACGTTCATGGCGGTGCGGATACTGGCTTATCTTGGTTTGCTTTATCAGGACATCATCCGCGCCGGCGGTTTGACGGCGGAACGCAAACTACCGCCAGTGTTGCCCATCGTACTTTACAATGGCAAGCCGCGCTGGAATGCCGCAACGGAGGTCGCCGAACTCATCGCCACCGCACCCGCCGGACTGGATCGCTATCGCCCACGACTGCGCTACTTGCTGCTAGACGAGGGCCACTATGCCGACAGCGAACTGGCCCCGTTGCGCAATCTGGCGGCGGCACTATTCCGCCTAGAGAACAGCCGAACCCCGCAAGACGTGGAACAGGTGTTGACCGCCTTGGTCGAATGGCTGAAGGCACCCGGACAGGATTCTTTGCGGAGGGCGTTCACCGTGTGGTTGAAGCGGGTGTTGTTGCCGGGGCGCATGCCCGGTGTGGACTTTAACAATCTCAATGACTTGCAAGAGGTGAACAGCATGTTGGCAGAAAGAGTGATCGAGTGGACTGAAGAATGGGAGCAACAAGGGATAAAAAAGGGCCTTGAAAAGGGTCTCGAAAAGGGTTTGAAACAAGGCATGGAAAAAGGCATGGAAAAAGGCATGGAAAAGGGTGTGCAAAAAGGCGAGGCGGCACTGCTGTTGCGCTTGATGGAATTGCGCTTTGGAAACTTGGATGAAACGATACGCAGCATGTTGCAAACCGCCGATGCAGAAACCCTGCTTAAGTGGGGTGAAAAGGTATTGGTTGCTGATTCGGCAGAAGATGTTTTAAGGGATTGAAACGTATAACTGCATTCCAGTGCGGCTGGAGCTTCAAAGCCATTAACTTAACGATTTTTCCGTTCGCCCTGAGCCTGTCGAAGGGTGGATGGAAAAATCCAAATCTTGGACGTTCAAGCCGTTTATGGTTCGACAGGCTCACCACGAACGGCTTAAGTTAATGGCTTTGATGCTGGAGCATGGGAACCAGAGAGAAATTCGTTTATATGAACATCGTCTTCCGCACCGACGCATCCCTGCAAATTGGCACCGGCCATGTCATGCGCTGCCTGACCCTAGCCGATGAACTGCGCCAGCGCGGGGCGGTGGTTAGCTTTGTTTGCCGCGAACACCCCGGCAACCTGATTGGCTTGATTGAAGGCAAGGGATACTCTGTTAAACGATTGCCACAGCCGACGAGTGAATATTTCGTAACCTCGGAAGATGTCGCCCATGCCGCCTGGCTGGGTGTGCCTTGGCAACAGGATGCCACCGAAACGCTGGCGGCTTTGGGGGGAACGCAACTAGGATGGTTGATTGTTGACCATTACGCCCTGGACCGCCGTTGGGAGCAAACACTTCGCCCCTCTGTCGGCAAGATCATGGTGATTGATGATTTGGCAGACCGCCCACATGATTGCGACCTGTTGCTAGACCAAAACTTGTATCAAAATATGGCAACGCGCTATGACGAGTTAGTCCCGGCATCCTGCGCAAAGCTGCTCGGACCTAAATATGCGCTGTTGCGGCCCGAATTTGCGCAAGCCCGCAAGAATCTTCGCCAGCGGGATGGGCAAATCAGGCGGATACTGGTCTTCTTTGGCGGTGTAGACCCGACCAATGAAACAGCAAAAGCCATTTACGCCTTGGTCAGCATCGCTGATCGGCCATTTACAGTGGATGTGGTGGTGGGGGGCGGCAACCCGCATAAACAGCAGATTGAAAATCTCTGTGCAGGGCATGAGGGCTTTCATTATCATTGCCAAGTCGATAACATGGCGGAATTGATGGCAGCGGCGGATTTGGCGATTGGGGCGGGAGGGACGGCGACGTGGGAACGGTGTGCTATGGGGTTGACTGCTATAGTGACTGCTCTCGCGACTAATCAACAAGAACTCTCAGAAAGGGCGGCGCGAAATGGCTTGTGTTTTTATCTTAGCAAACCTAAAAATCATCCAGCGTCATCTGACAAGTTATTATATATATTGAGAGTATGCCTAGACTTTCCTGAAACTTTGCGTCATTATTCTGTAAACTGTCTAAAAACAGTTGATGCTCTTGGTATAAAAAGAGTGGTTAATATATTATTTCCGCAACATATTTTCATTCGCTGCGCATGTATCGAAGATTGTGATGCCGTCTATGCATGGCGAAATGCCGAGGAAACCCGATGGTATGCTTTCAATGCTGAATCAATCTCTATTGAAGCCCATCGCGAATGGTATAGCAAGACGTTAGAAATTTCAAATAGGGCTTTGCTGATTGGTGAAATTGGCAACAAACCAGTGGGTGTTTTGCGCTATGACTTTGTCGATTATGATGCACTCGTTTCAATTTATCTTGTGCCGGGTGTCCATGGTCAGGGCATTGGTTCACAACTTATTCACAGTGGAACCAAATGGATTCAAGAAAATTATCCAAATATAAAGCGGATTAAAGCTGAGATATTGAGTGGAAACATGCCATCGGTAAATGCTTTTGTGTCCGCCGGATTTAAAGAGCGGAATAAAACATTAGTATTTTCCTTATAATGAAATTATCTCGTACCCATGTTTGAGTGAAGTAGTGAAGTAGGCCGAAACAAGCCTGTCCTTGGCGTAGTCTAAGGGGTCGTAAAACGACCGTTTCCGGCATAATGGGCATGTTCGCCGGAAACGCCCGTGAACGGGCTTATTCCGGCCTACGCTGTTTATCGTTCCCAAACTCCGATGACCCTTGTTATACTGCCCGCATGGACCACGACCACAGCTACAAACTATTATTTTCCCATCCTGAGATGGTTGCCGACCTGTTGCGCGGCTTCGTCCGTGAGGATTGGGTGAAGGATTTGGACTTCGCCAGCTTGGAGCGTGTGGGCGACGGCTATGTCACCGACGACCTGCGCGAGCGGTTGGATGACATCGTGTGGCGGGTGCGGCTCGGGCCGGAATGGCTCTACGTCTACCTGCTGATCGAATTCCAATCCAGTGTGGACACTTTCATGGCGGTGCGGGTGCTGGCTTATCTTGGTTTGCTTTATCAGGACATCATCCGCACCGGCGGTTTGACGGCGGAACGCAAACTACCGCCAGTGTTGCCCATCGTACTTTACAACGGCAAGCCGCGCTGGACGGCGGCAACGGAGGTCGCCGAACTCATCGCCACCGCACCCACCGGACTGGATCGCTATCGCCCACGACTGCGCTACTTGCTGCTAGACGAGGGCCACTATGCCGACAGCGAACTGGCCCCGTTGCGCAATCTGGCGGCGGCACTATTCCGCCTAGAGAACAGCCGAACCCCGCAGGATGTGGAACAGGTGTTGACGGCCTTGGTCGAATGGCTGAAGGCTCCCGGACAGGATTCTTTGCGGAGGGCGTTCACCGTGTGGTTGAAACGGGTGTTGCTGCCGGGGCGCATGCCCGGTGTGGATTTCGAGAATCTCAACGAATTGCAAGAGGTGAACAGCATGTTGGCAGAAAGAGTAATCGAATGGACTGAAGAATGGGAGCAACAAGGGATAAAAAAGGGCATCGAAAAGGGCATCGAAAAGGGCATCGAAAAGGGCATCGAAAAGGGTTTGAAACAAGGCATGGAAAAAGGCATGGAAAAAGGCATGGAAAAAGGTGTGCAAAAAGGCGAGGCGGCACTGCTGTTGCGCTTGATGGAATTGCGCT
>CAIODU010000340.1 GCA_903857165.1 uncultured Methylococcaceae bacterium | reverse complement strand
TCTCCCAACCGTTTCAGGTAGGCTTCGTCGATCTGTCGCAGGCTGTGGTCGCTCAGTTGCATGGGGGCGAAAATGTTCAGAATGTTGGGATCATTGTGAACCAATTAATCGAAATTTGCGATAGGGGGGTGATTGTTTACCATTTTGTTACAAACATTAGGAACCCACGACGAAGTATATTAGACTTTATCGGAAACCATTTGCCGATGCAGCAACAGTGCAACATATAACAAGGTTTCCGATAAAGTCTATTGCTTTGATGCCATGACCCAAACCATCCTGAAACTCCGCCAAACTGGCGAGCCAGTGTTGCGCGAATCGGCCCGGGCTTTGGGACTGGATGAAATCCGCAGCCCCGAAATCCAGCGTTTAATCGGAGCCATGCGGGACACCCTGCGCGATGCGCCCGGTGTCGGCCTCGCTGCGCCGCAAGTGGGATTCAGCCTACAACTGGCGATCATTGAAGACAGGACCGAATACCAGCAAGGCGTTCCTGCCAGCCAACTGGCCGAAAGGGACAGGGTACCCTTGCCGTTCCAGGTGATCGTCAATCCGAAACTCAGCATCATCGACCCGATGACTAGGCTGTTTTTCGAGGGTTGCCTGAGCGTGGCGGGCTTCACCGCACTAGTTCCGCGAGCGGCCAAGGTGAGGGTCGAAGGCTTGGACGAAAAGGGCAGGGCGTTGCTGATTGAGGCCGAAGGATGGCAAGCCCGCATCCTCCAGCATGAAGTGGATCATTTACAAGGGAAACTTTACCTGGATTCCATGCTTCCCCGATCTTTCATGACCACCGCAAACTATGCACGCTGCTGGAAGGACAAACCCGTTTGTGAGGTTTGCGCGGCCTTGGGATTGCCGGAAACTCTGGCCCAATGGGCAATCGTATAATCAAGGAATTAATCAAACTTCAATCCAACATATTTTAGATCGCGATGGAAACCCCTCATACACTAAAAAATAGACCACGATTTGCTGTTTGGGTGCTTGTATTGTTTACCATACTTCCACCGACAATGGGAATGGCCACTGGTATTAATAAAGAGATTCAAACATCCGATGAAATAGCCAATGAATTAAATTACTTGCTTACCTTTGTCGGTCAAGGTCATGCTGATTTTAGAAGTTTGAAAACAGACAAGATAGTTGAGGTTATGAAATTTGTCACCGCTAAAAAGGACAAAGGGGTGCTATACTTTCCCGATGACATGGATGGAATCACGTCCACCTATTATGAAGTTGATGTTGCCCGAAGTTTGGGGCAGATTTTAAAGCTAACGGATAATCCCGAAATCCCTTCGGTTTTCACCGCCCCTTCCAGTATACGCATGTCCCATTGGAAAGCTATCGACACTCCCAACCACCAGAGACCGAAACTGTGGGAACAGTTACCCAAGCTTAACGATCCTGTTTCCTTTTCCGGCATTGAGAGTGTGGTTAACACGCCCGATGAAACCACTGGAACCTATTACCAGTACGACCTTTATCGAAGTGTGATCCTCACCCAGTTCAACGGCAGAAACTTATTGATCAGCCTATCGAAGCAGACAGGCATTTCCAATGTTGGGAGGAAGGGGCTAATCATAGGCGGGGATGACCAATGGAATTATTATTACTCTAATGAAGCCGGGTTAAATCGTGCCGGGTTTGGTTGGGTTGATTCCTATATGTACGATTCCAAATCGGTAGCCTTTTATTTGGAGGACGCACCTGCTGGCAACACTGTCAGGGTCGGCGTGTTCAAATGGCTGCGAGCGGGTTGGTCTGGCATCAACTTTGTAAAAAGGTCACATATATATGATGGCTTGGATCGTTTTACCAGTGTATTCAAGGTGATTGTTGAACACCCAAGCATCTTGGACACTGCTACATGGATCGACACCCTGCTTGAAATTCAGCGACTTCCAAAGGATCAATTGCAACCCATCGTTCGAAATTATTTCCAGAATGTCCAGAATCAAGCGCAGCGAGATGGCACTCTTTCATCCGATGAGCTAAAAGTCATGTCAATAGACGGTCAGTATATGGATAGTATGGGGCGTGATGAGATGCAATCTATCTTGATCGTTGAATTCCTAAAGCAACTGTTGGGTAAGCACTCCCAGATTAAACTAAAATAGTCAGACTATCTCGACTTTGGCCTTTTTTTGAGGCAGAGAGATCGTTCTCGTAGCACAATACCCGACTGTTGATGGCTTACGAGAGATGACAGACATTGCTGATGCTTCCCGATGTGGCGTTGATGGTTTTGAGTTCCTTCGCGCC
>CAIODU010000339.1 GCA_903857165.1 uncultured Methylococcaceae bacterium | reverse complement strand
CCAAAGCAAGCTTTGGCGCTCCAACCCCAATCCAAGTGCCAAAGCAAGCTTTGGCGCTCCTGCACATAATGGTGCGTAACCTCAGTGGTTAAAAAAAACACGAATGAACCGGCCGGGCGGAGGGTGTCAGGAAATTTTACACTTGGCCGGCATTGCCCCGTTGCGTCGTTGCGTGAAACCGCTTCTTCCTGTTTGGGGGCTTGGCATCTATCAATTTTCAGAAAAAAACGTATTTCTGCTGCCCATCGCGGTAAAATTGGCATTTGGATTCCGACTGCCCAGCGCAAAACCCGCAGCATCGCCCACCGGAACCGACAACCCCCCGTTGCCCAGCTTAAATAAGGTAGTATTCACATGTTCGACAACCTAACCCAACGATTTGACGCATCGCTCAAGAAAATTCGCGGCCAAGGCCGCCTGACCGAAAGCAACATTCAAGACACCCTGCGCGAGGTGAGGGGGGCGCTGCTGGAGGCCGATGTGGCATTGCCCGTGGTGAAGGACTTCATCGAGCAGGTGAAGGCACGCGCGCTCGGCCATGAGGTGGGGAAAAGCCTCAACCCTGGGCAGTCGATGGTGAAGATCGTCCATGAAGAGTTGAAAGCCGTCATGGGCAGCGCCCATGTGAAGCTCAGCCTGGCCTGCCAGCCGCCGGCGGTCATCCTCATGGCCGGCCTGCAAGGCGCGGGCAAGACCACAACGGTTGCCAAGTTGGCGCGCTGGTTGAAGGAGACCGAGCGCAAATCCGTGTTGGTGGTGTCCGCCGACGTTTACCGCCCGGCCGCCATCGAGCAGTTGAAAACCTTGGCTGCTGAAGTGAAAGCAGAGTTTTTCCCCAGCGACATTTCGCAAAAACCCGTGGACATCGCCAAAAACGCGATTACCTACGCCCGCAAGAAATATTTCGACGTGGTCCTCGTCGATACCGCAGGCCGTCTCCACATAGACGGGCAAATGATGGCGGAAATCAAGGAAATCCATGCCGCAATCAAGCCCATCGAAACCTTGTTCGTGGTCGATAGCATGACCGGCCAAGATGCCGCCAACACTGCCAAAGCTTTCCATGACGCACTGCCCTTGACCGGCATCATCCTGACCAAGACCGACGGCGATGCGCGGGGCGGCGCGGCGCTGTCGATCCGCCACATCACCGGCAAGCCCATCAAGTTCTTAGGCGTTGGCGAAAAGACCGCCGCCTTGGAGTTGTTCCATCCTGACCGCCTGGCCTCCAGAATCCTAGGCATGGGCGACATGCTCTCCCTGATTGAGGACGTGGAGCGCAAAATGGACAAGGACAAGGCCGAGAAACTGGCGGAAAAGATCCACAAAGGCAAGAGCTTCAACTTGGAGGACTATCGCGACCAACTCACCCAGTTGAAGGGCATGGGCGGCGTGATGGCCATGCTGGACAAACTGCCCGGCGCGGCCACCATGCCGCAGCACGTCAAGGACAAGATCAACGAGAAGGAGTTGTTCCAACAACTCTCCATGATCGACTCGATGACCAAGAAAGAGCGTTCCAGCCCTGAAATCCTCAATGGCTCGCGCAAGAACCGCATTGCCAAGGGTTCGGGCACGGATGTGCCGAACATCAACAAGATGCTCAAGCAATTCGAGCAGATGCAGAAGATGATGAAGAAGTTCAAGAAGGGTGGCAGCATGGCTTCCATGATGCGCGGCGCAAAAGGCATGATGGGCAAGCGGGCACCGACGTTTTGAGTGGAATGGGCAAGTAAGGAAGCCTGGTTTGCTGTCCCGGTTGCGGTTGGCCGGGCGGAGGTTCGCCTTGATAAGCCCGAAAACCCCCTTTGCAAAGGGGGGCTAAGGGGGATTTGCTTTCGACTACGCTCAGACAGGCTTATCCCGGCCTAGGGCATATGCAACGGGAAACGGAGCCTGGGAACCAGCGCAAACCCCACACCCCTACTCAATGCTGTTGAATTAAGGCGTAGGGCGGCATCCCCATGCCGACAACGGACTTGTCTCATCCCTCGGCGGCAAAGGGTTGCCGCCCTACGGGTTTTGTCGTTATTGCTTAATTCAACAGTATTGCCTACTCTGGTGGGCCAGCGGGTGGCAAATCAGCGGACGGCCCACCCTGCGATTTGAAGCCCTCCGCCACCTTGGCGCGCGTTAGGAAGTCTTGGTAAGCGGGAACGGCGATGGCCGCCAAGATGCCGATGGCGGCGATCATGATTAGAGGCGATGCCCCCGCCCCGGATCCAACGCCTATCCGGGGAATGAATAGAGCCAGTAGCCAAGCCCGCAGCCTCCGCCGTGGGAAATTCGGCTCCCGGCCTTCCGCTGTTGCCCTCAGCCTTTCCATGCGTTTGATCAGCCAAGGATAATCGGCAATCAATTCATGAAGCGACATCCAAAACCCTCCTGTCGCGGCGGTTTGATCGACATATTCGTTGATGTCAAGGGTCTTGAATCGCTTGCCGCCAGCGGCCAATGCGGATAAACCCCGGCAAGCGTCGTCCATATTGGGGCAACAGGCCAAACCGTGTAAGTCAGAACTGTATTCGCGCGAACGCGAATAGGCGGCCCCTAAGGCAGTTTCACCGGCTTGGTGAATACCAAATCCTGATCCTTGACCACAGAATGACAGGCCATGCATTCTTGGGCAAAATCGGCTTTGTCGTAGGGCTTTTGTTCCATGCCGATCCAGCGGCCCCAACCCCAACCGCCGGTGGAGGCGTATTTCACATCGTCCTTAATCATAAAATCGGCACGGGTGAAGTCGCCGGGAATGGTGGCGGCGGGGAATTTGTCGCTAGGCGTGTGCTTCCAGCCCAACTTGGCGAGGATGGTTCCATTTGGCCACGGATTGGTTTTGCCCGCTCGTGCCGCCTCAATCGCCACATCGTTGCCGAGGATGGCACGCAGGGTCTGGTCGTCGGAGCGCTGGGAAACGCCGATCAGACGGAAGTTTTTATAGCCTTCGGGGATGCCGATGCCGTTATTGCCGACAGCGACCTTGGCCTCTTCAGCCTGAAGCATAGACGCGGACACCAGCAAAACGCTTAAAAGTAGAATGGATTTCTTCATGACACGGGTCTCTATTGGTTGTGGATGACGGAAGATTAACACAAACCACAATTCTAATGAATCCACCAAAAGAATCGTCCACGAAAAACACGAAAGGCACGAACGAATCTTGCTTTTGTTCGTGCCTTTCGTGTCTTTCGTGGACTCTATTTTTTCCCACGGAACGGATTCTTGATGGGATGTTTTTTCTCAGGAATCACCTTAACGCTAACAGAGCCAAAGCCTAAGGTAAAGCCCAAACAATCACTTGAAAATACTCCTCCAAGAATATCCCGGCAGGGATGGAATTTTGGAATGGTCGAGGTTGGCGGGTTTCTTGCCGGGGCCAGGGAGCGTTGCCAAGCTTCCGTCATACGCTGGCAAGCCAGCCTGACTGCGGTTTTCAGCCCAGCGATTGCCTTCCTCCCTGACCCCGTCGATGCCGATTCGATTCAGCCCGACCATCATGTTATTGCGGACGACGACGGAGCCCAGTTTTTGCCCCCTGAACAACACTTTCTGACCCCGAGTGTCATCGTCGAAAATCACCCAATTGTCTTCCAGCAAAACGGAATGTCCGCCAGGCAACAATCGGTTGGGTTCCAGTGCAAGGCCGATCACGTCGCTATTGTCGGACTGCGGCCCTTGCTGGATGACATTTCGGCGCAAGCTAATGTCGCCCCCGGCAAAAGCATCCAAGGCTCGCGAATTGTGGCCGTTCAACGCGGCGATGACGCTATCTTCCACGATCAGTTTTTGCACACCCGATTTGAGCGAATGCCCGGCATCCTTCGTTGACAGTATTTTACTGCGGCGTATCACCGCTTCGTTCCCATCAGTCAGATAGAGTCCATGGGCCTGCCCATTGCCGAAACCATTGCTCTCGAAAGTTGAATCCTCCAGGGTGAGTCTGCCACTGAATCCCCCGAGGATTCCATCTTGGCTGTCATGGCAGTAGAGGTTTTTAATCGTAATATCACGACTGCCCGGGTCCAGCCGGATACAGGCACCGTTTCCGTCACCTACTTGGATGCCGGAAATCTCAAACCCCTCGATGGTGATGTTGGGGGCTGCCGTAACCAAAGACGCCTTGCCTAGGCAAACCCCGCCTGCCAGGTGCGCGCGCGAGCCATCCTTGCCCTGCAAACCTGACAGTCGAAGCGGCTTGTTGATGACCGCGCAAGTTCCATTGATTTCGGCTGCGACCGAAATAAGGCCGCCCGGCGGGGCGGCATCCACCGCCTGTTGCAAATCTTGGAAATCACAGCCTTGATGGCAAACCGAAATTCCGCCCCCCTTGTTTAATGCCGGAAGAAGGGGTTTCACTTCGGTACGCGGGGGTTCGGCAGAGATGGTCTGGGGCGGAGTCTGCGGGGATGGCTTTGCCATCGGCTTGAGTTGCTTGAGTTCCTCCTCAATCTGTCGAATACGATTGTCTTGACGCTCAGTCGCCTGGCGGAACTCTTCGCGTAATGCACGGATTTCCGCCGCCAACCCACCATTTTGATTTTCATTTTGACGGTAATAGCCCAAGTCGCGACGGATTCGCTCCACTCTTGGATCAATTTCCTCCGCCAGCCCCTGTGCCGCAATGCCGAAAATCAGCATGACGCCCGTCAGTGTCTTGTAAATTTTTGCCATTTTCCCGTTCGATTTTTAAGTAGGGGCGGGGTCCAAACCCCAATACTGTTGAATTAAGCCTATGCAACAGAATCCGTAGGGCGGCAACCCTTTGCCGCCGAGGGAAGAACAAGTTCATTGTCGGCATGGGGATGCCGACCTACTCCTTAATTCAACAGTATTGGTTCCAAACCCGCCCCCACATCTGACCTTTGCAATAGGGTTGGAATCACCATGATTCTTGGAATATAGCCTACACACTTAGGCTTTCCGCCGCCAGTCCAATTTTTTTTCAACAAAAAGCTTGCATTTATAAGACGACTGGTCGTATTATGTTTTTCATGATGAAAACCGCTTCAAAACACATCACTCGCGAAAAATTGCTAGACCAAGGTGTCGCGCTGTTCACCGAGCATGGCTACCATGGCACGGGGCTGCAAGACATACTGGCAAGTGTCGGAGTGCCGAAGGGGTCTTTTTACAATTACTTTGCCAGCAAGGAAGAATTTGGCGCAGCTGCCATTGGACATTACATCGAGCCGTTTATCACCCTGCTGGATCAATGGCTGAAACGACCCGAATTGAGCGCCGCCGCCGCGCTTGAAGGCTATTTTGGGGAATTGACCGCCGCGTTGGAGCGCCGGCAATTTGTTGGCGGTTGCCTGTTGGGCAATCTCATCGGCGAGATCGGCGACACCAGCGCAAGCTGCCGCTTGGCATTGAGCAGCGCCTTGCATCGTTATCGTGACAAACTAAGGGAAGGAATCGAGCGCGGTCAACAGGAAGGACAGTTTCGCAAGGATAAAGACGCGGAAGAAATGGCCGACTTTCTTTCCGACGCTTGGCAGGGTGCGTTATTGCGGATGAAGATAGAGCAATCCACCGCCCCTCTGACGGCTTGCTGCAAAAATTTGTTGGCGGGCTACTTTAAAGCCTAAAATTTTTCAGCCGTAACGAGACGACCGGTCATATTAGTTAACTGATGTTACGCATGGAGCGTCAAAGCTTGCTTTGACCGCCTGTCGCAGACAGGCAGGAAGGGGCAAGGCAAGCCTTGCCAGTCAAAGCAAGCTTTGACGCTCCAGCCCTAGGTTCATGCGCAACATCTGTTAGTTATAACTTCAACCCACAACAGGAGAAACAGCCATGCCGAAGTACATCATCGAACGCGATATTCCAGGCGCAGGCCAGTTGTCGCCCGGCGAATTGCAGGGCATTTCGCAAAAGTCCTGCTCAATATTGAAAAATCTCGGCCCACAGATTCAGTGGGTGGAAAGCTTCGTCACGCAGGACAAGGTCTACTGCGTGTACATTGCCCCCAACGAAGCGATGATACGGGAACATGCCGAACAAGGCGGGTTCCCAGCCAATAGCATCCGCCAAATCGTGACGAAGATATACCCGTGTACAGCGGAACAATCCCCGGCATAAACCGGGTTCAGAAATAAAAAAATATTAAAGAGAGATCATGCCAAGATGAATAAAACAATCACTCGGACAATCCGTGGACTACTGACAGGCTTCACCGTCGCAGGTCTGCTGGGCCTTGCCGCCCTGCCCGCCACGTCATTTGCAGACGAAACCTGCGCGTCCCCCTACATGAAGAAAATCACCGGGCAGGAAGACTATGTCTATGTCTGGACACTGGGAGAGGAAGGCATAGGCGACGAACAAGACAAACTGGTCACCGTCGATGTCAATCCCAAGTCGGACAAATACGGCAAGGTGATCCACCAGTTTTCCGTCGGTGGCCGCAACGAGGCGCATCATTCCGATTTCACCGATGACCGCCAATACTTGTGGGCGGGCGGACTGGACACCAGTAAAATTTTTGTCTTCGACGTGAAAACCGACCCGTCCAAACCGAAACTGCACAAAACCATCACTAATTTCGTCGAAAAATCGGGCGGTGTGGTCGGTCCGCATACTATGTACGCGCTGCCGGGAAGGATGATCATCACCGGCCTGTCCAATAATAAAGACCATGGCGGACGCACGGCGCTGGTGGAATATACCAATGAAGGGGAATACATTGCGACCCATTGGATGCCCACCGACAGCAATTTGCAAGGCGCCATCAAAACCGGCAAGTATGCCGACGGCTACAATTATGATGTCCGCGCCCTGCCGCGCAAGAACCTATTGGTGACTTCATCCTTCACCGGTTGGAACAACTACATGATGGATTTTGGCAAGATGCTGGCCGACCCGGAAGCGATGAAGCACTTCGGCAACACCGTGGTGACTTGGGATTTGCACACCAAGCAAGCGAAGAAAGTTTTTGACGTGCCGGGCGCGCCGTTGGAAATCCGTTGCGCTTGGGGCGAGACGCATAATTATTGCTTCACCACCACCGCGTTGACCTCAAAAATTTGGTTGATTCATGAGGACGCCAAGGGCGAATGGCAGGCCAAAGAAGTCGCCGACATCGGCGATCCGTCCAAAATCACCTTGCCGGTGGATATTTCCATCTCCAACGACGACCAGCATCTGTGGGTGAACACTTTCATGGACGGCAACACCCGTCTGTTTGATATTTCCAACCCCGACAAGCCAGTGCAGGTTTATGAAAAGCACATCGGTTCCCAGGTCAACATGGTGTCTTCGAGTTGGGACGGCAAACGGCTGTACTACACAACTTCATTGCTGGCTAACTGGGACAAGAAAGGCAAGGACAACGAGCAGTTCCTGAAGTTGTACCACTGGGACGGCAAGGAGTTGAAGGAGCAGTTCGCCATCGACTTCCACGCAGAAAAGCTGGGCCGCCCGCATCAGATGCGGTTTGGTGCGCACTCCTTGTATTCCGGTCTGGCCGGCCAAGGTGGCCACGCGTTGGCGAAGGCGGAGTAATTACGTTGTAGGGGCGGGTTCCAAACCCGCCCCTACGCTATTTGGCGGTGCCTTACGTTTTCCGGTCGTTTTGGTGAACCTTCACCAAATCGGCTGGCATCCTTTAACAGCCAGTCGAAGACGGGTCTTTGGTCACGGCCTTTCGCGCCGGATATGCATGGCTCAACCCTCCAATGCGTTCAAAATGGCTTGGGCTTTTTCAATGTCCCGGCTCATGCAATTATTTCCCCTAAACCGGTTTATCAGTGGACTCCATTATTGTCAGGCTTTTCAGAACGGCAACAGCCAATCAAAGCTCCAATTCCGCCCCGCGCAGCCGTAGCCATTCCTTGCGTTCACGATAATCAGGCAAGACCTTATCCACCTCGTTCCAGAATGCCAATGAGTGGTCACGGTGATGTAAATGGCAAAGCTCGTGGACCACGATATAGTCGATGATCGTCAATGGGGCCATCAAGCACTTCCAGTGAAAGTGCAGGTCGCCATTCTTGAGGCAAGAGGCCCAGCGATAGCCAATCTCCTTGATTTGAACTTTTCCCGGCGACACTCCCACCTTGCTGGCAAAATAGACCACGCGCTTGACCAAGCGGTTCAAACCCTTTTGCTTATAGAAGTTTTCAAAGACCTGATAAGGGGCTTCTTTGTCACCAGTTTCGATGATGGATCGCAGCAAGCAGAATCGCCCATCCTTGAGTTTCAGCGGCTCGTCCTGCCCGTTGACCAATAACAAACGGTATTGGCTGCCCAGGTAGGGGAATGACTCGCCGTTTACCCATTCACGGGAAACGTTTTTCGAGTTGAGTTCGCGCCACTCGGCCAAGTTGCGGTATATCCACATCCGTTTGCTGAATACGGTTTCGTCCACTTGCCCGGGTGTCATTTTCAACGGCGGGCGGACGGTGATGATGCCATTGCGCTCAATCACGATGTCCGTGGTTTGGCGGTCAGCCCCCGGCAGCAAGTGGTATTCAATGTCGCGTACTTGGCGAAGTTGCATTCATGCCCCCACTGCTTGGGAATGCCGTGTTAGTTGGTCGTGGCGATTTTTGGCAAGCTTCATGATTTCGACGGCAACCCGTTCCCGGTTCTGCTTCAACTCCTCGATTCCCGTCTTGGCGATTTCGGTCTTAATCAAACCACGAACCCGCTTTTGCTTATCCGGGTTTTGCCAAAAGTCGATGCTACCAATGGTGTCTTGAAGTATTTCAACAACGGATTCCATCAATGCCTTGAACCTGGGTCTTGCCTCGTCATCGACCGAGCCACTGGCAAAACCCACTGGCACGATATGCTCGAAGAAGGTGGCTGCCTCTTTACCCATGCCGTCTTTGCCTTGTTGGCGACCGGTAATCGCCTCGTTGCGCAACCCGGCCAACTGCTCTGCCAGCAATTCCCACTCATCATGATGCTTTTCGATCAGCGCATCCACTTTTTCGGACAGGCTTTTGTAGAATGCCGGGTCTTCGTCATGATGGACAGTGCAATGCTTGCGAATGGCGTGTTCCATTTCGCTGGCCTTGGCTTCCGCATTATTGCCGGTGTGGGATGCCAATTTTTCCAGAAAGTCCTCGGCCAATAGTTCGATGGGTGGAACCTTTGGATTGATGCCAAGGCTGATGAGATGCCCGTTAATCAACGCCTTGACCTTTTCCCCCGCATTCCCTAAGTCAAGGCTGGAATCTTTATAGCGTTCCTTGGCGACTTGCAAGATGTAGCCGAAACGCTTGGCGGGAACACGGTAGGATTGAGCCGACTCATGAGGCAGGATGATGTCCAGGCTCATCAAGAACTTTTTCAAATACACTTCAAAATCAGCCCGTCGTTTTTCATCCTTTAATGCTTTAACGGCAGCATGGACCACGGCAGCATCCGCGTCCAGATTCGGCAATGCACCGGTGACGAACGCTTTGATCTGCTTCACCCCGTATTCAGTGAAAAGCTGCAACAAGCGCTGATAGCGTTCTTCCAAGATAGGCAATTCTGATGCGATGCTCTGCAAACCGTCTTGGAGTTCTTGCAGTTCATCACTGGCGGCATAGAGAGACAACGCCGAGGTCAGGTGGTTGGCCAAGCCAATATAGTCCACGATATACCCGCGCTGCTTGCCCTTCCTTACCCGATTGGTCCGGGCGATGGCCTGTAACAAGCCATGTTCTCGCAGTTTTTTGTCAATGTACATGACCTGTTCAATGGGCGCATCAAACCCGGTCAACAGCATATCGCAGACAATCAGGAAGGCGATGCCGGTATTTTCCTTGTCTGGATCGTCGTAGTCGAAGCTTTTGCAGAAATTGTCCACCGCATTCATCCGTGCCGCCTGTTTGCGGGCATGAGTGATATAGGCCAATTCATTCGTGCCATCGGACGAGATCACCACGGCGGTTTTCAAAAACTTCAACTTTTTGATGAGTTCGTAATCAGGTGATGCATCTAATCTAATTGAATTTAGGTGTTCATCGTCGTTCCGGCAAGGACTGCCGGAACCCAGTGCCATGGAGGACAATCCGTCCCGCCCCACAATCTGCATCCCTGCGTCTGGATTCCGCCAATCCATGGTGGAATGACTCTTTAATTTTACAGGAACGGATGCAATAAGGCTTTCTTCAAGTTCGATTCGTTCAGCCAACGCTGCCTGAATCCCCACTTGATAGCGCACACACGCCAGTTTGGAATGACACACCACTTGCGCCTTAAAGCCATTCGGCAAGATGTTGTCCACATAATGCTTGACCAAATCGCGGGTGATGGCATTGATGCGGTTCTCGGCTTCCAAGATGTCGCCCGTGGCCCCGTATTTCCGCTTGATCGCCAGTAATTCCTCTTCGCTACGATCCTTAAACAAGTCCTCAAACGCCTCATCAAAGGCATGTTTTTCATTGAGTGCGCTGTCGGCGGTTTTGCCTTCGTACAGAATTTGCAACGTGGCACCGTCATTCACGGAGTCCATCACCTTGTAAGTGTCGATGTACTCGCCAAAACGTTTGTGCGTTCTTTTTTCACCGTGGCGTTCGGTAATCAGCGGTGTGCCGGTGAAGGCCACGCGGGTGGCATTTGGGAAGGCATCGAACAGGTTGTCACCCATGTCCGAGCTTTGCGTCCGGTGTGCCTCGTCGATCAGCAGAATAATCCGCTCCGAGGCATTGACCACGCCAAACGTCTTGCTGGCTGGCATCGCTAGATAAGTGCCGAGTGCCTCGACCACCGCATTGCCCAACACTTGCTTGCGCTCTTGGAACTTATGCACCATCACCATGTTGATGTCGGAACTGTCGGTTGCCAAGGACAGGCGCAAGTCTTGGCTGCTTTCGATGACATTCACCCGCCCGCCAATCAGCGTGGCCGTCTCGCCCAATTGGTCTTCCAAATCATGCCGGTCATTCACCAGCACTATCTTATAATCATTCAAGTCACGGCTGGCCCTCAGCATCCGCGCCAAGAACACCATGGTCAGGGATTTGCCCGAACCTTGGGTGTGCCAGACCACGCCGCTGCGGTCCATCGCGGTCATGCCGGTGCGCAAGCGATCCACAATCTTATTGGCGGCGCGGAATTGCTGATAACGACAAACCGCCTTGATGCGTGTGCCGCCATCGGTGTCCATGAACACCGAACAAGTACGGAGAATCTGTAACAGGTTGCGCCGGGTCAGCATCCCCGCGATCAATTGCTGTTGGGCGTTCATGCCCTCGCGGTCGGCCTCGTTCTCCGGGTAGAGCGTTTTCCATGCGAAGAAATGCTCTTCGCCCGACGTGATCGTGCCATAGTCGGCTTCCAACCCACTGGTGCGGATCAACAATAGATTGGTGTAAAACAGCCGTGGCTCGCCTTCCTTCAGTCCGGCCAGTTCGGTTTCTTTGCGACGGCGCAAGTAACGCTGCAGCTGTACAAAGGCTTCCTGCATCGGGTTGGCACAGACTTCCGAGCCTTTTTTACACTCCACCACGCACAAGGGAATGCCATTGACGAACAACACGATGTCCACAATGATGAAGCCCTTCACACAACCCGGCGTGTCGATGCGGAACTGGTTGATGGCGTGGAAACGGTTGTTTTCCGGGTTTTGGAAATCAATTAACCGCACCACCGGGTCAACCTCGCCAGTCAGTTCGTTGACATCCACCTGGGCCTTAAGCAACAAGGCTTGAACGGCTTCATTGGCTTCCAGCAGAGTGCGGTTGGGTTGGCGTGACAACTGACTGCGTAAATCGTCCAATTGCAGATCGGTCAGCCATTCTTTGCCATCTTCGGTTAAATTGATGGCCCGCACGGCTTCGTTGAACACCTCCGGCAATACCCACTGGCGGAAGTGACTGCGTAGGCTAGGCGCGGCCTCTTGCGGAATCCCTATGCCTTGGTCGATGACTGTCCAGCCTAATTTTTCAAGCTGCTGCAGGAAGGGTTTTTCGACTTCGGAGTATTCAGACATGACGCATTTCACCTTGCCGGGATAGTCGGCGGGTTCTGCAAACGCGCTAATGCAATACTAATGGCACGATCATCAAACAAACGGCATTTCCGCTCCGCCGCCCCCGCTGGCCAGTGTTTCATGCCCTCCCGCACCGCCTCAAGGGTTGGGTCAATTTGTTCCTTGCACAACAGCCAATCCACCGTTGCCAAAAGCTCCATGCCAAACGGCGACTCAAACCCATCAATCAAGGCCGTGGTGTATTCCAATGCAGGCAGATAGGCTTTAGCCTCAGTCTTCAGATAGGTTTCCATGTAGGTCTTCCTGTCATTGTCAAACCAGATGACTTCAAGCGGGTCGGCATCGCTGATACGCTTGTTGCAATGCAGATAACTACCATCCAAGTTGTTCAACAAGTGGTCTAGCCGGTTGGCGTAAGGGCCATATTTATGCGCCACAAACTGCAAATTGAGCGGGTTGTCCCCCGGTCTGAAGCGCTCAATTCCCCGCTCAATAAACCACGCGAGCTTTTGTATTTCCAACAAACTGCACTCCATCCCCAGTATCCAGTAACGCCGCACCATTTCCGCTATCAATGCACGGGCGGGCGTTAGCTTTTCGACTCCGGTGCGCTTGGCTATATTTTGGTATTGCCGGGTAGGCTCGAACACGATGATTTCTAAATCCAAATCCCCTAAGATAGCCTCAACCTGTTGACGCACATCGGCCCATTCCAGGCCCCCATTGCCCGCGCCTAAGGGCGGAATGGCAATGGATTTGACTTGATGGTCAACGAGAAATCGGCGCAAGTCATGCAGTCCTTCCACCACCCACGCCAATCGTGAAGGCGCTCGCCAATGTTGCTTGGTTGGAAAATTCACAATCCAGCGCGGGCCTTCCAGTTCATTCACCTCGGTCACGAACATCTTGCCGGTTTGCACCTGCTTAGCCTTACAAGCGGCGGCATATAAACGGAAATTTTCGGCAAAGCGATCCTTGAACATTAACGCGATGCCCTTGCCCATCACGCCAACCGTGTTCACTGTATTGACCAGTGCCTCGGTTCGCGCCTCTAATAAATTACCTTGGGTGAATTGAATCATCAGAAATACCAGCCCGGACGGGCATATACTGGCAGTTGCAGCCCACGCTGCTGAATCTCCAGTTCAATGTTAGGTTTGAGTGCTTCGGTGTAGCACACTATGCCGAGAAAGCCATGAATTGGCAAGTGCTTATAGATCAAGGCTTCTGCCTGGTATCGTTCCATCTTTCTCGGGTCGTCCGGGTCACGGCTGAAATCCCGGCGTTGTAAAATCTCCCAGTCAATTTCCTTTAATTGTGCCAAATCGCTGTAAAAATTAGTCCAGTTTGGGTAAGCATGTGCATTGGTAAAAACGAAAGGCAAGCCAATGGATTTGACATGATGCAAGCTGGACACCACGATGACAATTTCTTCATTGTGGCGTTGTTGCACCCCCCAACCGGAATGGATGTTTTTCATCATCACCGAGAAGGGGGTGAAGTAAAACGGCACATAGTCGGCCAATGTGCCGCCCGGTGAAATCGGTACAGGGCGATGGTGGCGCTTGTCGATCAACTCGGCATTGCCGATTTTAATGTAATTGGAGGACAACACGCTGGAATTGGCACAGTGCAAGCCATTGTCCAGAATCCACGGGAGATTGTCCCGATGGACAATGCGCCAGATCAGCGCTTTGTCAGGGTTCAGGCTGGGATAATGGTTAGTCATCTAATGGCTTCGCCAAATCCTTACCAACCAATGACGAAGGGCTTAAATCATCCAACACCCCCCCGATGATCACCGGCTTGCCGTCTTGCCACACCACGGCATACTGTCCCAACCGTTGTTTATTATCCAAAGTCTTTGCCACCGCCCGTTGCAATGCGTTTAGTGCGGCTTGGCCTTTGGCTGAATCTTCCAGTGAGAGTGTCATAGTCCGGACTCCTTAAAAAAATACCGTCGTTCCGGCATGGACTGCCGGAACCCAGTCACAGGGATGTGAATCTGTGGGTTGGCACGTTGCCCAAACAAAACACATGCACACTGGCAGATTACCCTCCTTGGCTCTGGATTCCGCCAGTCCATGGCGGAATGACGGCGGATTTGTTTCAATATAACCCGTCGTTCCGGCATGGACTGCCGGAACCCAGTCACAGGGATGTGAATATGTGGGTTGGCACCTTGCCCAAACAAAACACATGCACACTGGCAGATTACCCTCCTTGGCACTGGATTCCGCCAGTCCATGGCGGAATGACGGGCTTTTAACGATTACGCTGGGATGATTAAGCATTCACAAAATCCGCAACCGGGTCATCGACCTTCACCGGGACTTTGCCAGTGAGGAGGTCTTGCATGAGGCCGAGTTTGATTTCTCGCAACTTTTCAACCTGTTTTTCAAGTTTATCCATAGTCCTTGATTGAGTATCAATTTTTGAAATAATTACATCTTGCTCTAAAGGTTGAAGGACTGGGAAATATAACTTCGACATTACTGCGTTATTTAGGCTTGGCATTGTAGTTCCTACAGCTAAACCTTCTATTTGCCTTTGAATAAAATCATACCGATAAGCCAATGAAAAGAAGCAATGGTTCATTTTGGTTTTTCCTAGCCGTAGCAAGAAGCAACCAGTTCCACATATCCAATCTGTCTCCCTTCTTGATACTGCTGCTGCTCTACAAAGTTCCCCTCGCCTAGCGATAATTACATCTCCATGCTGTAAACGATGCCTAGAAAGGCTCATTGCCCTCTCTTCAGGAATGCGTGCAATCGAGTTTTCTTCAATAGAGCCATTATTTATATCCTGCGGCATCACAACAGGAACTCCTTCAAAAGAATATTCATTTGCGTGTAACTGGCTACCAAAAGGACCGGTTTGCAAATAGCCGCCTGATTCAGAGAGAATTTTACCCAGACGACTACACTCCCACTCCTTCGGAATCCACCCAATCGCGGTTTGCTGATACAACTCCGGGGCTTGCTCACGGGGTGGGCGCAACTGGCCGTTGGGTAGCACACCACGGGTGAATAGGTCGTGCATCAACCCGGCTTTGATTTGCTGATATTTCTCAATCAGCGCTTCGGTTTTTTCGATAGCCGTGTCGATGCTGGTGAGGATAACAGCTATTTTGCGCTGGTTGCTTTTTGTAACAGGGTATCGAATTGGTATCCTTTTAATTGCCCCCATATCCAACATAAGCACAGTCGTGCCTCTGGCATATTTGAGCATCCAGCGCCGGTAAGTATTGATGCAAAGTAGATAATAAAGAAATTTAGGCTCTATTTTTTCGTTAAGACTTAATCGCGTCACATGATGTGAAAATAAAACCTCTTCATTTTGCAGATGGCTAGGTAAATATGCTGGAACTCCAATTATATCCCCATCAAGAGTGACATCAGTATTGACTAATAACAAATCACGACATGAAACGACATCAGCCTTAGCAAAGTAACCTGAATAAAACTTCAAACCTTCTTTGTTGTAGCCACCATCCTTTATAAAGGATTTCATATTGATATAATGACGACCATCTTCCGGGTTATTTTTCAAGGTAGATTCGGAATAGCCAATACCTCGTCGAATACATGCCAGCGAACCTAGCGAATTTTCAATCCATTCATTCATACCCCAACTCCTCCAAAAACGCCTCCAACTCAGCAAGCGCCGTCGTTCCGGCATGGACTGCCGGAACCCAGTCACAGGGAGGTGAATCTGCAACATTACAAAAGAACCCGACCAAGCACTGTCGTATTCGGCCCGTTACCGTCCATGGCTCTGGATTCCCGCATCCCAGCGGGAATGACGGAGTGTTTAGCCAACCCGGTGAACGCCGCCTATTCAACCCCGTCGTTCCGGCATGGACTGCCGGAACCCAGTCACAGGGAAGTGAATCTGCAACATTACAAAAGAACCCGACCAAGCACTGTTGTAATCGACCCGTTACCGTCCATGGCACTAGATTCCGCCAGTCCATGGCGGAATGACGGAGATTTGTTGTTTTGGATCTGACTGCCGGAATAACGGTTATGTTTAACCAATGATTTCTTGCCATAAATCTCGCCATTCGGGATTGGATTTTTCGATTAGCCTCAACTTCCACTGCCGATTCCATTTTTTAATCTGTTTCTCTCGGGCAATGGCTGCTGTCATATCGCCGTGCAATTCATAATACACTAAGCTGTGGGTTTGGTGGTCTTGAGTAAACCCATCAATAAAATCATTTTTGTGTTCCCATATACGCCGAACCAAATCGCCAGTGACACCCGTATAAAGCGTACCATTGCGTTTGCTCGCCAGAATATAGACGGCGGGTTGTTTCATATATTGCCTTCGGCTACATAGGCTCAATCAAGTATTGTTGCAGCCGACTGGTTACCGTCCATGGCGGAATGACGGCTATTATTCATACCCCAACTCCACCAAAAACGCCTCCAACTCCGCCGCCGCTAGCTCGCGTTCGGCTTCAATCTGCTTGGCGGTCACAGCATATTTGCCCCAGAGGTTTTCAATCGCGGCGATGCAAGCGCGTTGGTCGGCGCGGAGGTATTGCCGGTAACTGTCAAACAACACAGTGCCTAGCCGCTCGATGATGACTTGCCGCGCTTCGTCCCGGCTGATGTTCAGCCGTGCCTGTTCCACCAATTCGTCGCGGTTTTTTTCGGTGGATTTGATTAGGGTTTTCAGCGTCTTGGCTTCGTCTTCCAGTTTTTTGTGGCGGGCCAATTGGGTTTCGATGCGTTCGGCCTCTTTGCGGTGGCTGTCGGCATCGCCAAAACTGCTGTCGCGCTTGGCGAGTTTCTGGTTGCCCTTGGCTTCCTTCATCACGGCTTTCAGCGCTTTGACTTCATCAGCGGGCAACACGCCGGTGTCTTCGCTGTCTTCAAAATCTTCCTCGCTGGCAACGGCGAACAGGGCTTGCAACTCGGCGAGGCGGCTGTGCTGGCTTTCCAGTTCGGCCAGCACGGCAGGGAATTGGCTTTGCAGGATGTCTTCGTCCGGGATCAGTTCCGGTCCCCACCCGCTGGCAGCGATGGATTTGAAATCGGCTTTCAGCAGATTGTAATAATTGGCGAAAGCACCGCGTATCTGGTAGCGGTTGAGCAAGTGTTGACCGGCAAAGGTGCGCTCGATGCTGTCCAGCAGTGTGGCCCGCATGGCGTAGACATTGTTCGGTTTGGCTTGTTGGTTGGCGGCATCCGGGGCCAAGCCTTCGATCAGCGGCAAGTGCAATTGCCACCAGGTTTGCAGTTGCTCCATAAACTCGGTTTGCCGTTGCTGTACGCCGGGGTGTTGGTTGACATGCGCGGCAATGGCGCGTTTGTCTTGCAATGCTTCGGTGAAATCGGCGTAGATGACCTGTAGCCCGGATGTAGCCGCATTGCGGCGAAATCCGGGGTCTTGCGTGGATTGATTCCCCGGATTGCGCCCCTGCGGGGCTTCATCCGGGCTACGCGAACACTCTTCTGGTGGTTGCCTCTCGACAAAACAACTCTCCCTCAACCCGTCGTAGTTTTGCCAAAAATGCACCAAAGTGTCGATTTCACTGACCGGCACACCGCCATGCAGATGGGCGCGTACATCATGCGGTTCGGGCGGCGGGGCGTTGTCCACATAACGGCGGATGTTGCAGTTGTAGTCTTCGGCCTTGATCTCATCCACCGGCACACGGCGGGCATAGGCGGGGATGTCATGCCCGGCACGGTAGGCGTGGACAATCTTGTCGATGTCTTCGGGCCGCAGATGGTTTTGTGCCTTGCCTTCACGGTATTCGCGGTCGGCGTTGATGAACAGCACCGAGTTGCGCTGCTGGCTCCCTGCTTTGTTCAATACCAGTATGCAAGCAGGAATGCCCGTGCCATAAAACAGATTGCTCGGCAGGCCAATCACCGCCTCCAAATAGCCTTTGTCGATGAAATATTGCCTTGCCTCGCGTTCTTCGCCGCCCCGGAACAGCACTCCATGCGGCATCACCGTCGCCAATCGCCCATTGGCTTTGGTCACGGCCAGCATGTGCTGGACGAACATCAAATCGGCCTTTTTGCCTTTTTCCGGCATCCATACCGGGAACCGTCCGGGAAACTTGATTTCCTTCTTGATGTAATTCTGGCTGAACGGGGGATTGGCAAGTACTCGGTCGAAGCGCTTAAGCTGGCCGTCGTCGTCTTGGTGTTGCGGTTCGCGGAGGGTGTCTTGCTGGCGGATGACGGCGTGGGAAATGCCGTGCAGCAGCATGTTCATTTTGCAGATGGACCAGGTCGTGCCCATCTTTTCCTGACCATACAAGGCCAACTCTTGCGAATCGCCGCCACATTCACGCACATAATCCCGCGCTTGGATTAACATGCCGCCCGAACCCACGGTGGGGTCATAAACGCTCATGCCTTCCTTGGGTTCGCAGATTTCAACGCAGACGCGTACAACCTCGGCAGGGGTGTAGAACTCGCCGGCCTTTTTACCCGCTTGGTCGGCAAATTCTTTCAGCAAATATTCATACGCCGCACCGAGCAGGTCGGGAAATTCAAAGTCGTCATCTTTGAGGGGAATCTTCTCGAAGTTCTGGATGAAGTTGGTCAGCGTATCGTCATCCAGCGTTTGCTGCCCGATTTTGCGGTTGAAGTTGATGTTGCCGAGTACATCTTGCAAAGCATCGGCATTGTCTTCTTCCAAGGCTTCAAGCGCCTTGTTGAGCATCGTGCCGACATTTTCCTTGACGTGTTTGAGGGCCGGGTAATGGGTGAATACAGGCTTTCCTTCCTTGTCGATGGTGATGTCAGACCAAGGCTCATTCCATCGGGCGCGGGGCGGCACAAAAAAATATTTGCCGGAGTATTGGTCGGGGTCTTCCAAGTTGAGGGCAATGTCCGCTTCGCTCAAACCCTGGGCCAAACCTTGCCGTTTGATCTCCTCCCGGCGCTGGTCGAACAGGTCGCTGGCGCGTTTGAGGAACAACATGCCAAAGATGTATTCCTTGTATTCGCTCGCGTCCATGTTTCCGCGCAGATCGTCACAGGCGGTCAGCAATAGGCTTTCCAGCCGTGCGAGAGTCAGTTTTGCGTTCGACATGAATCCGTTGTTCCTTGGTTTAGCTTCTTATTCGTGATGGCAAAATAATTTGCCAATGCGCTTCATCCGTCCATTATGCCGTAAGTTACCCACCCCTCGCTCACATTGCCGTTCTGCCAAGGTTCACGGCATGGCTTGGTTGAAAAGCTGGCAAGTTCCTTCTGTGTGCGCAAGACACCTTTCAATCAAATCACCGTCCATTCAACGGACAAAAAAACCCGCCTAAGCTTTTGACTATGGCGGGTTTTTTGGACTTGGACGGACTTGGACGGAGGGTCTCTTCGCCTAAGTCCTGTACTCCGCATTGATCTTCACATAATCGTAGGAAAAATCGCAGGTCAACACCCGTTGCCTGGCATCGCCGCGCCCCAGGACGACGCGCACGGTAATGTCAGTTTCCGCCATGACTTTCTGGCCGGCTTCTTCGGTATAGGTCAAGGCACGCCCGCCGTTTGCTACGATGCAGACATCGCCCAGAAAAATCGTCACCTTGTCTATGTCCATGTCCGGGCAATCGGAACGGCCCACGGCGGCAAGGATGCGGCCCCAGTTCGGGTCGCTGGCGAAGAACGCCGTTTTTACCAAAGGGGAATGGGCAATGGTTTTCGCCACATTACGCGCCTCGGCCTCGCTACGCGCCTGCTCGACGACGATGCGCATCAGTTTGGTGGCACCCTCGCCGTCACGCACAATGGCCTCGGCCAACTCGTCGCAGACCGCTTGCAAGGCCACCGCGAAAATTGGCAGGTTTGCGCCGCCCCCTTCCACCACAGCGCCAGAAGCGCCAGTCGCCATCAGCACCAGGGAATCATTCGTCGAGGTGTCGCCATCCACGGTGATGCAATTGAAGGAGCTATCCGCCGCCTTTGCCAGCAGTTCTTGCAGTAACGTGGGTTCGACTTGGGCATCGGTCCCGATGAATGACAGCAAAGTCGCCATATTGGGTTGGATCATGCCGGCACCTTTGGCCATGCCCACCAGAACCACTGTGCGCCCGTCCAAGCTGATTTCACGATGGGCGAGCTTGGGTACGGTGTCGGTGGTCATGATGGCCCGCGAGGCCCGTCCCCAGCCTTCTTCGGCCAGTGCTTCGATGGCGAGTGGCAGGGCGGCTGCGATCTTGTCGACGGGGAGGTATTCGCCGATCACGCCGGTGGAGAAAGGCAGGACTTGCTCCACAGTACCGCCCCTCAGGCCGGCCACACTCCAGCAAGATTGCAGCGCGTCGTCCATGCCGCGTTGGCCGGTGCCCGCATTGGCATTGCCGGAGTTGATCAACAGCCAGCGCGGGGCATGGGCCAAATGCCGGCGAGCCACAGTCACCGGGGCGGCGCAGAAGGCGTTGCGGGTGAACACGGCGGCGCAACTCGAACCGGGTGGCAATTCGATCAACACGAGGTCGTCCCGGTCGGTCCGCTTGATGCCGGCACCGGCCGCACCCAATTTCAAGCCGGGGACTTTAGGTATGTACGCAGGATTGTCCTGTTTCATCGCCATGCTCCCAACAACCGCGCTTCAATCCAGCTTGCCGTGGCATTGCTTGTATTTTTTGCCGGAACCGCAAGGGCAGGGATCATTTCTGCCTACTTTTTCCCCTTCGCGCACAAATGGCTTGGCCGGTTCGGCCTTTCTGTCTTCCCTTGGCGCAGACTCCGGGGTGTCTTCCGCCAAACCGTCGGGTGCCGCATGCTGGAACAACAATTCCCGCTCACGTTGCTTTTGGCGAGCGTCTTCTTCCATGGCCCGAACCTCTTCGTCGGAGCGGACCTGCACCTTCGACACAATCGAAATCACCTCCTGTTTCACGCTATCCAACATGCCGGTGAACATTTCAAAGGCTTCGCGCTTGTACTCCTGTTTGGGGTCTTTCTGGGCGTAACCGCGCAGGTGTATGCCCATGCGCAGATGATCCATGGCCGCCAAATGCTCTTTCCAAGCATTGTCCAGCACTTGCAGCATCACCGATTTTTCAAAATGGTGCATCACCGGCAACCCGATGGCGGTGGATTTGGCATCGTAATCCTCCTGCACCCGGTCGGTGATCATTTTCTTGAGTTTTTCGTCGTGCAAATAGTGATCTTCCTCCAGCCATTGACCAACCGGGATTTTGACATTGATATCATGATCCAGCGTCTCTTCAAGCCCCTTCACGTCCCATTGCTCTTCCATGGTATGTTGGGGGATGAACTGCTGGAACATCATGTTGACCACATCTTCCCGAATTGCCGTGATGGTTTCGGAAATGTCCTCCGCCTCCATCAACGCATCACGCTGGAAGTAAATCACCCGGCGCTGGTCGTTGGCCACATTGTCGTATTCCAACAATTGCTTGCGAATGTCAAAGTTGCGGGCTTCCACCTTGCGTTGGGCATTCTCAATGGCTTTGGTGACCCAGGGATGCTCAATGGCTTCGCCCTCTTGCATGCCTAACTTCTGCATGATGGCAGCGACCCGGTCAGACGCGAAAATACGCATCAAGTTGTCCGCCAAAGACAGATAGAAGCGGGTCGAGCCGGGATCGCCCTGCCGACCGCAGCGCCCGCGCAACTGGTTGTCGATGCGCCGCGACTCGTGCCGCTCGGAACCGATGACGTGCAGGCCACCGCTTTGCACCACCGCTTCGTGGCGCTGCGCCCAATCTATTTTCGCCTGTTCGATGTCGGCGGGATCGGTCAAATTGCGGCGGGTCATTTCCTCTTTCAGGTTGCCGCCCAAAATAATGTCCGTGCCTCGACCGGCCATGTTGGTGGCGATGGTCACCGAACTGGGGCTTCCCGCCTCGGCAACGATATGCGCCTCACGTTCATGGTGTTTTGCATTGAGCACTTCATGGGAAATGCCGGCCTTTTTCAGCAAACCAGACAGGAGTTCGGAATTTTCGATGGACGTGGTGCCCACCAACACGGGCTGCCCCCGTGCCACGCACTCTTGAATGTCTTCGAGTATGGCCTTGTATTTTTCCTGCGCCGACAGATAGACCAAATCGCCAAAGTCTTTGCGTACATTGGTGACATTCGACGGGATGACGACGACCTCGAGATTGTAAATCTGCTGGAATTCGAAAGCCTCGGTGTCGGCCGTGCCGGTCATGCCGGAAAGCTTGGCATACAGGCGGAAATAGTTCTGGAAAGTAATCGAAGCCAAGGTCTGGTTTTCGTTCTGGACGGTCACACCCTCCTTGGCCTCTATCGCTTGGTGCAAGCCCTCCGACCAACGCCTTCCGGTCATCGCACGGCCAGTGAATTCATCGACAATGATGATTTGGTTGTCACGCACAATATAGTCAACATCCTTTTGGAACAGTACATTGGCACGCAGACAAGCGTTGATGTAATGCATCAGACGAATGTTCACCGCATCGTAGAGGCTTTGGTTCGACTTGATCAGATCATGTTCTTCCATCATCTGTTCGATGCGCTCGTGTCCCTGCTCGGTCAGATAAACCTGTTTGGTCTTTTCGTCAACGCTATAATCGCCGGGCCCGTCTTCCTTTTCCTGCTTGGTCAATTTCGGAATCAGCCGGTTGATCTGATGGTAAAGATCGCTGCGGTCTTCCGTGGGCCCTGAGATGATGAGGGGGGTGCGCGCTTCGTCGATTAAAATCGAGTCAACTTCGTCGACGATGGCAAAATAACGGCCCCGCTGCACCCGATCCTCCGGGGTGAAGGCCATGTTGTCGCGCAAGTAGTCGAAGCCAAATTCATTGTTGGTGCCGTAGGTGATGTCGGCGGCGTAAGCCTCGCGGCGTTCGGCATTGTCCAGCCCGTTGACGATCACGCCCGTGGTTAGCCCTAAAAAGCCATAGATTTCACCCATCCATTCGGCATCGCGGCGGGCTAGATAGTCGTTCACGGTGACCACATGCACACCCTTGGCGGGAAGTGCATTCAGATAAGCCGCCAAGGTGGCGACCAGGGTCTTGCCTTCACCCGTCTTCATTTCGGCGATTTTGCCGTCGTCCAGAATCATGCCGCCGATCAACTGCACATCGTAATGGCGCATTTTCAACACCCGCTGCGAGGCTACGCGGACCACGGCAAAGGCTTCCGGCAACAAGGCTTCCAGTTTCTCGCCGTTGGCCAGGCGCTCCCGGAACTCCAGCGTCTTGGCTTGCAACTCCGCATCCGACAGCTTCTCGATTTGAGGCTCCAGTGCGTTGATCTTCTTGACGATTTTCTTTTTTTTCTTAATCAGCCGTTCATTACGGCTGCCAATGATTGTTTTGACCAGCTTACCCAGCATTGTGATTCGATTCCAACCTATTTAAATGAATTGTGGATGATACCGCAAATTGGGTCATTTTTATATTTAAAGCTGAAGTTCCTGTCCTGCAAGCCCAAAACCGATTTTCCAAGCAACATGCTTGAAAAAAACTGAAACATCCCAATAATGGAACAAGCTATGGCCCGAACGGGCTCCATCCAACCATCTTACTCATGAGGATTTGCAATCGCCATGTCTGTTGCGGAAAACAAAGTCACCCTTGGCTTCGAAGCGGAAGTCAAACAACTTCTTAACCTGATGATTCATTCCTTGTATAGCAACAAGGATATTTTTCTTCGCGAACTGATCTCCAATGCCTCTGACGCCGCCGATAAGCTGCGCTTCAGTGCGTTGAGCAACGAAAGCCTCTACGAAGGCGACAGCCAGTTGAAAATAATCGTCGATTACGACAAGGAACAGCGCACCATCACGATTGCGGACAACGGCATCGGCATGAACCGTGACGAGGTGCGCGAGAATATCGGCACCATCGCCCGTTCGGGCACCCGCCATTTCTTTGCATCGCTGACGGGCGACGAGGCTAAGGATAGCCAACTGATCGGTCAATTTGGCGTTGGGTTTTACTCTTCTTTCATCGTTGCCGACAAGGTTACGCTGGAAACACGCGATGCCGGCGGCGACCCCGAGGAAGGTGTTCGCTGGGAATCGAATGGGGAAGGCGAATTTACCCTGGAAACCATCAAGAAGGCCGACCGAGGCACCAAAATCACCCTGCACCTGCGTGAGGGCGAGGACGAATTCCTGGAAGGCTGGAGGCTGCGCACCATCATCCGCAAGTTCTCCGACCACATCTCCATCCCCATCGAGATGCAAAAGGAAACCTACGGCGATGACGAGGACGGGAAGCCGGTGGAATATGAAACCGTCAACAGTGCATCGGCATTGTGGACTAAGTCCAAGGACGAAATTACCGAAGAACAATATGCCGAGTTTTACAGGCACGTATCGCATGACCTCAAGGAACCCTTGGCCCGCCTCCACAGCCGGGTTGAGGGCACCAATGAATACAACTTACTGCTTTACATCCCGTCGCACGCACCCTTCGACCTGTGGGATCGCGACCCCAAACATGGGGTGAAGCTGTATGTGCGCAAGGTGTTCATCACCGACGATGCCGACAAGCTAATGCCGCGCTATCTGCGCTTCATCCGTGGCGTGATCGACTCCGACTCCCTGCCGCTGAACATTTCCCGGGAATTGCTCCAGGAAAACCAGTTGCTGGAAAAAATCCGCTCCGGCGCGGTGAAGAAATTGCTGGGGTTGATTGAGGATTTGGCGAAAAACGAACCGGATAAATTCAAAGTCTTTTGGAAAGAATTCGGCCAAGCGCTCAAGGAAGGGATCATTGACGACTACAAGAACAAGGATCGCATCGCCAAACTGTTGCGCTTCTCTTCCACCGGGAACGATGCCCAGGAAGTTTCCTTGGACGACTACATATCCCGCATGCAGGAGGGCCAGGACAAGATTTACTTCATCACCGGAGATAGTTTGTCAGCGGCCAAGAATAGCCCGCACTTGGAAATATTCCGCAAGAAAGGCGTGGAGGTATTGTTGTTGGGGGACCGCATCGACTCTTGGCTGACAGACCACCTCAGCGACTACGAAGGCAAGCATCTGCAATCCGTCGCCCGTGGCGATTTGGACTTGGGCAAGCTGGAAGACGAGAAGGAAAAAGAAGACATCAACAACGTCAGCCATGACTTCGAGGCATTGATTGAAAAGATCAAGAAAGCCTTGGACGGCAAGGTTGCCGATGTGCGCATCAGCCATCGTCTGACCGAGTCCCCGGCCTGTCTGGTTAGCGAGGCTTATGGCATGAGTCGCACGATGGAGAAGATACTCAAAGAAGTCGGGCAAAACGTCCAGGGCAGCAAGCCAGTGTTTGAGATCAACCCCAGCCACGCCTTGATCGCCAAGCTCAAAAACGAGACCGATGAAACTCGTTTTGCCGACTTGACCCTGATACTGTTTGATCAGGCCGTGCTGAGCGAAGGCGGACAAATTGACGATCCGGCTGCGTTTGTCCACAAGCTGAATGGCCTGCTACAGCAACTGATAGTTTAATACCCTTTCTGTAAATCGACCTATTTTTAGCCGGGTTTCGCAAGAACCCCGGCTTTTTTTTTGATTCACACCGGCAATAGATTGCGCAAGTCTGGATTGTTAAGTTTTTGAATCGCGAAATCGGCGTTCTGAAATATCCGTTCCCGATGGCTAGGGGGTGCTTTGGCCTCCCTTAGCAATTTCAGGCAGGCATCGAAGGATTCGCGATAGTGACCAGCCCAATAGGCTACAATGGAAAATTCATCCAGCAAGCCGTAGTCATAAATCCATTGCTCGACAAATAATCCATCCTGCCGATAGGCTATGCCAAGCGCATGCTTGCCAAGGATATAGCCCTGTTGATATTTCTGTCGCAAACGGCAAAATCGGATGGCCCCATACAAAGACTCCGCACGGATCGGGCAAGCCTCATACGCCGCAAGATAAGCCTGGATGACTTCCTCTTCTTGATGGCCCAACTCCTCCTTGAGCCTAGCTATTTGATATAGGCTGTAAAATACTTCTTGATCCCAATAACCCAATGTTGAGCGGTGCTGATAAGCCTCCATTGATTTGATTTTTTCACCGCAGTCCCTATAGCTTTGGGCCAAATAAAAAGTATAGCGGGACAGCAAGGAAGGATCGGATTCTTCCGCCAGTGCTTTTTCGAAAACGGCGGCATCATCTTGATATTTTCTTGGATTGCGGTTTCTTGCGCTGTCTTGGATTTGATTGTTAAGGAAACCGGTGGCTATACTGCGCGTCTTTGCCAAGGAACAATCAAGGTATTCATGCAATACGCCCTTATAAGCAAATTCCAACCGATTGCTAAACAATAGAGGCAAGCGGTAAAACACAACGCCTGTCCTCAGGGTGACATCATACACATCGGCGTCCAAACTTTTTTTGAACTGGGCGGCGTTGAAATCCGTCTCAAAAACAAGGACATTATCCGCGTCGATCATCAGACCATAATCGATGGTTTGCATTTCCCGCAATTGCCGCAATGCGAAAGACCGATTGTAAGCAAAATCCTGCCAAGGCTCGTCGACAACCACGCCGGGCAGGTTCTTTTCGCGCAGAAACGAGCGAACGGCCTCTTGCGTGCCATCGGAGGAACCAGTATCCACGATGCAAACAAAATCAATGAGGGGCAACGCGCTCTCCAAGCAACGGCGGATGACATGCGCCTCGTTTTTGACAATCATGCACAGGCCGATGTATTTTTTCATGATGACTACCTGCCTCTTTCGGGTTACAGTGTTTTTAATTTCAATTGATTACGTTGTTTAAGTTTTGAAATCGTTGGCGGCAAAGGGTTGCCGCCCTACAGTCCTTGTTACGCAGTAGGTCGGCAATCCTTTGCCGACATGGGCGTAAATAAGTAACTAATAGATATAGAAAACGCTGTAACCTTCAATTATTTACGGGCTATTGCAGTAACGGATGGTCTTTGGGCAATTGCCGGGAAATCCATAATGCCAGTTTATGCCGCATATTGGGTATGCTTTCCTGATCCAAGGCCAAGGGGGTGACGAGTTTGTCTGCCACCAGCAGCCGGTAACTGCATTCCACCTTGTCGTTAGCTGAAAGATTGGCTGGAAATGCCGAAAACCCTCTGTTCTTGGCGTATTTTTCGGTCACTTCAACGGCTTTTTTCACCAACTGCGGTTCATTTTTCACTTTTGCCATTGCACGGACTCCTTAAGGTCTCTAGCGCAAAACGATTTATTATCTTCATGTCGCCTGGGGCGAACTAAGGACATTTACGAGAATGCCTTTACCCGTAGGGTGGCCTTCAGGCCACCATGGCGTCCTGAAGGACACCCTACAGTTTGATTTGTTATTCGGAAATCGCCTAAAGCTTATCATCACCCTCCCCGATGCCCGGCGGCGGATTGGCGAACGCTGCCAGACAGGGGGGAATCGGCAGGTTGCACAAGACAGGCAGGCAGGCCGCAGTCCAGCATAGGGTAACGCAACTCCACCCCCAATTCTTCCAGCATCCGCCGATTGTCCAAGCGCTTGGATTCCTCCAGAAACGACAAAATGCCCGGCCCAAGGGTAAGCCGGGCATCCTCCATTGAAATGGACGGGGGGCGGGGAAGGCCAAGCAAATCAGCGACACGGAAAAAATAATCCGTCATCGTGGTCGGATTGCCATCGCTGACATTATAAACCCCTCCCGCCCTTCCCCGGAGTGCCGCCAGGACACACGCTTGCGCCAGATCGTCCGCATGGATGCGGTTGCTCCATGGCGACTCGTCTTCCCGCACCACCGGAACACCGCGCCGGATGCGTTCAACGGGCAACCTGCCGGGGCCATAGATGCCGGGGACGCGAAGGATCACCGCATCGGCCCCACGAAGCCGGGACCATTCCAAAAGCCGGTTTTCCGCCGCCGCACGCCGTCGCGCACGGTCAGAGCGGGGATTCATCGGCCAGTCTTCATCCACCCACTCACCCCCGCAATCACCATAAACACCGCTGGTGCTGATATAGACCAACTTGCGAGGCAGGGAGTTTTTGTCCAAAGCAGCAAGCAAACTTGCCAACCTTGGGTCGCCATCACTCTCTGAAGGAGGCGGCGCAAAGTAATACACCACCTCAGTGCTTGGCAGTTCAAGCAAGGAGCCGGGATGATCCAGATCGCCTGCGACAGGTTCAATTCCATGTTGCGCCAGCCTGTGCGTGGAAGTTTCCGAACGGGCCAAGGCGATGACCTGTCGTCCCGCTGCCTGCTCCAACAAGGCGACCCGTATGCCTATATCGCCGCATCCAACGATGAACACCCGGTTTACGGAAGCGATACCGGTCATTTTATGCATAAACATACCCCATAATTCATGGACAAAGCTGTGGATAACTTTGTGAGTTTCGCCGATTTCCAAGATTATTTTCAAGTTTTTCTGGATTTTTCATTGGCTGTATCTAATCAAAGCAAACCAACCGACATTTTATAAGCTGTTGATATTTATAGATTATAGCATTTGACTCAGAGGTAAGCCGCTGAATTGCAGGCGATCTTCCAGTGTCAATCGCCAATGTCAACGTAGCAGTGGATAACTAGGTGAAAAATCTGAGTCTCAACTTGCGTAATTTCTTGCTTTCGACGCAAACGGTGAGGCTTGAACTCGTACTATACAATTCAAAGCCGATCACCATATTCTTTCACTGCGATGGCGAGAGAAGCATCTATCCAACGTGTAAATGCTGCCTCTACAAACTTCACATCGGTTTGATGAGTAAAAACGAACGGTTCCAGTGAACACACAAAGAAACTATCTGAAACCGAATGCCTATCCTCAGAACCCTCAAACGATACCAACTTTGCGAAGGCTGTCACCTCAATAATTCCTGACAATTCACGTCCGACATGGTGAAAGGATACGACAAACACAAGTTGTTCACGTTCGGCACGGATTGATGCCTTCACAAAATAGTGATGCTCTGAGAAATTGGCGAATTTACCTGCATCCTTGGCAGAAGCTACCACCTCATACTTGTACCAATGTGAATTCTCATGATCTGGCCCACCCTCAAGAATATGGAGTTCATGGAGTACGGATTTAGTTAGAGGACGCTTATTGGCGATGCAATCCAAAACAAGCTGAATCGCCGCCTCTTGGTCTTGGAGAATATCGATCAAACGCGATGGTTCTATGTCAGTGCTGGAACGTGACACGATGTCTTCGACAAATCCCATTGCTATCAATGCTTCAGTTGTGCATCTATCTAGGTCATATAGCCTTTCTAAGATACCAGTTTCGATGCTCAGTCTACGAACAAGGCGATTGTTAAACTCGCGTAAGTTATCTCTGCTAGATTCTTTAAGTCGTTTTTCAGATATTCGCCATGAATCGTAAAGTGGTCGTATAAATGCAAGATCAATTACACCATCTTGCTCTGACAAAGGTCTAATAGGATTCCATTTATAATCAGTCATATCAAAATCCAAATATTATATAATGATATATTGTAAACGGGAACAGTAACAACCTCATTTTATCCCTTATCAAAAAACTTAGCTTTACCATTCTTTGCCCCTCCCCAACGCCTTTTTCAAAAACCTCCCCGTATGTGAGGCCGGGTTCGCCGCCACATGCTCCGGCGTGCCTTCGGCAATGATCCGTCCACCGCCGTCGCCGCCTTCCGGGCCTAGGTCAATAATCCAATCGGCGGTTTTGATGACATCCAGATTATGCTCGATCACCACTACCGTGTTACCGTGGTCGCGCAATTGGTGCAGCACTTTCAATAATTGTTTGATGTCGTGGAAATGCAACCCCGTGGTCGGTTCGTCAAGGATGTATAAGGTATTGCCCGTGTCGCGCTTGGACAGCTCCTTGGCGAGTTTGACGCGCTGGGCTTCGCCGCCGGATAGGGTCACGGCATTTTGACCCAAGGTGATATAGCTCAAGCCGACTTCCATCAGCATTTGCAGCTTGCGGTGGACATTGGGTATCGCCGAGAAAAACGCGCAGGCCTCCTCCACGGTCATTCCCAGAATTTCAGCGATGTTCTTGCCGCGATAACGGATTTCCAAGGTTTCCCGGTTGTAGCGTTTCCCTTTGCAAATATCACAATGGACAAAAATGTCCGGCAGAAAGTGCATCTCCACCTTGATGACGCCATCGCCCGCACAGGCTTCGCAACGCCCGCCCTTGACGTTGAAGCTAAAGCGTCCCGGCGTATAGCCGCGTGACCTCGCCTCCGGCGTCGCGGCGAACAATTCGCGGATGGGGGTGAACAACCCGGTATAAGTGGCCGGGTTGGAACGCGGCGTCCGGCCGATGGGGCTTTGGTCAATGTCCACCACTTTGTCGAACAATTCCAGCCCTACGATTTTTTCGCAAGGGGCGGGGGCCGCACTCGCACCGTTCAACTCGCGGGCGGCGAATTTGTGCAAGGTGTCGTTGACCAGCGTTGATTTGCCGGAACCCGAAACGCCGGTGACACAGGTGAACAGTCCGACGGGGAAAGCTGCATCAACCCCTTTCAGATTGTTGCCGGTGGCATTGACCAGTCGCAGCACGTTTCCCTCGTCACTATGGTTGCGCCGGGCGGGAATCTCAATCTCCAGCCGACCGGAAAGGTATTGCCCGGTCAGCGAATCGGCATGTTCCAAGATTTGCCGTGGAGTCCCTTGTGCTACGATTTGTCCGCCGTGAACCCCCGCGCCGGGGCCTATGTCCACAACATGGTCGGCGGCCATGATGGCTTCTTCGTCGTGTTCCACCACAATCACTGTATTACCAATGTCGCGCAGTCGTATCAAGGTCTTCAGCAAGCGCTCATTGTCGCGTTGGTGCAGGCCGATGGAGGGTTCGTCCAGCACATACATGACACCCACCAGCCCCGCCCCGACTTGGCTGGCCAGACGGATGCGTTGAGCCTCGCCGCCGGAAAGCGTGTCGGCACTTCGGTCCAGCGTCAGGTAATCCAAACCCACGTTGACGAGGAACCGCATCCGTTCGCGAATTTCCTTGACGATTTTCGCCGCCACTTCGCCACGCTGGCCCGGCAATTGCAGCTCATCAAAAAAATCCAGCCCGCGCCGGACCGGCAAATGGGTCAACTCCGGCAAGTTGCGTTCAGCCACAAACACATGGCGGGCGCCTTTGTTCAAGCGGGTACCCTCGCAGTCTGGGCAGGGCTTGCCACCCATATACTTGGTCAATTCTTCCCGCACCAGACTGGAATCGGTCTCCCGGTAGCGCCTTTCCATATTATGGATGACGCCCTCGAACGCATGGAAGCGCATATCATAGCTGCCCCGTGCGTTCAGGTGCTTGAAGGGAATAGTTTCTTTGCCACTGCCATAAAGAATCACGTCCTTCACCGCTTGCGGTAATTTCTCGAACGGCTGCTCCAAGTCAAAGCCGTAATGGTCCGCCAGCGAAGAGATAATCTGGTAATAATAGGCATTGCGCCGATCCCATCCGCGCACCGCCCCACCGGCCAGGCTAAGCTGCGGGCTGTGGACAATCAAGCGGGGATCGAAATATTGTTTCACGCCCAATCCATCGCATTTTTGGCACGCGCCCTTGGGATTATTAAAAGAAAAGATGCGGGGTTCCAGTTCGCTCAAAGAATAGCCGCAATGGGGGCAGGCGTACTTGTCCGAAAACACCAGACTCTGTTTTGCATCGTCAATCGAAACCACCAAGGCCAAGCCCTCGGCCAGGCGCAAAGTCGTCTCGAAGGATTCCGCCAATCGAAGCCCCAAATCACTACGAATCTTGAAGCGGTCAACGATGACCTCAATGGTGTGCTTCTTCTTCAAATCCAGTTTTGGCGGCTCGTCCAACTCGTAAACCTCGCCGTCGATGCGGGCGCGGATGAAGCCTTGTCCGCGCAATTCTTCCAGCACTTGCACATGTTCGCCTTTGCGTTCGTTGACCACCGGTGCGAGCAGCATCCACCGGGAATCCTCCGGCAGGGCCATCACGCCATCGACCATCTGGCTGATGGTCTGCGCCTCCAAGGAAACCCCATGGTCCGGGCAGCGCGGCGTTCCGGCCCGGGCAAACAGCAGGCGAAGGTAATCGTAAATCTCGGTGATGGTGCCGACGGTGGAACGGGGATTATGGGAGGTGGATTTCTGCTCTATGGAAATGGCAGGGGATAAGCCTTCTATGTGATCCACATCCGGCTTTTCCATAACCGACAAGAATTGACGGGCATAGGTGGACAGCGACTCCACATAACGCCGTTGACCCTCGGCGTAAATGGTATCGAAAGCCAACGAAGACTTGCCCGAACCCGACAAACCCGTGATGACGATCAGCTTGTCCCTTGGCAGATCCAAGTCGATGTTTTTTAGGTTGTGGGTACGTGCCCCTCTGATTGAAATGGTGTCCATGGGTGTTTTTGCGGATGCTGGAAAAACGCTAGGCTATAAGCGTTTAGGGGAGGGAAAGGCAAAGTGGAATGATGGATTTGTAGGACGGCATCGGTTTCGAACGGTTGCAAGGCTGCCTTCAGGCTGCCAAACAAATCCGCAGGGTCATCAACCGCGGAAGCAGCTTGAAGGCCGCCCTACAAACATTCCCTATGCTGTAACACCGGTTCATAAGGGTACGTTCGTGGCGAGCTTCAGATCGTCCCTCAATTCTTCGGCCATTTCGAACAATGGATCGTCATGGTTTGGGTAGAGCGCCTCCTTGGGCACTTTAGGAAAGGCATCGTTGGTCCAGAAAGCGACGGGGTGGAAGCAAAATTTTGCGACCAACCTGAGCCCGAAATCAATCTCGTAGGCTTCATAGAGCGAATTCTGCTCAAAAGTGTCAAACTCGGGGTATTCGCCGAGCAGATACCCTTCCTGGATGTGCGGGCGTATGGCCTGTGGAGGGCAAACGCTGGCAAGCCGGATGGTTTGGATGCCCGCCTCGGAGCTGGCGGTGATGCCCCCGCTCAAGTTGGGAATCCCCAGGACATAGATGAATGTCTTGTCTTGATGGTTGTCCAAAGAGGCAAACGAGGCGGCAATACGGATTGAATGAGTGACATCCAATAGGGGCGTCAGGCATACCTCATAATGCTGCAATATCGACCAGCGCAGGACGCGGCTGCGTTGGATGCGGTCTTGACCCAAAAATTTCCATTTGGCATAAAAACCAATGAGCTTTTCTTCCGCTAATTTCAATGTTGCAAAACGATTAATCAGTATCTCCGCATCGGGGTTCTTGCCGTTTGCATCGGGACGAAACAGGCCAGGTTTGATGCTGGTGTTGTCCTGTTGGTTGCGGAAGTCGCGAAATTGACCACGAAACATCAGCACATGGCTTTTGTTCCTGAATTGAAGTTCGGCAATTTTGGTGGCAAGTTCCAAGTAGGAACCGACGGGGCAGCCATTTTCTCCGCGCACTTCGGTGTTCGTTGCTCTTTTGGCTTTCCCGTTTTCATGACTGTCGCTGTCAAAAAAAGACCAGAGTTCGTTTTTGCCTATGGTTTCCATTGTTTATGCACCTTATTGTGAGAGTGGTGTCAGGCGGCGTTTGGATAAGCATGACTCGATTTTGGCTTTTCCGCAAGAGCAATCCGTCCATGCCTTTGCCTCTATTGCTTGAAAAATGAAGGCACAATGTCTGAAAAGAAACTACTTCTGCTGCCTTCCCGATTTCTTGCCGCTTCCAGTGCTTTGTGTGTTTCTGCCTTGGTGTGATTGTCGGACAGTGAATGATACTGGCGAATCTGGGCTTTTTCCGCCTTCTCCAGGTAAGGCAGCGCCTTATCATACTCGTCTTCGCCTAGCCAATAGTCCCCTAAAAAATAATTGGTGTCCACCTCATCAGGGTAGAGCTTAACCGCCGCTTCCAGATTTTCCCGCGCCAAGTCGTCGTCGCCAAACGAAATCGGCCAGCCGGGTAGGCGGTAATAAAGGTTGCCCAAGGCGATATAGGCGGCTGCTTCCATGGCCTTGGGGTCGATCTCAATGGCTTTCACCAGCAAATCCCTGGCCTTTTCAATGTCGCTCAAGGCGCTAAAGCTCCACTCGGCGGCGACCAAAGTGCAGAGGGTGACGGCCTCTATGATCAGCGGTTCGGCCCTGTTGGGGTATTTTGCCCCTAACTCCCGGACACGAGGCAACAGCTCCTTGAAGCGCCCGGCCTGGCGGTTAGTGGGCAGCGTGTAGAAGATCACCTCCCATTCGTCATTGAGTTTATTGGCCAATTCCTCGGCACTGGGTTCGGCGAAGGCGAGGGATGATGCCAGAAAAAATGCACACAGGTTTGCCAGCACTACGTTGGTTGTTTTCACGCGAAAAGGAAGCTCCGGTTTTATTGGGTAAACAGGACAAGGCTCAGCGAGCGCATCTTAACAAATTTTGGGGGAAGGTTCACTGACATCTAACTTGGATCAGCAATTCCCATTATGGATCCATTGCCGTCATTCCGGCATGGATGCCGGAATCCAGCGCCATGGACGGTAACTTGTCGGTTGCGTCAGCGTTTGAAAAAGGCTTAGTGGCGAACCCTAGTTTCACCTCCTTGTGACTGGATTCCGGAATCCATGCCGCAATGACGGGCAGTATTTCAACGATTTGTCTCAATATGAGAAAGACTGAGCCGAGTCCGCGTCGGCCTGAATACCTGCGGGGAGTTTAAAAATAACGCGGCAACAATACCAGCGCCCACACCACGCCAGCCAGCAGCAGCGAGGTGAACACGGCCGCGGAACCGACATCCTTGGCGCGACCGGACAGTTCGTGCCGCTCGAAACTGATGCGATCGACCACAATTTCAATGCCAGTGTTGAGCAATTCCACAATCAGCACCAACAGCAGGCTACCCAGCAGCAGCGCTTTTTCCACGCCGGTCTGGCCCAGCCATAGCCCCAACGGGGTGGCGACGATGCATAGCAAAGCTTCTTGGCGAAATGCCTCTTCATGCGCCCAAGTGGCTTTGAAGCCTTTCATCGAATTGAGGAATGCGGCATGGATGCGCGCCGCGCCCTTGAGATTTTGACCTGCCATAGCGTTCGCAAAGTATAAGGTTGAATTGGAAGACCGGGGATTCTAACCGATTAAGGCGTGTCATTGTGGGAACACTTTGCAAACGGGACTTTCGGCCCCGCTAACAATCGCTCCCACGGAACCCCCATTAAAGCGTGGTTTTGATGGTTTGAGCCCAGATGCCGTCCACCCATGCCGGGTCCACCCGCAAATCCCCTTGCAACAGCCAATCGACAATGGCCTGTGCCGAATCCGGGTATTGCACATGGATGGCACGGCTTTGCTCCAACCATGTCGCTATCGATGCTGGATCAAGCGACTGCATCACTTGGCCCAGTTGCAGTAATTCCAGCGCCAAGGCATTGGAAGCCTGTTCCATTTGGCCGCGTAGCGGCTTGACCAGAATTTTCTTGCCGGTTTGCAGCGCTTCGCTCGCCAGTTCAAAGCCGGCATTACAGATGACGGCGGAGGCATCGGCAAAATCCTTCTGGAAACCGGCGCGGGAAAGCTGCCTGACATGGACATTGGCGGGGTGTTCGGTGGTTTTAGGCGATGTTGGGCTATAGACGTAAAACTGGTGGCTTTGGAACTGCTTCAGTAATTGGATGACATGGCTCACATCCTCGAACGGAAGATAGACGATGACCTTGTCCGGCTTGGCCTGAGCGGTTCCCATTTCCCGCTCAATGACCGGAGGCAGTATCGGGTGGTGGAAATGATGCCAATGCACACCCAAGCCCACGGAGACCGGTGCGAAATAATGCAATACTTTTTCGCCAAGGAAGTCTGCGCCTGCCCTGGGGATGTCATAGCAAAATGCGTATTGGTGGCCTATGCCAACGGTTTTGATGCCTTGCAGCTTGGCGGCCCAAGCGGTGACCGGCTCGAAATCGCAAATCACCAAGTCATAGCCGCTCAAATCCAAGTTTTTCACATCGCGGACAAATCGGGCCAGTGGATTTTCCCAAGCCGTTTGCAAGTATTGGACATGCCCGGACTTGGTGGCAAAGGTCAACCCGGTGCGCCACGCATAGTCACCAAAAACCTCCATCTCGAACAATTGTTCCCAAGGTCGGCCGGTGAACATCCAAGTGACATCAATGCCTGCCTGTTTAAGTTTCGGTGCCATCGCCCTGGCGCGGGTGATATGACCATTGCCGGTTGCCTGAACGCCGTAAAATACCTTCACGCGAAAATCATCCCCATGCTCAGCAGCGCTGCGCTGGTTCCCATCACTGCGCCAATCAGCGTATCGGTGGGAAAATGCACGCCGAGGATCACCCGTGCCACCCCTACCAGCATCGCCCAGGTGAACAGCGCCGGCAGCAGCGGGGGATAGTGCCAGCCCCACAAGGTCGCCATCAGAAACGCAGCGGAGGTGTGGCCAGAGGGGAAGCTGAAGCGGTCCGAAGGGATGATGAAGCTTTTGATGTTCAACGCAGCCGGGGGGCGGTCACGCTTGCAGGCATTCTTGATGACGAAATACAACGGTCGCTCGATCAGCAAAGCCAACGCCATGCACGTCAACAGGCGCATCCCGTCCGGCCCGCCCATCCAATACAGGATGGAGGCCACCAAAAGATACAAAGGCCCGTTGCCGGTGGCTGAAATGCCGCGAGCGCAACGGACGAGGAATTTCTGCGATCTGCGTTGCATGACCCAGATGAAAATGGATATGTCATAGCTTTGTATGGTTTGCATGATTTTCATGGTGTGATTCCTTAGGAGGTTACTATGATGCAATCATAGGAATACAGCATGACAGTTCAATGACGGCAAGATGATGGATATGTGACAGCCGGAGGACAAGCCGACCGGCGCGGTCTGGCATCGTAGGCCGGAATAAACCCGCCCGGCGGGTGTTTCCGGCAAGTTGACCGGGTTGTTGCCGGAAACGCCGTTTCTTCGATTCGCTGGAACCGGCTTATTCCGGCCTTCTACGCCGCATCACGATAGGCGAACACTGCCAACAGCAACCATGCGGCCATGAAAGCCAAGCCGCCCAACGGGGTGATCATGCCCAGCCAAGTCAAGCCGCTTAAGCTCAACAGGTAGAGGCTGCCGGAGAAAACCACCATCCCCGCCAGCATCAGCCAACCCGCCCAGCACAATTTTTTGGAATCGGGGTAGTGTTTGGCTAACAAGGCAATCAACCCCAAGCCAAGGGCGTGGAAGAAATGGTAGCGGACACCGGTCTGGAAGACATCCATCATATGTTCGTCAAGCCGTCCCCGCAAACCATGCGCGGCGAAGGCACCGAGGGCCACGGCCAGCAATGCGGCCAGTGCGGAGGACAACAGAAAGCGTTTGTGCATGGTTTACAATTTTTGGATTTAATGTGGTCGCTTCGTCATAACCCGCCCCTTACACCTCGGCATATCTCACCCCGTCGGCCAGCCAGCGCTTTAATAATGGCTCCACTGCATCCGGGTGGCTATCCAGCAAAATCTCGGCGGTTGCTTTGACTTGATCCAATAGTTCGCCGTCGCGGGCCAGGTCGGCAACGCGGAATTGGACCTGGCCAGTCTGGCGGATGCCCAATAACTCGCCCGGACCGCGTAGCTCCAAATCCTTCTCGGCGATCACGAAACCGTCGCTGGTTTCGCGCAAAATCCCCAAGCGCTCTTTGGCGCCCGGTGTCAATGGCGGCTGGTACATCAACACGCAAAAGCTGTCGCCGGGTCCGCGCCCGACCCTGCCGCGCAACTGATGCAATTGGGCCAAGCCTAAGCGCTCCGGGTTCTCAATGACCATCAGGCCGGCATTGGGTACGTCCATGCCGACCTCGATGACAGTGGTTGCCACCAACAAATCGACGGAGCCAGATTTGAACGAGTCCATGACTTCTTCCTTCTCAACGGGCTTCATCCGCCCATGGACCAGCCCTATGCGCACCTTTGGCAATGCCCCGGCCAAGGCGATTGCGGTGTTTTCCGCCGCTTCGCGTTCCAACACTTCGGACTCTTCAATGAGGGTGCAGACCCAATACACTTGCCGCCTGCCTTTCACCCAGTCATCAATGCGGCCGATGACCTCGGATCTGCGTGTCGAAGGAATCACCGAGGTTTTGACCGGGTTGCGCCCCGGCGGCAATTCGTCGATGACCGACACGTCCAAATCGGCGTAACCGAGCATGGCCAAGGTGCGGGGGATCGGCGTGGCGGTCATGATCAGTTGGTGCGGGTATTGCCCGTCACGCACCCCTTTCTCGCGCAATGCCAGACGCTGGTGGACGCCAAAGCGGTGCTGCTCGTCAATGATGACCAAGCCTAGGCGATGGAATTTCACTTCTTCCTGAAATAAGGCATGGGTGCCCAACACCGCTCCGGCCCTGCCATCGGCAATGGCTTCCAACGTTTCCCGGCGTATCTGCCCCTTATGCTTGCCGGCCAGATAGGCGACCTGCACACCGAGCGGTTCCAGCCAATGGCTGAAGCTGCGGTAATGCTGCTCCGCCAGCAATTCGGTCGGGGCCATGAAGGCGACTTGAGAATCCGAAGACAAAGCGGCAAGCGCCGCCCATGCCGCAACAACGGTTTTACCGGAACCTACATCGCCCTGCACCAGGCGCATCATCGGCTTCGCCGCGGCTAGGTCGGTCGCGATTTCTTGGATCACCCGGTTTTGCGCACCCGTCAGGGCGAACGGCAGGGAATCCAGGAATTGCTTGGAGACCGGGTCGGGCAAGCGCAACACCGGCGCGGCCTGCTGTCTCATGTGGTTGCGAAAACGGCTGACGCTGAGGTGATGGGCCAATAGCTCCTCGAAAGCCAGTCGCTGTTGGGCTTGCCCCAGAAGCTCCGCTGCCGCCCCGGCGGGAGGCTGGTGCAGCAAGCGCACGGAATCGAACAAAGTTGGAAAGCCCAAGGCAGACAACTGTTCCTCTGGAATCCATTCATGCAAAATGCCACTGTTTTCAAGGCACAAATCCAAGGCCCGCTCCACTAGGCTACGCAGGGTTTTCTGGTGCAAGCCTTCGGTTGAAGGATAAACCGGGGTCAGGCTTTGATCAACATTGCCGGCATCTTCATCGGCGATGTGTTGATAGTCGGGATGAACCATCTCCGTGCCGTAATAGCCTTCCCTTGCCTCTCCGAAACAGCGCAGCCTTGCACCCGGCTTCAGGCGTGAAAGCTGGTCGCCGGAAAAATGGAAAAACCGCAGGTACAAAAATCCCGTCCCATCGCTGATCCGACAAACCAAGGAACGGCGGGCACGGGCAATGACCTCCGTGAGTTCCACCTGGCCCTCCACCAAGGCTTGGTCGCCGGGCCTGACACTGCCCAAAGGCATCAAGGCAGTCCGGTTTTCATAACGGGAGGGAAGATGGAATAGCAGGTCGTGGACCTTGTGCAAGTTCAGTTTGCCAAGACGCTCCAGTGTCTTCGCCCCCACACCTTTGAGGGACGCAACCTTCAGGCTGTCTGTTGCCTCGGAAAGTGACATGTTAAGATTTTTCTGTCGGCAAACTATTCAGCCAGCACCATCACCGCATCCATTTCAATGCCAGCACCACGCGGCAGGGATGCCACGCCGATGGCTGCGCGAGCGGGGTAGGGTTCGGCAAAATAACCGGCCATGATTTCGTTGACCAAAGCGAAATGGGCAAGGTCGGTCAGAAAGACATTCAACTTGACAATGTCATTCAGAGTGCCCCCGGCGGCTTCGGCGACGGCGCGTAGGTTGTCGAGCACCCGCCGGATTTGCGCATCCATGCTGGATTCCACCAAAGCCATGGTTGCAGGATCGAGGGGAATTTGTCCGGCCAGGTAAACGGTGTTGCCAACTTTCACTGCTTGTGAGTAGGTGCCAATCGCAACGGGGGCATCATGAGTGTGGATGACTTGTTTATTCATGTTCTTTTTGGTTTTGTTTCGGATTTGATGCGGGAAATTTTTAAAACCACGGATAATTTGCGCAGTTCGCGCATGACATTGGCCAAATGGGCGCGATTCTTGACGGCCAAAGTGATTACATCGGTGGAAAGCTCGCTATCTTGGTCGGTAATTTGAACGTTTTCGATATTGGCATTCATTTTGGAAATGGCCGAGGCGACCTTGGCCAGGGTACCTAGCTTGTTGAGCAATTCCAGCCTGATTTCCACAGAAAAATCACCGACGACCTGCTTGTCCCACTCCACATCCAGCCCGGTGAATTGCTTCTTGCGCAAATCAATGGTGTTTTTGCATTCGCTCGAATGCACGACGATGCCCTTGCCAGGATTGAAGAAACCGACAATCTCATCACCCGGGATGGGGCGGCAGCATTTGGCCAGGCTCACCACCGTGCCTTCCGCACCCTTGATGATAAGCGGTGTGCGGACGGCTTTCCCGGCTCCCTCCGGCCGCGGATTTAGCGGGTTTATTTCCTCTTGCATCAGCAGGCGGACGACTAGGAATGGCAAACGGTTGCCTAGGCCAATATCCTCCTGCAATGCTTCGCGTGAAGTCAAATCCAGAGTTTTTAACAATTCGTTGAAACGGGCATCGCTAATGTCTTCCAACCTCATGCCACGGGCACCAAGCTCCTTTTCCAGCAACTTGCGACCCAGGTTGATGGCTTCCTGTTTCTTGAAATTGCGCAGATAGCCGCGAATGGCAGATCGGGCTTTGGCGGTGACGACAAAATTGAGCCACAGTGGATTTGGCCTGGCCCATGGCGCGGTGATGACCTCCACGGTTTGACCGTTCACCAATTGCGTATGCAAGGGGGACAAAGCCCGGTCGATGCGGGCGGAAACGCAGGCATTGCCGACATCGGTATGAACCGCGTAAGCGAAATCGACGATGGTCGCGCTTTGCGGCAATTTGATGATTTTGCCTTTCGGTGTAAGGATATAGACTTCGTGCTGGAACAAATCAATCTTAAGGTTATCGAGGAATTCCAAAGAGTCGCCCGCGTGTTTTTGGATTTCCAGCAGGTCGCGCAGCCATTCATGGGCGCGGGATTGCGACAGGGAGACCTGATCGCTTTCGGACTTGTAAAGCCAGTGCGCGGCGATGCCGCATTCGGCCATATGATGCATGGCACTTGTGCGAATCTGGATTTCCAATGGCTGGCCATAAGGTCCGACGAGCACGGTATGCAGGGATTGGTAGCCGTTTGCCCTAGGGACTGCGATGTAGTCTTTGAAGCGGTTCGGCACGGGTTTAAATAGATTGTGAGCCATGCCCAGGGCACGGTAGCACTCGTCCACGGTGCGAGTGATGATGCGGAAGGCGTAAACATCAAGCACCTCCGCGAAGGACAGGCGCTTGTTGCGCATCTTCCCGTAAAGGCTGAATAGATGCTTTTCCCTGCCTACCACCTGGAAATTGGTGAGTCCGCAATCTGCCAAGCGGGTGCTAATCGCGTTTTCGACGTTGGTCACCAGTTCCTTGCGGTTGCCGGAGGCTTTCTTCACTTCGCGTTTGAGCACGCGATAACGCATTGGATGGTAGGCGGCGAAACCCAAATCCTCCAATTCCATGCGCAACTCGTTCATGCCGAGACGATTGGCGATGGGCGCGTAAATATCCAAGGTTTCCCGGGCGATGCGCCGGCGACGTTGGGATGCCATGACCCCAAGCGTCCGCATATTGTGTAGACGGTCGGCGAGCTTGACCATAATCACCCGCAAATCTTTCACCATCGCCATGACCATCTTACGCACATTATGCGCTTGGGCCTCGGCGCGGGATTTGCCGTCGAGTTGGGTCAGTTTGCTGACGCCATCCACCAGTTGGGCAACTTCCTCGCCAAATTCCCTTAATAGCTGCTCTTTGGTGATATCGGTGTCTTCGATTACATCATGCAGCAAACCGGCCATGACACCCTTCACGTCCATCCTCATGCCGGCGAGGATGATGGAAACCGATATCGGATGGCAAATGTAAGGTTCCCCGCTGACCCGGTATTGCCCTTCGTGGGCGCGTTCGGCCACAAAATAGGCGCGATACACATCTTCCACCTGAGCCGGTTCCAGGTATGCCTCCAACATGGTGGCCAACCGCCGGATCAGTTTTTCCTGCGGCGTCTCAGCCGGATCTTTTGGCAATGGCTCATGACCCACCAAACCCCCCACGCTGATGCCTGGCGTTTCATCCAGGCTTTCCGCAAGGTCGGCTTCGCAAGTGTCCTTGGTCATGCCGTTCGCAGTGTCCGTTTGGTTCAAAGATCGTCGTCGTCCATGTCAATGTCGTCATGCCGTATCTTGAAGGTGGGACGCTCGACTTGATAGCGGTCATGCTTGGGGCCTTCCTTTAGATAAGCCCGGGTGATCAGCCCGGCAGCGATTTCACGCAGGGCCAACACGGTTGGTTTGTCATTGCCCCAAGGCAGCTTGGCATCGTCGGCGTGTCGGGCCAATTGGCGGGCACGTTTGGAACTCAACAAAACCAGTTGGAAACGGTTGTCTACCTTGTCCAGGCAATCTTCTACGGTAACTCTCGCCATGCCGGCTTAACCTCTTATATAATTTGGAAAGTGGATTGGAGATATCAATGCTTTATTTAACCCCATGACGGGCGTTCTGTACAGACTTTTAGGCTTGGCAAATGTAAAGATTGGTTTCGCTTCCCACCCCTGCCATTTGGGCATGCCCAGTGCCGGCCTCAAAGCCATTAACTTAAGCCGTTCGTGGTGAGCCTGTCGAACCATGAACGGCTTACCCGCTCACCCCCTTCGGCAAGCTCAGGGCGAACGGGTAGGCCTTGATCGTGTCCCCGCCCACAAGTGGGTAGCCCGATTTTGTTCGCCACGGGGGGTGCGGGATGATTGAAAATTGAAAAATAACAGGTATCCTTATTGCCGGGATATTGATGAATTTCCCTTCACACTCACTTTGAGGAGACACACACATGATCATTCGTACAACACTTGCTTTCATCTTAATAGCGGCATCCATACCGGCATTTGCCGGGGGAAGCCAGCTAGATGCGGATTTTCAGGCGCTGCGCACTTATTGCAAGGCTGACGTGGAACGGCTCTGCGCTGGCGTGGAGCCGGGCGGCGGCCGGATCAAGGCATGCCTCATGGCAAATAAAGAACAAATGTCAGTCGGCTGCGCCCAGGCGTTGATGAAATTAAAGGGTACGAAGAACAATTAGGCGAGGGGAACTTGCGGGGCGGACTATTTCCTCTCGTTCCCACGCTGGAGCGTCAAAGCCATTAACTTAAGCCTAAAAGCACGCTTTTTTGCGCCGTTGCTGATAGTTGAGGCGGTGCGAAAGGGATTTGCCGAGGCGGGGTGTTTCCCGCTCGGGACGCACACAGGTCGGGTTCT